>CBDTVI010000009.1:0-26763 GCA_965364065.1 uncultured Yoonia sp. | reverse complement strand
GCGCGATATCACTGGATGGGGGCCGCGCGACTACTGGTTCCCTGAAATCCGCTCTATCGGCGGGGCTGCGTTGATGTTGACGCTGGTGTTGTACCCATATGTTTATCTATTGGCCCGTGCTGCATTTGCAGCGCAAGGCGCCAGCACGTTCTTGGCCGCACGCGTCTTGGGTCGGTCGCCATTTGCCGCGTTCATGTCCGTTTCTTTACCGATGGCGCGCCCTGCGATTGCGTCAGGCGTAATGCTGGTCGCGATGGAGACGATTGCAGACTTTGGCACCGTCGCCTATTTTGGCGTTCAGACCTTTGCTGTGGGTATTTACACAAGCTGGTTCACAATGGCAGACCGTGCAGCCGCCGCCCAACTTGCGCTGGGCCTGCTAAGCTTTGCCCTGCTGCTGGCCATGTTGGAACGGACAAGCCGTGGAGGCGCAAAATACGCCAACGGCAGACGCAATGCACCGATGCAGCGGATCACCCTTGGCAAAGGCCAGCGACTGATGGCGAGTGCGTTTTGTCTGGCACCGGTTTTACTGGGTGTGCTGTTGCCGGTTCTTGCCCTTGGCACTATGGCGGTTGGATCAGAGCAAGATCTGCTAAGCCCACGCTATCTTGGGTTCATCAGAAACTCGCTGGTGCTAGCCAGCATTGCGGCTGTTTTGGCCGTGGTCGCCGCACTGGTACTTGGCACTTTGCACCGCGTAAGGGCGAATAGGCTGACAGGCACATCACTCTATCTGGCGCGCATCGGCTATGCCGTGCCCGGTGGCGTCATCGCAGTAGGGCTGTTGGTGCCATTCGCCGCATTTGATAACGCACTTGATGCATGGATGCGGGCGACCTTCGACATATCAACAGGTCTATTGTTCACCGGATCAATCTGGTTGCTAATCTTTGCCTACCTCATCCGCTTCTTAGCCGCAGCCATTGGCGCATATGAAGGCGGTATTGCGACCGTCGGCCCAAACATGGACGCAGCCGCGCGCACATTGGGCCAAGATATGCCGGGGCTCGTTCGTCGCGTTCATGTGCCGCTTTTGCGCACCAGCTTGCTGACAGCAGGGTTGATCGTCTTTGTGGACGTGATGAAAGAACTGCCCGCGACCTTGATCATGCGGCCATTCAACTATGATACATTGGCGGTGCAGGCCTACCGGCTTGCGTCGGATGAACGGCTGGAAGGTGCGGCAGTCCCCAGTCTTGTGATCGCTGCCATCGGCTTGATCCCCGTCGTGCTGCTTTGTCGCCGGATCGGCAAAGGGCGCGCATAGCAATAGGGGCGCAGCTTGTGCCACGCCCCTTGGTCATGCGGTCTGGTTTAGGTTTATTCCCAGCCAACCTGATTAAAGATCACCTGCGCCTCTGGGACGTTCTTGGCCACTTCGCTGAGGTCGACAGCGTCAGGGCGAAAAATGCCCAAAGCTGCGACTGACGGGGACAGCTCAACACCCGGCACGGCAGGATATTCATCGTTGCCAGCACTAAAATACTGCTGCGCCTGATCAGACGCGAGATACTCCATAAAGAGAATCGCGTTTTCACGGTTCGGCGCATTTGCGGCCACACCACCACCCGACAGGTTCATATGCGCCCCTTCGGCATTTTGTGCAGGGAAGATCCAACCGATGTTTGCCATAGCCTCGGCATCCAAGCCGTCGACTTCGCGGCGCAGCGCGCGCGAAAAGTAATACGTGTTTGAGATCGAAATGGCGCATTCGCCGGACACCAATCCACGCAACTGATCCGTATCACCGCCCTGTGGATCGCGGGCAAAGTTATTTACCACGCCTTGCGCCCATGCAGTTGCGGCCTCGGTTCCAAAGTTCTCGATCACTGACGCAAGTAGCGTTTGCGAGTACACGTTTGTGGACGAACGATGGCAAATCATGCCTTCATATGCCGGGTCCGCGAGCGAGACATAGTCCATCGGCGGGTTTGTCACTTCGGTTTTGTCATAAAAGATGATGCGCGCGCGTTGGCTAAAGCCGAACCACTGATTGTCGCTATCTTGCAAGCTGGCAGGTATCCGCGTTTCGAGCACGTCACTATCAATGGACTGCAAGACGCCTGCGTTTTTGGCGCGTTCTAGCCGCGACGTATCAACGGTGAGCAAGATATCAGCTGGCGAATTCGCACCCTCTGCGGTCATGCGTGCAATCAGTTCGTCTGCGTTGCCCTCGATCCGGTTCACGGTAATGCCCGTCAATTCGGTAAAGTCCGAATAGAGCCGCTCGTCCGTGTCATAGTGACGTGACGAATACAGGTTCACGTCGCCTGCGTGGCTTTCGGCATAAACCGCCGTTGCCAGCGATGAGATCGCCGTTGTCACCGCGAGTGCTGCTTTGACAGATTTACGCATTTGTTTTTCCTTGCGTTGAGATTGAATCAATAACGCTAACCTGACAAAAACGATATGGATTGGCAAGTATTCCTGATTGTTTTAGTATGTTAATATTTAATTCGTTGTTTTTAAATGTAAAAACTACTTTCCCTTCCAGACTGGGTCGCGCTTTTCGGCAAAGGCCCGCGCGCCTTCTAGCTGATCTTCAGACCTATAAAGCGTTTCAACCGTCGAAAACTGGCTTTTGGTGATCTTGTTCATCGCGTCTTGGAATTTCATGTCCTCGGATTCGCGCACAATTTCTTTGAGGGCGGCATAAACCAAAGGCGGACCGGATGCGATCAGCGCGGCTGTTTTACGCGCCTCTGCCATCAGTTGATCAGCGGGAAAGACACGGTTGATCATGCCCCAGCGCGCGGCCTCTTCGGCATCAATCCAGCGCCCCGTCAGCAACATTTCCATTGCGATATGATATGGAATGCGCTTGGGCAGTTTCACAGATGCCGCATCCGCGACCGTGCCAGAGTTAATTTCCGGCAGGGCGAAACTTGCGTGTTGTGCGGCAAACAAGATGTCGCCAGACAATGCCAATTCCAGCCCGCCACCACAGCAAATTCCGTTTATCGCCATAATCACCGGCTTGTTCAATCCGCGCAGTTCTTGCAATCCACCAAAGCCGCCACGTCCATAGTCACCATCAACTGCATCACCATCGGCGGCAGCTTTCAGATCCCAACCGGGGCAGAAAAACCTGTCGCCTGCACCCGTGACCAGTGCCACCCTTAAATCTGGGTCGTCGCGGAAATCGGCAAAAATCTCGCCCATGATCCGACTGGTTTCAAGGTCGATTGCGTTGGCCTTGGGGCGGTCCAACGTGACCTCTAGGATATGGCCGTCGCGTTTGATTTTGATGGGACCGTCAGTCATGAGGTTCTCCTGTTGTGATAAGTGCGTCCACTGCGATGGCCCCGTCAGGGCCACACAACAGCGGGTTGATTTCAACTTCGTATGGCGCGGTGTCCAGAACATAAGACTGCACAGCAAGGACAGTGCGGATAATGGCCTGCCGGTCAACCGCTTTGCCGCCACGGTAACCGTCCAGCAAAGGCGCTATGCGCAAGCGGCCCAGAGCCGCATCAATCATTCCGGCATCAACGGGCAATATCATATTGGCCCTATCTTGCAGCAACTCGGTCAGCGTACCACCCGCCGCCAACGTCAATACATACCCATGCGCAGGGTCCAGCATGACACCAATCAGCAGTTCGACGGTAGCACTATCGATCATTTGTTCGACCAAGAAGCTGCTCGCGGGCATCGCCTGCGCGGCATCCAACAGCGTCGTGTGGTTCGAAATGCCAACGATAACAGCGCCCGCTTCGGTTTTGTGCGCAACGCCTTCCCCCTTAAGAACCAGAGGAAATCCGACCGTATCTGCAGCTTTTGCTAGATCGCCGACCGCATCGGCACGCTGCGACATGGGTATACGCACGCCATAAGCGCTAAGCGCGGATTTTGCGGCGGCCTCAGTTAGAACCGCAGATGGTTTGACGACAGGTGGCAAGTGAATCGCTGTCATAGCGTCTTTCGGCTTGCCCAAGAATGCTGCCACAGCGATGGCCTCAAACGCTTCGGACATCCCGCAAAACGACATAACGCCCCGCGCGATCAACCTTTGAGAAACGTCCTCTGGGATATTGTCGACTAGTGAGCCCAAGATCGCGACGGGCTGTCCTGTTTGTTTCTGCGCGCGGGCGACCGCATTCAAGACCAGTTCCCAATCGGGAGACGTGCAGCGATCGGGGCGCGGGAAATCCAATACGACGATGCCAATGGCGATTTCAGACGTCATCATCGCCGCGAATGTCGCTGTCATCGCGTCCTCGTCGCCCCAAATAAACGTATGGTAATCAAGCGGGTTTGACAGGGCGACCAGTGGACCCAACGTATCGCGCAAGTCTTTTTGCTGCCCATCCGTCAAAGGCGGAAAAGTCACCTGCGTCCCAAAGGCCGCATCCGCCATCAAGCTTGCCTCACCACCCGAACACGACATCGACGCGATGTTCGCGGAAGGCAGTGGACCGACGACATGCAATAATTTTAGCGTTTCTAAAAAAGCCGACAGCGACGTGACCCGCCCGATCCCCAAACGCGCAAGCAAAACCGAAGCACCTGCATCACTGCCCGCAAGGGATGCAGTGTGCGAAATGGCCGCCTTCTGCGCTTGTTCCGACTGGCCAATTTTCAGGGCGACAATGGGTTTTCTCAATCGTTTGGCTGTCGCGGCCAGTTCCATGAATGCAGACAAATCGTCGATGCCTTCGATGTGTAGGCCCAGCGCCGTGACCTTGGGGTTCGCAAGCAGGGCTTGGCCAACCTCAGAAAACCCTGTCTGCGCTTGGTTGCCAACCGTCACGACGTAAGAAATTGGCAAACCGCGTGCTTGCATCGTCAGATTGATCGCTACGTTCGAGGACTGCGTGATCAGCGCCACGCCGCTGTCTACACGCAAGCCGCCATGCTGGTCTGGCCACATCGCGACGCCATCAAGATAGTTTAAGAAACCATAGCAATTTGGCCCGATGATCGGCATGTCTTGCGCGGCTTCCAACAAGGCGGCTTGTAGGTTTGTGCCGTCTGTATCTTCGGCAGCCGCTTCGCTGAAACCCGAGGCAAAGCAAATCGCACCGCCTGCGCCCATTGCCGAAAGATCGCGTACTACGTCTACCGTAAGGTGCCGATTGACCCCGATAAAAACCGCATCAGGCGCAGTAGGCAGATCGTTCACATGCGCAAAGGGAACGAGCCCCGCGATATCCACCTTGGTTGGATGCACAACCCAAAGATCACCCGCAAATCCGATCTTTTGGCATTGCAGAAGCACCTCTGTCCCCCAAGCGCCACCGCCAATAACGGCGATTGACCTGGGGGCAAAAAGTCGTTGCAAACGCTCCATCAAGCACCCAAAGGTCGCAAGAGTTCACGGCTGATAATGTGGCGCTGAATTTCCGACGTGCCGTCCCAAATGCGTTCCACACGGGCATCACGCCAGAAACGTTCAATCGGGAAATCGCTCATCAATCCCATGCCACCATAGATTTGCAACGTCGCATCGGTGACGCGGGCCAGCATTTCAGTGGCATAAACTTTAGCAGAGGCAATTTCACGGTTGGCGGGCAGCCCTTCGTCCAGACGCCAAGCGGCGGCGAGGGTCAGCATATCAGCCGCATCAATCTCGGTGATCATATCGGCGATTTGGAAACTAACACCTTGGAACTTGCCAATCGGTTGGCCGAATTGTTTGCGTTCGGCCGCATAGTTCAATGCATAATCAAAACAGCGTCGTGCACGCCCGACCGACATTGTAGCGACCGTGATCCGCGTCGCATAAAGCCATTCGTTCATCACCGCAAAACCGCCATCAACTTCGCCCAGAACTTGGGCATCGGGCAGACGGCAATTGTCGAAATCAAGGATACAGTTCTTATAGCCACGGTGACTGACCGACGCATAACCGTCACGCACCACAAACCCAGGCGTGCCGCGATCAACCAGAAAGGTCGTGATCCGTTTCTTGGGGCCGCGCGGAGTTTCATCAACGCCAGTCGCCACGAACACAATGAAGAAATCGGCGTGATCCGCGCCAGAGATAAAGTGTTTGGATCCATTCAGGACCCAATCACCGCCATCACGCACAGCACTACATTTCATCCCACGCACATCCGATCCTGCGTCCGGTTCGGTCATAGCCAGCGCGTCCATACGTTCGCCGCGCACGGCAGGCAGCAGGTAGCGATCGACCTGATCGTCCTTGCAGGCCATCAAAATATTCTGCGGGCGGCCAAAGAAGTGGTTCAGGGCCATCGACCCGCGCCCCAATTCACGTTCGACCAAAGCGAAATCCACATGGTTCAATCCTGCGCCGCCGACTTCCTCGGGAAAATTGCAGGCGTAAAAGCCAAGTTCAATTGTCTTGCGCTTGATTTCGTCCGCAATTTCCTGCGGCACCTCTCCACTGCGCTCGACCGCGTCCTCGTGAGGGTAAATCTCTTTTTCAACAAAACTGCGGACTGTATCCACAATCATTTGTTGCTCATCGGTCAGGCCAAACTGCATCGCGGTCTCCGGTCAGGTGTAACTAGCAAAACCCTAAGAACCGAATGCGCGAAAGTCATGCAGAATAACGCTATGGCGCAGCCTTTCTGCGACACCGCCTTTGCCCTGCAAATCAGACGCTGTTATGGTGACCTAAATCAAAGAGGCAAACGCCATGTTAGACGCCTGCACTGAGACGGTCAGCATCCTTTACGCCATTGTCTTTGGGGCTGGCGATGCGTGTATCATGCTGGATTTGTGGTCCATCTTGTCTGCATTTGGCGCGTTCATCGTTCTGGTCGTGATCGCGCAGTTCATTGCTCGCAAACTATGGGCGCGTATTTCGCATCCCAAACCCGCTTTCACAGACATGCATGACCCGTCAGTGGATCATCCGATTGTGGATGACCCCAACTACAAGAACAGCGCTATTCGGTCGACCAAGCGCTAGGCTTACCCTGCCGGACGGTTGTTGCCGCCGATCGCAAGGGTCAAACGTGTCGCCGCGTCCATCACATGCGCCGCAAGCGCGTCAATCCGGTCTTCGGTGATCCGTGCCGTCGGGCCAGAGACTGAAATGCCTGCCACGACTTCGCCAAACACATCGAAAACGGGCGCAGCGATACAGCGCATCCCGATATTGCGCTCTTCGCCGTCCAGCGCGTAGCCGCGCGCTTTCGCAGCATGCAGGTCCGCGATCATCGCATCGGGGTCGGTCAGGGTGAAAGGTGTGTACTGTTCAAGCTGGCTGGCCGCTAACACCTCTCTTTGGCGTTTGTCATCCATCCGGCACAGCAGCGCCTTGCCAATGCCGGACGCATGCATTGCGGATGCCGTTCCGGGTGGGAAAAAGGCACGGATTGTTGCGTGGGTTTCAACCTGCCCTAGGAACAGCACCATTCCTTCCCGTTCTATACCAAGGTTTGCAGTTTCGCCCGTGGCTTCCATCAAGTCGCGCATAATCGGGCGGGCACGTTCTACCAAAGACGTACGGCGCAAGAACTGCGAACCTGTAAGGAATGCAGCGGGGCCAATGCTCCAAACTTGAGTTTGTTCGTCAAAGTCGGCAAAGCCACGCCCCCGAAATGTTGTCAGGACGCGGTAGATCGTTGCAGGTGACTGACCAAGCGCGCCTGCGATCTCTGACAACGTGCCGCCTTCCATATCGCCAAGCTGCACCAAGACCTCTAGCGCGCGATCCAGCGATTTAATGGTGTTTTGGGCACCCTTATCGTCCCACGACTTGGGTCTTCCGCGGCCGCGTTTTACATCGTCTTGCATGATTATTTCCATATTTAAAATATGATTTCACTTTATGAAAAAACCAAGCCCCTGACAACAAACAAATTTATCTGTGAATCAATTTTTGAAAAACAATTTCAAAAAAATTGAGTGGCAAAGCAACCTCTGCCAAAACAGGCTCAATCTAATGGAGGAACAGACGATGAGTTTTCAGAACCCAGTATTTATCCCGGGCCCCACGAATATGCCTGAGGCCATACGCAAAGCCTGCGACATGCCGACAATTGACCACCGCTCACCTTTGTTCGGTCAAATTCTGCACCCAGCCCGCGCCGGTGTTCAGGAAATCCTGAAGTCTGAAACAGCCGAAGTCTTTATCTTTCCATCAACCGGCACAGGTGGCTGGGAAACAACGCTGACAAACACCTTGTCGGCTGGCGACACAGTATTGGCCGCACGCAACGGCATGTTCAGCCATCGCTGGATTGATATGTGCCAACGCCACGGTTTGAATGTTGAAATCGTGGAAACCCCTTGGGGCCACGGACTTCCTGCAGACCGCTATGCTGAAATCCTTGCCGCCGACAAAGGCCACAAGATCAAAGCGGTGCTTGCGACACACAACGAGACAGCAACAGGCGTTAAGTCAGACATCGAAGCCGTCCGCAAAGCGATGGATGCCGCAGATCACCCGGCGATGTTGTTCGTGGATGGTGTTAGCTCAATCGGATCAATGGACTTTCGCTTTGACGAATGGGGCGTTGATGTCGCCGTGACCGGTTCGCAAAAAGGCTTTATGTTGCCAGCGGGTCTTGCGATTATTGGCTTTAGCCAGCGCGCAATCGATGCTTCAAAAACAGCGCGCCTTCCACGCACGTTCTTTGACATCAGCGACATGGCCAAAGGTTATGACGCGAACGCATTTCCTTACACGCCACCAGTTGGGTTGATGAACGGCCTGCTTTTGGCGACAGAAACATTGCTGAAAGAGGGGCTCGATAACGTCTTTGCACGTCATACCCGGATTGCATCCGGTGTCCGTGCGGCGATCCATGCTTGGGACCTTGAATTATGTGCGGTTTCGCCGGACGTCTATTCCGACACTGTCAGCGCGATCAAGACACCCGAAGGGTTCAACGCGACTGACATCGTATCACATGCCGCTGACAAGTACGGCGTTGCCTTTGGCACCGGCCTTGGTGAAGTTGCGGGCAAGGTGTTTCGTATCGGCCACTTGGGAAGCATGACGGACGTTATGGCCCTCTCTGGTATCGCTACTGCGGAAATGTGCATGGTTGATTTGGGCCTTGATATCAAACTAGGGTCTGGCGTTGCAGCAGCACAAGAGTTTTACCGTGGCGGCACTGCAGTCCCGCTCAAGGTAGTGGCGTAAATAAGGACGCAAGCGAAATGTATATTCCCACCTACCAAGACGTGATCGAAGCACACGAACGGATCAAACCCTACATTCACCGTACGCCTGTGCTGACGTCGACGTACCTGAATGAACTGACCGGAGCAGAGTTGTTCTTTAAGTGCGAAAACTTCCAAAAGGCTGGCGCATTCAAAGTACGTGGCGCTTCCAATGCGGTCTTTGGGTTATCTGATGAAGCGGCCGCAAATGGCGTCTGCACACATTCATCCGGCAACCATGCACTGTCGCTGTCTTACGCAGCAGGCCGCAGGGGCATCCCTTGCAACGTCGTGATGCCGCGCACCGCGCCGCAAGCGAAGAAAGATGCGGTCAAAGGTTATGGCGGGATCATCACAGAATGCGAGCCTTCCACGACCTCCCGCGAAGCAGTCTTTGCTGGTGTTCAGGCTGAAACAGGGGGCGACTTCGTACACCCTTATAATGACCCACGGGTTATCGCGGGTCAGGGCACTTGCAGCAAAGAGCTGATGGAGCAAATGCAAGAAGAGCACGGTCACGGCCTTGATATGGTTGTGGCACCCATCGGCGGCGGCGGCATGATTTCGGGCACCTGCCTGACTTTGTCCAACATCGCGCCTGACGTGCAGATTATCGCGTCGGAGCCAGAACAGGCAGATGACGCCTACCGCAGCTTCAAAGCCGGGCACATCATTGCAGATGATGCGCCTGTCACAGTTGCTGACGGCCTGAAGGTTCCACTTAAAGATCTGACATGGCACTTTGTCAGCAATAACGTCACCGAGATTTTTACCGCCTCAGAGCAAGAGATCATCGATGCAATGAAGCTGACGTGGCAACGCATGAAGATCGTGATCGAACCCAGCTGCGCTGTGCCGCTGGCCACCATCATCAAGAACCGTGAATTTTTTAAAGGCAAGCGCGTTGGCGTCGTCATAACTGGCGGTAACGTTGACCTAGACAAACTACCTTGGATGCAAGGTTAAGGGAGAGAAAATATGAACGATATGAGCAACCTAAAAGACCTCGAAGTCGGCTATGATGTCCCCGCCTTGCCCGGCATGGACGAAGCCGATATCCAGACACCTTGCCTTGTGCTTGATCTGGACGCGCTAGAGCGGAACATCAAAAAGATGGGCGATTTCGCGAAATCCCACGGCATGCGTCACCGCGTGCACGGCAAAATGCACAAATCTGTCGATGTAGCATTGCTGCAAGAAAAGCTTGGTGGTTCTGTTGGCGTTTGCTGCCAGAAAGTATCCGAAGCTGAAGTGTTCGCACGCGGCGGCATCAAAGATGTGCTCGTGTCTAACCAAGTGCGCCAGCCTGAAAAGATTGATCGTTTGGCCCGCCTGCCAAAGCTGGGCGCGCGCGCCATTTGCTGTGTGGACGACATCGACAACGTCGCTGACCTGTCGGCTGCAGCAATGAAGCATGGCACCGAAATCGAATGCCTTGTTGAAATCGACGTAGGTGCAGGCCGCTGTGGTGTGCAGTTCGGTCAGCCTGTCGTTGACTTGGCAATCGCCATCGACGGCGCAGAGGGCCTGAAGTTTGCAGGCATCCAAGCCTACCAAGGTGCTATGCAGCACATGGACTCGTATGCTGATCGTCAAGGCAAGACCGAGATCGCGATTGAACAAGTCCGTGAAAGCGTTGACCTGCTGAAAGCCGCAGGGCTTGAGTGCGACATTGTCGGCGGTGGCGGCACCGGTTCATATTACTTTGAAAGCGCGTCAAACGTGTTCAACGAATTGCAGTGTGGATCATACGCATTCATGGACGCCGACTATGGCCGCATTCTTGACAAAGAAGGCAAGCGTATTGACCAAGGCGAATGGGAAAACGCGCTGTTCTTGCTGACCTCCGTCATGAGCCACGTCAAAGCCGACAAAGCTATCGTCGATGCGGGCCTCAAAGCGCAGTCTGTCGATAGTGGTCTGCCAACAATCTATGGCCGTACCGATGTTGAGTACGTCAAATGCTCAGACGAGCACGGCGTTGTTGCTGACCCGGGCGGTGTTTTGAAGGTCAATGACAAACTCAAGCTGGTCCCAGGTCACTGTGATCCGACTTGCAACGTGCATGACTGGTATGTCGGCGTGCGCAACGGCAAGGTCGAAACACTGTGGCCCGTATCAGCACGTGGTAAAGCCTACTAAGCTTCGGACCCTCCGGGGGAAGTTTGCCTAGGAAAAAGAAGTCAGGGTCGGTCGTTAAGACCGGCCCGTTTTGTAAGGAAAACCAAGATGATTATTGTCCCCGAAAAAGAGATTGCAGGTCTACTGACCCGCGCTGATGCGTTTACCGCAGTCGAGCAAGTGTTCGCCGCAATGTCCAAAGGCGACGCCTACAACTTTCCTGTCATCCGCGAGGCGATTGGCTACGAAGACGCGCTTTATGGTTTCAAGGGCGGGTTCGACAAAACAGGCATGGCGTTGGGCCTGAAAGCTGGTGGGTACTGGCCGAACAACCTTGAAAAACATGGGGCGATCAACCACCAGTCCACGGTTTTCCTGTTTGATCCTGATACCGGCATGGTCAGTGCAATGGTCGGTGGCAACTTGCTGACGGCCCTACGCACGGCCGCTGCATCCTCTGTTTCCATTAAGCATTTGGCGCGCAAAGACGCCAAGGTCATGGGTATGGTCGGTGCTGGTCACCAGGCGACATTTCAGTTGCGTGCCGCCCTTGAGCAGCGTGAATTTGAAAAAGTCATTGGCTGGAACTATCACCCTGAAATGCTGCCCAACATTGAGAAGATCGCCAACGAGGCAGGAGTTCCTTTTGAGGCGGTCGAGCTTGAGGGCATGGTCGAGGCAGATGTTGTGATCTCGATCACCTCAACTTTTGCGCCTACAGTCATGGCCAAGCATATCGGTCCCGGCACGCATGTTGCCTGCATGGGCACCGACACCAAAGGCAAGCAAGAGCTTGAGACAGCCCTACTTGCGAGTTCCACGGTGTTTACAGACGAGGTCGCACAATCCATCAGCATCGGCGAGGCGCAACATGCCATCGCTGCAGGCCTAATCAAGGAAAGTGACGTCAATGAATTGGGTGCGGTCATCAATGGCACACATCCAGGACGCACGTCAGACGATGAGATCACTATTTTTGATGGAACCGGTGTTGGCCTGCAGGACCTTGCGGTCGCAGCAAGCATCGTCAAGTTGGCTGTCGAACAAGGTATCGCTACAGAAGTTGCGTTCTAAATTCGAAGCACTCGTATCTCTGATTGAGCTACAAACAGGCGCCATCCACGTGTTGGCGCCTGTTTTGTATTTTGCCGGTACGTGAGGCTTAGCTTGCAGCCGCTCTGATCGCGCGAATATTCTCGCCATATGGCGCAGGATTGCTGACCGATCCACCGCGGAACACTGCAGATCCGGCCACCAGCACATCAGCACCTGCCGCCGCGACCAATGGCGCAGTTGTTGGATCAACACCGCCATCAATCTCGATATGGATCGGACGATCACCGATCATAGCGCGCAATGTGCGCACCTTTTCGACTTGGCTATGAATGAATTTTTGCCCGCCGAACCCGGGGTTCACGGTCATCACGCAAACCAGATCAACCATATCAAGCAATGCTTCCACCGAAGACGCTGGCGTGCCGGGGTTCAGCGCGATGCCCGCTTTTGCGCCAGCCCCGCGGATCGCTTGCAGCGTGCGGTGGATATGCGGGCCAGCCTCGACATGGGCGGTGATAATGTCAGCACCTGCCTTTGCAAAACCCTCGATAAAGGGATCAACCGGCGCGATCATCAAATGAACGTCCATGATACCTTTGATGTGGGGGCGGATCGCGGCACAGGTCGCGGGACCGAAGGTGATATTGGGCACAAAATGCCCGTCCATAACGTCGACATGCACCCAGTCAGCACCTTGCGCCTCAATGGCTTCACACTCGGCCCCGAAATTAGCGAAATCAGCGGACAAGATGGACGGGGCAATCTTGATGGAACGGTCAAAAGTCATGGCATACCTCATGCGATTTATTGCGAATGCGATACCCTGACACGCAGCGTTTGTCACGGGGCGATGCATTTTCATGCTGCAGCGCAGCAAAATCGATGGTACAAACAGGATATGACGCAAATTCTTCGCCACAAAGACATCCTGCGCGCTGGTGCTCAAACTCATTTGACGCGGGCTACGCTGACCACGACGCGGCCCCGTGCGCTGCACGGTCATGACTTTTTTGAACTTCTGTGGGTTCAAAACGGCAAGGTGCGTCATCATCTTGCGGACAAAGTCGTAACGCTGACTGAAGGCGATGTTGTCTTTGTCCAACCAGGTCAAACCCATGCGCTGCAAGGGCGCGGCGAACAGGCGTTGGTCGTATCTATCTGCATCCACCCCCAAACGATCAAGTCTTTGGCCAAGCGACACCCTAGCGTGAACGGCCACCTATTCTGGGCCAATTCTGGACCCGTACAAACCCACCGCGACATTCGGCAACTGGCAGCATTGAACCACGCTGCCGTCCAATTGGAGCGCAGCTTAGGCGATACACTTGCGGCCGAGGCATTTTTGCTGCCACTTTGTGCTGACCTAACTGCAGAGGCTTTCGCGGCGGATGTACCCGTGTGGCTGGCCCAAGCGTGTCTTGCAGCAAATGACCCTGAAGTTTTCCGCGAAGGCTCTGCTGGATTGGTTGCGCAGGCTGGCAAAGCACATCCGCACGTCAGCCGAATGATGCGCAAATATCTGGGGCAAACGCCGTCGGACTACGTAAACAACATCCGCATGTCATATGCGGCACGCGCACTGACCACCGACAGCGAAGCGATTAGCGACATCGCGGCCGAATGCGGCATCCCCAACATGTCACATTTCCACAAATTGTTCCGCGCCGCCTATGGCGTGACACCGCTGCAATACCGGCAAAAGTTCCAGCGCGACGTGGTTCAGCCCGTGTAACAACGGTCTGACGCAAGGTCTTACGCGGTATACCGCACACCCCGCGCCATTTTATTTGACCATTTGGACAAAACTTGCCAAGACAAATCCAAAGTGCGACCCTGATCAGGCACCGCAGGAGGCCCCCTTGCAAACCACCCAATCCCCACCGCTGACCTCATTTCAGCTGCCGCAGCTTCACGAAGCACGCAACGAAGGCATGCCGCTTGACCTTGATTGGGTCATGGCCGTGCAAGCAAATACGTCAGCAATTGAACGGCGTGCACAAACATTACCCGGACGGCGCAGCGTCAAAAAAGACTACCAAGCGGCATGGCTTTGCAAAGCTGTCAGTTTGATGGACTTGACCACCCTGTCCGGCGACGACAGCGAAGGACGCGTACGGCGGCTATGTGCAAAAGCACGCCAGCCCGTTGCGCCACATATTTTGGAAGCGCTGGGCATGGAAGGCCTGACCACAGGTGCGATTTGTGTCTATCACGACATGGTCGCCACAGCGGTCGACGCACTACAGGGCACGAACATTCCTGTGGCTGCTGTTTCGACCGGATTTCCGGCAGGCCTGTCCCCTTTCCATCTGCGGATCGCGGAAATCGCGGAAAGCGTGGCGGCAGGCGCGCAAGAAATCGACATCGTTATCAGCCGCCGCCATGTTCTGACAGGCAACTGGCAAGCGCTTTACGATGAAATGCGCGAAATGCGGGCCGCATGCGGTAATGCACACGTCAAGGCGATCCTTGCCACAGGCGAGCTTGGCACACTGCGCAACGTGGGCCGCGCATCGCTGGTTTGCATGATGGCAGGCGCTGATTTCATCAAGACATCGACTGGCAAAGAACCAGTGAACGCCACGCTACCCGTGACCCTGACTATGATCCGCGCGATCCGTGACTATCAGGACCGCACGGGCGTCAAAGTCGGCTACAAGCCCGCAGGCGGGATTTCAAAAGCCAAAGATTCGCTGGTTTACCTCAGCATGATCAAAGACGAACTTGGCGACCGCTGGCTGCAACCCGACCTTTTCCGCTTTGGCGCCTCCAGCTTGCTGGGCGACATCGAACGGCAACTCGAACATCACGTCACAGGGGCCTATTCCGCCCAGTGGCGGCACGCGATTGGATAGGCCATGACCATTAAAGAAATCTTCGACACCATGGACTACGGCCCTGCCCCCGAAAGCAGCGCAGAGGCACTGGCATGGCTATCAGACAACGGCGGCATCGCAGGCCACTACATCGGTGGCAAATGGGGCGCGCTGCGTGATGATTTTGCGACGACCAACCCTGCGACTGGCGTCAAACTGGCGGGAGTGACCAAAGGCACCACCGAAGAGGTTGCATTGGCCGTCGCCGCCGCGCGCAAGGCGCAACCCGCTTGGGCCAAGTCCGGCCATAAACGTGCGCGCGTTCTGTATGCAATCGCGCGACTGATGCAAAAACACAGCCGCTTGCTGGCGGTCATGGAAACCCTCGATAACGGCAAACCGATCCGCGAGGCCCGCGACATCGATGTGCCACTGGCGATCCGACATTTCTATCATCACGCAGGCTATGCCCAACTGATGAAAGCCGAACTGCCTGAGCGCGAAGCATTGGGTGTCTGCGGTCAAATCATCCCGTGGAACTTTCCACTTCTGATGCTGGCATGGAAAATCGCGCCCGCCCTTGCGATGGGCAACACTGTCGTTTTGAAACCTGCCGAATACACGCCACTGACGGCGATGGTTTTTGCAGATATTTGCACCCAAGCAGGCGTACCTGATGGTGTCGTCAATATAATCACAGGCGACGGCGAAACTGGGGCCGCATTGGTCGACGCAGACGTCGACAAAATCGCGTTTACTGGATCAACCGAAGTTGGCCGCAAAATCCGCGAAGCCACCGCAGGCAGCGGCAAGGCACTGTCCCTCGAATTGGGCGGAAAATCCCCGTACATCGTGTTTGAGGACGCTGATATCGATTCAGCTGTCGAAGGGCTAGTCGATGCGATCTGGTTCAACCAAGGCCAAGTTTGCTGTGCCGGTTCACGCCTGTTGGTCCAAGAAGGGATCGCAGATAAGTTCTATGTCAAACTAAAATCTCGCATGGATGGGCTGCGTATTGGCGACCCGTTGGACAAATGCATCGATATAGGCGCAATCGTAGACCCTGTGCAGCTAGCGCAGATCACCAAGATGGTAGACGCGAATACCGAAGGCGAGACCTACCAAACCACAGCACCCGAAGGTTGCTTTTATCCACCGACATTGATCACCGGCTTGTCACCCGCATCGACTTTGATGCAAGAAGAAATCTTTGGCCCTGTGCTGGTGGCGACAACCTTCCGGACACCCAGCGAGGCGGTCGAGATCGCCAATAACACGCGCTACGGGTTGGCGGCATCGGTCTGGTCCGAAAACATTAACTTGGCTTTGGACATCGCCCCGAAGCTAGTCGCAGGCATTGTCTGGATCAACGGAACCAACATGATGGATGCAGCCGCTGGCTTTGGCGGCGTGCGCGAAAGTGGCTTTGGGCGCGAAGGCGGTTGGGAAGGTCTAGCCGGTTACACAAAGCCGAAAGACACACCGAAACCGCTCGAGAAAATCGCGGCTTTCACTACCCAAGATGGCCACCCGGCCGATCCACTAGACCGGACAGCGAAACTCTACATAGGCGGCAAACAAACACGCCCTGATGGCGGTTATTCTAATCCAGTCTACAGCCCGCGCGGCAAACTTTTGGGGCATACGTCCGCCGCCAACCGCAAAGATATTCGCAACGCGGTTGAGGCATGCAATGCGGCCAAGGGATGGTCCAAGACCACCGGACACCTACGGGCCCAAATTCTTTATTACATCGCTGAAAACCTATCGGCGCGGACGGATGAATTCGCGACCCGCATTAATAACATGACTGGCAAACGCTCGGGCGCAGATGAGGTCGAAACCGCAATCCGCACGCTGTTCACCTATGCCGCTTGGGCAGATAAATACGATGGCCAAGCGCACGGTGTTCCAATCCGCGGTGTCGCGCTGGCGATGAAAGAACCCGTCGGAACAATCGGCGTGTTGTGTGATGATGCAGCCCCTCTTGCGGGACTAGTCAATGCAATGGCCCCGGCCATCGCGATGGGCAACCGCGTGATACTTGTGGCAAGCGAGCCTTTTCCGCTCGCGGCCACCGATTTCTATCAAGTACTCGAAACATCCGATGTGCCTGCAGGTGTTGTGAACATCGTCACTGGCAGCCATGCGGAACTTGCGCCAACTCTGGCCAAGCACCTTGATATTGATGCTGTCTGGTCCTTCTCAAGCACTGACCTTTCGGCACAGATCGAAAAATTC
Organism: uncultured Yoonia sp.; assembly: GCA_965364065.1. Taxonomy (GTDB): domain Bacteria; phylum Pseudomonadota; class Alphaproteobacteria; order Rhodobacterales; family Rhodobacteraceae; genus Yoonia. The sequence goes on along the minus strand of CBDTVI010000009.1, from coordinate 9,439 downwards.
AGCGCAGGGAACCTCAAACGCACATGGGTCAATAACGCAAATGCGTTATCACCGACCACAAAAGAATATCTTGCCGCCGCGACAGAGGTCAAAAACATCTGGATCCCCTACGGCGAATAGCCCTTCTTCAGAGCACAAATATCCTGGGGGAGGTGCGTAGCGCCGGGGGCAAAGCCCCTATTTTTTGCTACGCCAAGTATCAATCCAGCGTGACAGCCGGCCCTTGCGTTCAGCAACGCTTGCCTGCACCTCGTCAAATTCATGCCCTGCCGCATCCAACAGCGGATCAACTGACCGCTCGCGGAATTGGCGCCACATGGCGCGCATGAAAACGAGTGCGGCCAACAAGAAGACAAAGAAGACGATATTAAACCACGGAATTATCGTGACATCGGGGCTGGCGACTGTGCGCACACCGACCGCATTGGGATAAATGCTGGCCCAGCGAATACGCCAGCCATAGTGCGTAACCACAGCCCATTCATCACCGCGCGCAAGATTGGCGGCTTCTGCCTGCAAATCAGCACTATCAAACTTGAAATACGGGGGCCAAATCCAGCCTGTGTCTTCATTGCGATACACCATCACTCTGGAACTATCGCGCGGCAAAAAGCCCAAGAGAAATGTGTTATTCTTCTGGGTGTTTATCAAGCGTAAATCGCGGGTAGCTTGTTCGGTTGAGCCTGAATCAGCTTGCGCATAAAACATCCGGTTCAATGAGCTAAAGTCAGTGCGAATAATCTCGGTCGAGGTTACTTTGACCACATCATGCTGCGGCAAAACGTAATGGAAAAAGCTGCCAATTACCAAAAAGGCAATGACGCGAACGATCGTTTTGAAACGCTTCATAGTGGTGTCCTCAGTTCGCGTTAATTGTGTAGATGATTACGCCAATCACAACCGTCGGCACAACATAAACCAGCCCAATCAGCTTTGGCCGGATTGAGCCATTATAGGCCTGCATGCCCTCGGCAATAAAGGTATCACGTGCGCCCGGCGCACCGCCTTCAGGGTTTTCGCCATCGAACGTGTCTTCAAGACGCTCTTTGCGAATGGACCGCGAATAAATTGAAACGGACAGATAGATAACGCTAAGCCCGATAAAGCCAAACACGACAAGTTTGATAAATCCCATTAGTCCCTCCTTCGCGAAACAGCGCCCCACGGGCCGACGCGGCTGATTAAATCGGGCTGCGATCTGCTTTGCGGCACCGTCGGCAAATCAAACATAGACCCTTCGTGCCCGAATAGCGCCTCGCGTGTACCTGCTTTATCGACTTGGTACTCGCGGTCAAGAAAATCAACGACATAGGCCCTCTTTTCGTCAGGCCAGCCTGCGTAGGCCGCATAAAACGCCTCTTTATGACAAATAAAGAGTTGGCGAATATCAAGCGGAGCGAGTTCTGCCAAAAGCATATTCACAAGGTCCGCATCGACGTGCGCACGTGCGCGTAAGGTATAAAAATAGGCAGGATGTTCTGACGTGATAACGGGCCAAGGGCCATCTTCTTCGGCCCAGCGCAGCAATGCCGCCAATCCCTGCCACGCCTCTGGCAGCTTATCGGCATACTGGCGGCCCATGCGCCGCAGATCGCGGCGGGTCGCACCTGTCAGATCTTCTTTCATCTCGGCTGCGACGGACATCACGATGAAATCCATCTTTTGGCGAATGATTGCGGCGGAATCGACGCCACGCGCCTCCATGATTGGCTCTACCAATTTATTGAGAGCTAGGAATTTTGCGATCGCTGACCGGTCGTCAAAATCAAAGGTAAACGCGATCGGTAATGCGCCAAGATCTTCCTTTGGTGCCGCGGTAATCGCGGCGGGATGCGCGACACCGCGAAACACATACATGCCGCCAAAATGGCTGGCCCAAAAGTTGTCCTGCGCAAAAGACATTTGCCGCAGGCTGACGGGATTGCGGATCACGTCACCCGTGCGTTTGGCCATACCGATCATTTTGGCAATCAGCACATCGTCATACCAACCGTCCGGTTCAGTCTTAAACTGGTCAATCAACACACCCAATTGCTTGGCCTGCGCGACCGTTCCACTGGTCGTATCAGCTTCGACTGTGATCATGCGAATATCAAACAGCTTGTCCGGCGTCTGTGCGCTATAGACTGAATTCACCAACTCGCCTGCAACTGCATCACGCGCAGTCAACGCAAACAACTCTGCCCGATTATCTTCGATGAACTGCTTCAAAATCCCGCGCGAAGTCGAGAATTTGGCGTTCAGCAAAGGTGCTGTTACCTGATCAGTGGTCACCAGAATAAATTGCCGGTTCACACCTTTGTGGTTTAGATAAAGCGCGTCGCCAAACTCATCACCGACCTCTGGGGAATATCCCGATATATCAATATGGAATACTTTTTGTTCCGTTTCACGCCCCGTTAGGTGTTTTAACGCACGATTATATCGCTCAACCAAAACATTTGAATCAACCCGAACTAGGTTGCCAAACATCAAGCCCTTCTCGATTAAGCGATGCATGTTGGCGCCCCCTTTACCATGTGCGGTGCACCCATTTGCGCGGCAATCCAGCGACCGACAAGATCATGATCGGCGCCCAAATAATCGCAGACATCAAACCCAATTGACCAAAGAACACGACGTTCGCAGCAACCCCTTGGCGGGTCAACTGCGCTACTTGCAAACCTTGCCAGATATAAAGACACCAAAAGAAAACCCCCGATAGGGCAATCAGGATCACAGTTGACATAAAGGCATTGGCTAACAAAGGCATGACGCCTTCAGATAAAACGCGGGCCAGCATTCGCGGCACAAAGAATGCCACGGTCGCCAACACAAGCGCTGGCAGGATCAACCCGTCTGACACGAACGTGCCCATGTTATGTCACACCTCGTTGCACGTGCTACGCTTTCCCATCCAGATACCGATTTTTGGCAATCTCTTGGCGACCAAAATCACGGACCATCGCGTCAATCGCGACCTCATCTGACTTGTCAGCATAACGGAATTCACTGTCGGCATAGCGGTTAATCTCTTGGATCAGCATCCCCACCGTGATTGGTTGGCGCAGTTCCTCGATCATGCCCTTCTTTGTGTCGTAGTCTTTGAACAAGAACAAATCGGGCTCTTCCATCCACTCATCTGGCAGCTCGAAATCCATGGCGCGGACTTTGACGGCGTCTGTAATGTTCTTGATTGCGCGACCTGTAAAACGCGGATCAGCCTCTTGAATTCCCTTAAGATAAGTTCCGAGTTTTGCGATTGTGTTCAGATCACCCACCTGCGCTTGGACCTGATCGAACACCTTTTGCAGCCCCTCTTCATGGGGACGCGCATGACCCTCAAATGATGCAGCAACCGCCTTCTTAATCTCTTGCGCGCTGAAAACCTGATGCGCGCCCACAGGGATATCGTGATTTTCGCCCATCAAGAGATACAAAATATCAATGTAGTCATCGCGCGTTTGTGGGCCATCCACCAAGAACCGTGCACCAGCCCGCTGGCGTAGCGCATCGTCCACATTTTCAGGGTAGTTCGAGAACATACCAAAAGAGCAATTGCCCCGCACGACCGTATTGGCCCCCGCAAAGCTTTCCATCAGCACAGCCGTGATTTCTAGCTGCCCTGCAGAAGACTGCCTGTCGCCGCGCTTGCCAGCCAATTGATCGATATCATCAATCGTACCAAAGCCGATCACACCGGGATCAAGCACATGGTTGATAAACGCCTTCGCATTCTGTCCCGACTTGCCCTGATAGCTATCGATATTGTCAGTCGAAAGGTTCTGATACCGGAACGGATAGCCTGCAGTCTGGCAATAATCATGCACCAGGCCTGTCATCATCTGGATCAGTGTCGTCTTGCCCGTGCCCGGCTTTCCGTCACCCATAAAAGTAAAGATAAACCCGCCCAATTCAGCAAAGGGGTTCAACTTGCGTTCAAAATCATAGGCCATCAGCATCTTGGATAGCTTCATCGCCTGATATTTCGCGATGTGATTACCCACGACCTCATTGGGCTTTTTGAAGGTCATCGTCAGGGTCGTGCCTTTGGCTTTGCGCGCAGGCGTAAATCCTTGAACAGTGAAATCATCTGCCTCGACCCGCCAAGACGCCGCATGAAAAGACGCCAAGCGCCCCGCATTTTCTGCCCGCATCGCAACCTTCGTCATCAACTGTTCGCAATATGCCAGTAGCGTCGCAATCAGTGTTGGCTCATCCGTGGCAAACTGGCCTAGTTTCTGGTCCAACTCCCAAAGAGCACCATGCAAGGCAAGGGGCGCGTTGTCCGTCAACACTTCATCCACGCCGTCCACATCGACAGTTTGCTCACCCGCGCGCGTCGCCAGAAAAAATGTTGTGGCATTAGCAAATGTGTAAAGGGCGACCAGCGCTTCGGCAGTCAAATACTCCGTAAACTCCGCTGACCTTTCCGGCGACAACCGTCCCTCCAAATTGATACGCTTGAGTTCCGTCAAAGAGGTCTGATCAGAAAAGGCATCGGCTACCGTCAAAGCAATCGACAATGCACGGCGCAACGCGTGTGCGGTCGCAGCCTGCGCAGGCGAGGTCAGTGGATCATCATCGTCAGATTCCGCGATCCGGTCCAACAACCGCACACCACCCGAAGGGGCCGTTGTGCGCGACAAAAGCCCCGGAGTAGTCGATCGAAACCGCCTGCGCGTCGCAGCAACATCCGGCGACTTCTCGGCTGTCTGCAGCGACAAACGTACCTTTGCCAAACGCGGGCTATGATCCAGATGCATCAACATCTCAGCCGCTGGCACATAGTGGGCGCGAATATCCTCCTCGCGCAGCTCCATCTGATCACTTGTCTGGCTCATCGTGTCATCCTCATCATCTTGCCTCTTATACTCCCGCCGGAGGCATCCCACCTCACCGTATCAATGCGCACTTTAGCGGTAACTCAACACACGGCCCGTTTCACTGACCACGAACTTGCGCACATCACGAAAACCTGCGGGATTGCGTTCCGCCAGCGCTTGATAAGGGCGCTGCGGCATAATCAAAGACCGTTCCATCCGGCTGGCACCCATTTCAGCGCCGCCACCCTCAAACGGATCAAGCGCGAAAATCTGCCGTTCAACCGATCCGAACCAACCTGATTTGACGTTCTCGACCCGTTCAGAAATCAACTCTTCCTCGGTCCAAACCAAGGCCCAGTCTTCACCCACCGGCGCATTCGCTTCTTTGAGAACCTCACGCAATGGCCCCGTCTGACGGGTGAACGCATTGCTATACATCGGTCCGATGTGGAACCGGCGCAAACGGGTCGGGTGTAGATCGTCGAAGTCAGTATCAAACCCCTTAGCAATCGTGAGCAGCTTCAAATGCGCCAAGGATTGCGCCATCAGATGCGCCTGCGCTTCGGGCCAGCGCTGTTCGTCTTTGGGCAGTCCGGTGCGGCCCGTGTCTTCAACGTTCATCAGGTAAATGGTCGGCAAATTAACCTGACTGTCATAAACCGCCCAATGCACTAGAAAATGCCGGCGGTCGCCTTCATTGCCCAGCCACACCGTCTGCGGATCATTGCGCGCCCAAAATTGATCCCCGCGCGACAGTTCCTCATAATAAAGCCGCTGTGACAGCGCGAACTGCAGCTTTGAAGGGATCTCTTGCTCGCGTAAAATAACCTGCAGCATTTGATCCTTAAGCGCATCCACCGAAGGCTGCGACGCCAGATGGCGCTTTGCCTGAAGCGCATCATTCGCCATCTCCAAGATCTCTTGGTAGATTGGAAAGCCACTTTCGTTGCGATCAAACGTCAGATTGCCTGCATGTTCAAAGCGGCCAGCAAAATGATACTTGTGCGCCAGCGCCGTGAACGTCCAATTTAACGCCACAAGATAGCGCGCCATGACATCAATATCCTGACGGTCGAACCGCCCCTCGGTCTCCATTGTGGCGGCAACTTTGGTCAGATAGCTGGTGATCTTGGCGAATTTATCAAAATACCTGCGCGTGACGCGTGTATCTTCTAGCTTCATGTGATCAGCGTGCAGATTGGGACCGGTCATTCATTTGCCCTCAAAGTCACTGCAGTACAATGGCCCACCCCTAGCTTTGATCCCCGTATTGGTTACTGTCGTGCTTCTCGACGATCTTCTGGAACCGGCGAACAAAACGTTCATCCGCTTTCGCTTTTTGCTCCAATATTTCGCGCGCAAAGACCATGTGATCCTCGTGGGCTTCCAACATATCCGCCATCCGCGCATTCGTGGCCGACCCGATCGCAGCCATAGCCGTCTGTGCCTCTTGGTCTGTTTTCACGCCAATTTCGTTAATTTTGTGTGCGACGTCCTGCTGCTGGGCCGTCTTCAGCGACTTGGACAGGGCATCATACAAGACAACCCGTTGCTTGGTATCCGTCTGCAGTTTGTTGATCAGCACCATTTGCGTGGCCGCCTGATTTTGCAGGCTATCAATCCAGGTTTTGCCCTTTTCGATATAGCGCTCCAATGTCTGTGACTTGGCCAACTGAACTTGCTCGTTTTGCACCATCTCGTTGTACTGGCCATTCAACGTCGCAAGCTCTGTCTCAAGTTTCGTCCGGGCGGCGGCGTCTTGTTCGACAGAAATCTTATTCTCAAGCGTGATAATCTTTGGATCCATCGCAAGGATATCGGTACGGATCGCCTCAAGGGAACCGACCGTCATTTCGCGCTCTTCCAAGGTGCCGGTTAGGTTTGTCTCGACACTCACTTTTTGTTCGTTCAGCACACCCAACTGCCCCTCGAGCAGCTTCATAATGACGTCTGATTTACTAATCAGGTCCTGCAATTTGTCATCAACAGAGGCGGTGCGCATCCGTTCTTGACGCATGCTGTCGGACTTACCTTTGCTGAAAAAACCAATCAGGCTTTCCATGCCGGTCTTTGATCGCATCTCGTCAAAATCTTTGGAAAATGCCGTTGTGACGTCGTCCAGACCCATGATCAGTTCAGCGATATTGGCGTTCATCAACTCAGTATGGGCATGCACATCCTCAAGGCTGGCGTTCTCGATATCGACCGCGATATCTGTGCCTTCTGCCATCTTGTTGCGCGCCATTTCAATCCGGCTTGTTAGCTCTGAAATTTTGCCTTGCGCTTCGGCAACCTGCGTTTGCGATTGCTTAATCTGGGTCTCAAAATTCGCCATATCCCGTCCCTCTTTATTGTTCTATTAAATTATACGTAAGCATTATTGCCATGCTTTTCAAATCCGGCGCACGCAGGCGCGTGCAGGCTTGGGCGCAATTCTTAAACAACATCGCCACAATGAAAAGCAATTTAGCAATCTGGTCATGCGATGCGTGGGCCCAGCATCAGCCCTTTCAACACGTCAGCTGCAGCCATCGCTTTCTTGCCAGACCGTTGGGCCTGCGTCACTTCAACAGCGCCTTGACCGCAAGCAATCACAAACCCGTCTAGGACGTCGCCAGGTTGGCCCGTGCCGTCCACGACACGTGATCCCAACAACTTAACACGCTCGCCTGACACCTCGCACCACGCACCTGGAAACGGGGACAATCCACGGATCAGTTGATCGACAACAACCGCAGACTGCGTCCAATCCACGCGGGCCTCTGCTTTGTCGATCTTAGCGGCATAGGTCACGCCCTCTAGTGGCTGGACCGCAGCCGTCAACGTTGGCAACTGATTCAAAGCAATCACAACAAGGGCCGCGCCCATAGTAGACAACCGATCATGCAGATCGCCGGTCGTCTCGTCCGGTGCAATTTCCACCACTTCGCGCAGCAAAACTGGACCCGTATCAAGGCCTGCATCCATCTGCATAATGCAAACACCGGTTTGCGCATCTCCTGCCATAATTGCACGGTGAATTGGCGCAGCACCACGCCAGCGCGGCAAAAGTGACGCGTGAATATTCAAACAGCCACGCCGCGGCGCATCCAAAATCGCTTGCGGCAAAATCAAACCGTAAGCGACAACAACCGCTACATCCGCATCAAACGCGGCAAACTCCGCCTGCGCCTCTGCGGATTTAAGCGATACCGGAAAGCGGACTTCTAACCCCAATGCCTGTGCACGCAATTGAACAGACGAAGGGCGATCTTTTTTACCACGTCCGGCGGGTCGCGGCGGCTGACAATAGACTGCGGCAATCTCATGCCCTGCATCCACAAGTGCTTGCAAAACTGGCGCTGAAAAGTCGGGTGTCCCCATGAAAATCACACGCATCGATCTCACCTTCTTTTTCCCAAAAAAACTTCCGCCGGAGGCATCCTGCCATCAGCCACGCATAAGTTTGCGTGCTTTCTTAATCACCATATCCCGCTTCATTCGTGTCAGGCGATCAAAGAACATCTTGCCGTTCAAATGATCAATCTGGTGCTGCACAGATGTCGCCCAAAGACCCACAAAATCGTGGCGGTCCCATTGGCCTTTGGCGTTCAAGAACCGCACTGTCACCGCACGGGGCCGCGTCACCTTGACCCAGACGCCCGGCAAATTGGGCGACCCTTCTTCATGATCGCGCGGCTCTATGCTGCTGTGCAAAATCTCTGGGTTAGCCATGCGGATCGCTTTGCCACGCTCTGTCGAAGCATCAACAACGGCCAAGGCCATATCAATCCCTAACTGCGGGGCAGCCAAACCAACGCCCGGCATCGTGTCCATCGCATCAATCATTTCATCCCAAATCGCGCGTACATCATCCGTGATTTCTGTCACGGGGGCAGCTACGGCCTTAAGCGCTGGATGGGGCCACATAACAAATGGGCGATGGGTCATAATTGCGTTCCACTTTGGGTGATCAAAACACCGTTCAGGTGATCAAATTCGTGACAGATACAAACCGCTTGCGTGCCGTCAAACTTGCCTTGCTGGACCGTACCATCAAGATCTTGCCAAATCATTTCGACCCAAGCCGGGCGGCTGACGCGAAAGTGTTTGTCAGGGATCGACAAACAGGCCTCTTCCCCGTCCATCTGCGCCTTTGCCTGCCCTGCGATACGCGGGTTCACAAACAGCATCGGTTCAGGATCAGCTTCTTTCCATTCGGTATCAACGACAAACACGCGCTGGCTGATACCAACCTGCGGGGCGGCCAAACCGCGCCCAGGGGCTGCATACATCGTTTCGAACATATCACGGACCAAATGGCTAAGTGCGTCATCAAATTTGGTCACGGGGGCGGCAGTCGCCAATAACACGGGCGCGCCCTCAAAACAGATTTCGCGCAATGCCAATGCCCTAGCCCCGCGCCATTTCGCGTTTCAGTTTTTGCATTTTGCGGGTGATCATCTGGCGTTTCAGCGGGCGGAGGTAATCGATGAACAACTTCCCGTCCAAATGATCAATTTCATGCTGCACGCAGGTGGCCCACAAACCGTCAAAGCGTTCGCGTTGGGTTTTGCCGCCAAGGGTCATCCATGACACTTCAACTTCGGTGGGCCGCTCTACCTCAGCATAGTGTTCAGGTATCGACAAACAGC
>CBDTVI010000008.1:0-29289 GCA_965364065.1 uncultured Yoonia sp. | reverse complement strand
TGCTGGATGACGCGTCAAAAATGGAACGCATGTCGTTTGATCGCCGTGTCAAAAATCTTACGGAAAACTACCCGCCACTGCCAGACTTTAGCCGCTTCCACGACGCGTTCCGGCCTGATCATCAGACGCCAGAGGGTGACATTCGGACTGCTTATTACCTCAGCTACGAAGAATCCAATTGCGACTACTTGGAATTGACGGGTTCATTGAAGGACGCCTTGGATGCAGGCGATGAAGTCGTCTCAGCAGGTTTCATCATTCCATATCCGCCGGGCTTTCCAATTCTTGTGCCGGGTCAGGTGATCAGTCAAGAAATTCTGGCCTTCATGCTGGCATTGGACGTTAATGAAATCCACGGCTACCGCGCCGATCTTGGTTTGCGCGTCTTCACACCAGAGGCCTTGGCATCATTGCCACAAGCCAAAATAACTAAAACTGCTGCCGAATAGGAAGGGACAATACTATGCCTACAGTGCTTAAGAATATGTCAGAGATCCGCAGATTTTTTCACCGCAATGAGGACCCGATCTACTTTATTTCAGCGACAAACTTTAACCTGCTGGGCCTTGATGAATGGGTCAAGAACTTCAAATATATTTGCTACATCGACTGTTACGGTGGCAAGCATCCGAACGTGTTCTGCCCTTCCGAGCAGCCGCATGCGGAATTCCAATCTATTGAAGACATCAACAATTACTTGCTGCAGCACAAAGAGGTCATCGACTTTATCAAGCGCCGTGGCGGCAAGCCAAAGTTCGTCTTTCTGATGTTTGATGAAGAGACAGAGCGCCTGTCAAAAGAGCTGGGTGCAGACGTTTGGTTCCCGAAAGCCAAGCTGCGGACAAGCATGGACAACAAGATCGAAACAGTTCGCATCGGCAACAAAGCCGGCGTGCCTTCGGTGCCGAATGTATTGGCCGAGGTTAAGTCATACGCAGATCTTAAAAAGACCTGCGAAAAGGCCGGAATTGGCGATGATCTTGTGCTGCAATCGGCCTTTGGCGATAGCGGGCACACGACATTCTTCATCAAATCCGAAGCTGACTTCCGCCGCCATGAACACGAGATCATTGGCGAAGGCGAGATCAAGATCATGAAGCGGATTGACTGCCGCGGATCAGCAATCGAGGCATGTGCGACCAAAGAGGGCACGATCGTTGGCCCGCTTATGACCGAATTGGTGGGTTTCAAAGACCTGACGCCATATCGCGGCGGCTGGTGTGGCAACGAAATCCTGTCGACAGCGTTTCCACCAAAAGTGCGTCAAAAGGCACGGGAAATGACGTTCAAGTTTGGTGAACAGCTACGCAAAGAGGGATATCGCGGTTATTTCGAGCTTGATTTTCTGATCGACAAAAAGACTGGCGATATTTGGCTGGGTGAATTGAACCCACGCATCACTGGGGCATCTTCGATGACGAACCATGCGGCGTTTGCCCATGCGGATGCACCGTTGTTCCTGTTCCACTTGCTTGAGTTTTCTAAGAAGAAATTTGACCTTGATACAACTGAGTTAAACAACCGTTGGGCCAACCCAGATATGATCGATAGCTGGTCACAGATGGTGATCAAGCACACCAAAGACAGCGTTGATATTTGTACTGAATCGCCTGAGACTGGCATTTACAAGATGCTTGCGGATGGTAGCGTGGTCTACGACCGTTTCGATTATCACAGGCGGGCAGTCGAAAGCGAAAACGAAGCGTTCTTCTTGCGCATCCTTCAACCCGGTGACTACCGCTACGAAGGTGCTGATATCGGTATTCTGGTCACCCGCGGCCGTTCGATGACCAAGAGCTTCCAGTTGAATGAACGCGCAAAGAAGTGGATACACGGCATCAAGAAAACGGTCGAAGGAAAGCCGTTGCCTGTTGCGAATGCTGGTCCAGTTCTTGCGGAACCTGCGTTCAAAATATTGTAAAGGATTACGGATGCTTTGGCGCGCGATCAGCGAAGATGTGCCCGGCCCTAAATGGGCCGGGCTTTTCGCGCAATACTGGCCTGACTATAAGCGCTGGTGGCTCAAAGAGGGCGACACCGCGCGCGCCAGCTATCTGGAAAGCAGACGCGCGCTCAAACAGCATATGCCTGAAATTGTGCCCCTATTTGACGATCTGTGCGAACAGGCGGGCGGTGGCGATCAAGCTGCGCGGTTCCTAAGCTTCTATTGTCCGCCACCGTATTTGGCAGGATGCAGTCAAGCGATCTGGCCCGGCAAAGAACCCGTGTTAGTGCGCAACTATGACTACAACCCAAATGCTTTTGATAGTCTGGTAATGCACACCAAATGGCTTGGCCGTGGCGTTATGGGCACGTCTGATGGATTATGGGGCCTTGTTGATGGGATGAACGATGCGGGTCTTGCCATATCCCTGACGTTTGGGGGCAGGCGGGTTGTTGGCAATGGTTTTGGCGTGCCGCTTATCCTGCGCTATGTTCTGCAGACCTGTACAACCGCCGAAGAGGCTGGCATCGTTTTGGCGCGTGTACCAACACACATGAGCTATAACGTCACGGTATTGGACGCAAAGCGTCGGTATCTGACGGCGATGATGGCCCCAGACCGGCCCGCTGTAATTACGCATGCAGCCGTTGCCACCAACCATCAAGAAAACGTCGAATGGGTCAGCCACGCGCGGTTCACGGCGACAGTTGAACGTGAACGGTTTTTGCTGCAACGCTTGACCTTGCACCGCGACCCCGAGGAAAAATTCATCGGCGCATTCCTTAAGCCACCGCTTTATTCGACTGCGTTCAGTGCCGGTTTTGGCACGCTTTACACTGCCGTCTACCGTCCACGCCTCCAACAGATGGAGATCCGCTGGCCGGACACAACATGGTCCCTGTCCATGACCGATTTCCAAGAAGGAGGACGCCGGGTGCAAATCCCCGGCGCCGCATAGAGGAATAACAAATGTCACATATTTTTCCACGTCACACCAAGCAGTTACCCCCCGTCGCTGTCCGTGGGGAAGGGTGTTACCTTTACGATGACACAGGCAAACAATACCTTGATGCGTCGGGTGGCGCTGCGGTGTCGTGTCTTGGTCATGGCGATCAGACAATCATTGATGCCATCAAAACGCAGCTCGATAAATTAGCTTATGCACACACGGGGTTTCTGACGTCTGAACCTGCCGAAACCCTTGCTGATTTGTTGATTGCGCATGCCCCGGGCGATCTGGACCGCGTTTATCTTGTTTCTGGCGGATCAGAAGCAATGGAAGCCGCGCTCAAGCTCGCCCGCCAGTATTTTGTTGAAAAGGGCGAGCCAAAGCGCGGCAGATTGATCGCCCGCAAACAAAGCTATCATGGCAACACAATGGGCGCGCTATCTGCGGGCGGCAACGCGTGGCGTCGTGCGCAGTTCGGTCCGCTATTGATCGACATGAGCCATATTGACCCGTGCTATGAATACCGGCTCAAGCGTGATGACGAAACGCGCGAAGAATACGGGCTTCGTGCTGCTAATCTTCTAGAAGAAGAACTGTTGCGAGTTGGACCTGAAAACGTGATGGCATTTGCCGCCGAACCTGTTGTGGGTGCGACCTCTGGCGCAGTGACCGCGGCGCCGGGTTACTTCAAGCGTATCCGCGAGATTTGTGACCAATATGGCATTCTGCTGATCTTGGACGAAGTCATGTGTGGCATGGGCCGCACTGGCAGCCTTTTTGCTTGTGACCAAGATGGTGTTTCGCCCGATATCCTGTGCATTGCCAAAGGGTTAGGCGCTGGATACCAGCCGATTGGTGCAATGCTGTGCAGTCGCCAAATTTATGAAACAATCGAAAACGGCACAGGGTTCTTCCAGCACGGGCATACGTATCTGGGTCACCCCACCGCTGCTGCCGCAGGTGTTGCCGTTGTGAACGCGATGCTTGACCGCCAGCTAATCCCACGGGTGAAAACCCAAGGCGATAAGCTAGCAGCGGCACTTCAAGCCCAATTCGGCCAACATCCGCATGTGGGTGACATCCGCGGGCGCGGCCTGTTTCAAGGCATAGAACTGGTCGCAGACCGCGAAAGCAAAACGCCCTTTGATCCATCGCGCAAAATTGCGGGCCGTATTAAAGCGGCAGCGTTTGAGGCAGGCATGATCTGCTATCCGATGAGCGGGACAATCGACGGCCAAACAGGCGACCATGTTTTACTCGCGCCGCCTTTCATCATCAGTGACGACCAGATCGACGAGCTTGTCCAGAAACTGTCTGGTGCTGTCGAAACGGCCCTGCAAAATTAGAGGATCAGCCATGTCAGCCCCCTGCATCATCTGTGTTGCGATCACAGGCTCCGTTCCGCGCAAGCAAGATAACCCCGCGGTGCCCGTCACCGTGAGCGAACAAATTGAATCTACCCATGCGGCATTCGAGGCAGGCGCGGCGATCTGCCATGCCCATGTGCGCAATGACGATGAAACGCCATCGTCGGACCCTGAAAAGTTTGCAGCACTCAAAGAGGGCGTCGAAAAGCATTGCCCGGGTATGATTATCCAGTTGTCCACTGGTGGGCGATCAGGGGCAGGGGCCGAACGCGGTGGGATGTTGCCATTGCGCCCTGACATGGCGTCGTTGTCGGTGGGGTCGAACAATTTTCCAACCCGCGTTTATGAAAATCCACCCCAATTGGTTGACTGGCTCGCTGCTGAAATGCGCACTTATGACGTCAAACCAGAAATCGAAGCATTCGATTTGTCCCACATACACCAAGCGGCCGCGATGAACCGCGATGGACGTATCCCGGGTCAGCTCTATGTGCAGTTCGTGATGGGCGTGAAAAACGCGATGCCTGTAGATCGCGATGTGTTCGACTACTATGTCAAAACGGTCAAGCGTTTGGCCCCGGATGCGCAATGGTGCGCGGCAGGTGTCGGGGCTGGGCAGGTTGAGGTCAGTGAATGGGCCATTGCCGCAGGTGGGCACACACGGACGGGTCTAGAAGACAATGTGCGCTGGGACAAACACTCGCTTGCCCCATCTAACGCAGCCCTTGTGACGCGCACTGCCGAAATTTGTGCGCGCCATGATCGCCCTGTTGCGACCACGGCGCAGGCCCGCGCAATTTTGGGCCTGCGTCCTTAAGGCCTAGCTGATTTCGCCCATGCAAAGGTATTTGATCTCAAGGTAGTCTTCGGTGCCGTACTTGGACCCTTCGCGGCCCAATCCCGATTGCTTGACGCCACCAAACGGGGCCACCTCTGTGGAAATTAACCCAGTGTTGATGCCAACCATGCCGCTTTCCAACGCCTCTGCCACACGCCAAACACGTGCCAAATCGCGGCTATAGAAATAGGAAGCCAGACCAAATTCGCTGTCATTGGCCATGGCCACGACTTCGGCCTCATCAGTGAATTTGAACAATGGGGCCACAGGACCAAAGGTTTCTTCCTTGGCGACTTTCATGTCTGTCGTCACACCAGTCAGGACTGTCGGCTGGAAAAAGCTACCACCAAGATCCGCGCGCGCACCGCCTAAGGCAATCTTGGCGCCCTTCTTAACGGCGTCAGCGATGTGGTCTTCGACTTTTGCAACGGCCGCATCATTGATGAGCGGCCCTGTTGTGACGCCATCGGCGAAACCGTCACCTATTGCCAGACCTTTAGTCTTTGCGGCTAACTTGGTCGCGAACGCATCATAGACGGCGTCTTGAACGTAAATCCGGTTTGCACAGACGCAGGTTTGGCCGTTGTTACGGAACTTGGCGATCATCGCGCCTTCGACGGCGGCATCCAGATCGGCGTCATCAAATACGATGAAGGGGGCGTTGCCACCCAATTCCAAGGACATCTTTTTGATGGTGTCAGAGCATTGGCTCATCAAGATTTTGCCGACGCGTGTGGAACCGGTAAAGGTGATTTTGGCGACTTTGTCGTTCGCGCACAACTCTTTGCCGACGCCTGCGCTGTCTGATGACGGGATCACGTTGAACACGCCTGCGGGAATGCCCGCACGTTCGGCCAACACAGCCATTGCAAGGGCTGACAATGGCGTCAGTTCTGCAGGTCGGGCTACGAATGTGCAGCCGACAGCCAAAGCAGGGGCAACTTTGCGTGCGATCATCGCATTCGGAAAGTTCCAAGGCGTGATTGACCCGACAACACCAATCGGCTGCTTGAGCACAACAATGCGCTTGTCACGCTGGTGACCGGGGATGACATCGCCATAGATGCGCTTTGCTTCTTCTGCGAACCATTCAATGAATGACGCACCGTACATAATTTCACCGCGTGCTTCGGGCCATGGCTTGCCCATTTCTGCGGTCAGGATCGTGGCCAGATCGTCGGCGTTCGCCACTATCAAATCGTACCATTTGCGTAATACGGCGGCGCGTTCTTTGCCAGTCCACGCGGCCCAATCGGCCTTGGCGGCATAGGCCGCATCAATTGCAAGTTTCGTATCTGCAGCATCAAGGTCAGCAACTTGCGCAATAACTTGCCCAGTGGCTGGGTTCGTGACGTCGAATGTTGCGTCCTTCTGGACCCATGCACCGTTAACGTAGGCGCGGGTTTCCAAAAGCGATGGATCTGCGAGGCGAAGTGTATTTGTGGCTTGTGTCGTATCGGGCATCAGACCCTCCTTTGAGCGGGGACAAATGGTCCCATTTGCGCTGCCTATCAGATGACAAAGCCAGTGGACATGGTCACTTTTTCCTAGATTATGCGCGACGACTTCATCTTCGCAGCATGGCCCGACAATCCATCTGCCAGTGGAAATAGACAGGCCTGCAATGCGTGATAAATATCGGGTTTGCCTGCAAATATCGTACTGGTCACGGCGCCAGTTTCATCGATCTCTGGGAACCAGCCACCGTGAGTGTGGTCAATGTAATGGGTGTCCGCGAACGCCCACAGCTTGCGGTACCAGATTTCGTCCGCCTCTTGACGCTCGAGTTTAATAAGTGCGGCGACAGCGCCAATCGCTTCTGTCACAGGCCACCAAAACCTAGAGGCCCTGTCGACCTTGCCGTCAAAATCCAAGGTGTACGCAAAACCACCCTCGGGAAGCCAAGCGTCATCTAGAGCTTGCTGGATAAGACGGCGCGCTGTTGCAGGTGCGCTGCTTTCAGGGCGGCCTTTCAGATCCCAGAATTGAAGCAGTAGACGTCCCAACTCGAAAGAATGGCCGGGGGTGGTGCCCGCTGGTCGAAACATTGGATCACCTGCGTACGCGCGATCAATTTCCCAGCTCTCGGTGTAGTGTTCGGGCAACCGCCACCCATTTTGTGGCGCGATGCGGGCCGTGAAAAAGTCCAGAATGCGCTCTGCGCGGGACAGGTAAATGGCATCCGAGGTTGCTTCATATGCGGTCAAAAGCGCCTCAACGC
Organism: uncultured Yoonia sp.; assembly: GCA_965364065.1. GTDB lineage: Bacteria > Pseudomonadota > Alphaproteobacteria > Rhodobacterales > Rhodobacteraceae > Yoonia. The sequence goes on along the minus strand of CBDTVI010000008.1, from coordinate 21,969 downwards.
CGTGCATATTCGCGTTCATTCCGCGGTAGGTCGAAAACGGCGTCCAATCTCTGTTCCGCTCATCGCTATACAATCCTGCGTCGTCTTCCCAAAACTGGTGGTCAAGAACTTCGCTGACATCGGCGAGAAGCTGATCTGCACCTGCGTGTCCCGCCATTTTAGCGGTGGCAGCGGCCAAAAGAACGAACATATGCCCGTAGGCAAGTTTGCGATCATCTTTGACGTTTGCGCCATCAAGTGCCCAAAGATATCCGCCATGGCTCGTGTCGTGATGGTGGCTGCGCAGATAGCTTAGGCCGTGATCAACGATGCGCGCCGCACCTGCGTGCCCCCAAAGTTGGCCAAGCGCGAATGAATGAACAAGTCGCGTCGTTGTGTGCAATTCTTGGGTCGTGTCGGGCAGAGGGACGCCTTTGTGATCAAGCGTCGCAAAGCCCGGCTGGGTTGTCAGGCTTGCGGTGAAAAAATCCAACTGCGCGTCGGCTTGTGTTGCCAGCCAAGCGCGGTGGTCCGGGTGGTCAAGCCAGAAGCCCGAGAATTCTTGAGGGCCGGGGCCATGTTGGTCTGACATCTTGATATCTCTCAATTTTGACGGCCTGTGTGTGCGAAGCTGGCCTGTCGACACTTTACGTCGGCCTTACGTCTTTGCAACGTTTGGTTCCCCGAAATCCTATTCACCCGGAAGCGCCGCATGCTTGCTGCATCTCCTCAGAGAACAACCGCATCCTGCGATTGAAGCGCCGGCTTTCGGGGTGCATCAGATAGATGTTCAACGGTGGAGACCCAAGGTTTTCCAAGATCGGGACGATGTCTCCCGCATCGACAAACGGCTGACAGACGAAATCAGGCAAACGAACGATGCCGAGGCCACTTCGCACGGCATCGCTTAAGAACACACCGCTGTTTGAGCCGAGAACAGGCCTGAAGGTTAATTTAGTGGTGCGACCGTCGGCTTCATTAAAGGTCCATTCGCCCCGCTTCGTTGTCCCAAAATAGAGTAGTTTATGGTGCTTGAGGTCCTTGGCCGTTGTGGGAGTGCCGTGAGCTTCAAGGTAGGCCTTGCTGGCATAAATGCCGTGGCGTGATTGACCAATGAGCTTGGCGCTTGGAGACCCGATCACCTCAGATGTGATCCGGATCGCAAAATCAAAGTTGTCCTGTGATAGATCAACAGGGCGATTATCGAAGGTTATATTCAATTGGATGTCTGCGTGCCGTTCTTGGAACCTGATCAAGGCAGGGCTGAGGAATGTCAGGCCAAATTCATGCGCCACTGAGATCGATAATGTGCCCTCGATGACATTCGGCGCTTGGGTGAAATCATCCTCAAGCGCATCAGCTTCGCTGACCAGGCCCATTGCGCGCTGGTACAGTTCTTTTCCAACGTCGGTGATATCCCATTGCCCCGGCTTGCGGTTGATCAGCGCGGCCTCGTATCGGACTTCAAGCAGGCCCAGTCGCCTGCTTACGGCTGACTTTGCAATGTTAAGTTTGCTTGCTGCCTTTGATATGCTGCCCTGTTCGACGATCTGAACAAAAAGCTTCAGGTCTTCTATTTGCCCCATTACGGTTCTCCAAATTCGAACGGCAGTGTCTTATTTATGATCCTTACCGCAAATAATGGAACAGTGTATGGCGTGTGTCCAGAGGCTTACCTAAAGGAATACGTTTTGACATACCTCGCGATCAGTCTGATCGCCAGCAGCGCCGCTGCACAGGACACTGCATAGAATTGGCAGCTCCTGTCGACTAGCGTACCGTAACAGAAGTCTACACAATCGCCTCGACCTTGCATGGAGCCACACCTAATGACCAATCAAAGCGTCCCAATCATCGCTGCAAAATCCCCTGCCAAAACTGAATTAGAGGCGGGCAAAGACTATTATTGGTGTCGCTGCGGCAAGTCCAAAAGCCAACCGTTCTGTGATGGTTCACACGCAGGAAGCGATATAACACCGCTAAAATTCACAGCCGACAAGACAGGTCCTGCGGCCTTGTGCCAGTGCAAGGCCAGCGCAAATGCGCCTTTTTGCGACGGAACCCATGCATCACTGGGCGACCTCAAACCGGGTGATGCGGCCCCCAAACCGAAAACGGACCTGCCTATCGCACAGGCGACACCCGAAGAACCAACCGTTGCGCGCATTCATGCTTTGGCCAAAGACGGATTGTCGAAGCTTGGTCATCACGGCGAAATGGGTGCGATGGGCGTTCCGCGCAAAGACTTGCCACACTGGGACGACATTCAAATTCTACCTGCCCAGATGGCCCGCAAGCCCTTGCTGGATGATCAACCTGTTGCCACATCCGTCGTGATTGGTCCTAGGGCCGCGAAGCCATTGCAATTGGATATCCCGCTTTTCGTCTCGGATATGAGCTTTGGCGCATTGTCCGAGGAAGCCAAAGTCGCACTTTCACGCGGGGCCGAAATGGCCGGAACCGGGATCTGTTCTGGCGAAGGCGGCATGTTGGCAGAAGAGCAGGCAGAAAATTCCCGTTACTTCTATGAACTTGCATCAGCCAGATTCGGCTGGAAACCTGAACTGGTCGAAAAGGTCCAAGCATTCCATTTCAAAGGTGGGCAAGGGGCCAAAACGGGTACCGGAGGCCATCTACCGGGTGACAAGGTCCAAGGCAAAATCGCAGACGTGCGCGGGCTAGAGCCGGGGCAAAGTGCCATATCGCCGAGTACGTTCCCCGATCTGAATACTCCGGCTGACTTTCGCAAGATTGCGGATGAGGTCCGCGAACGGTCTGGTGGAATTCCAATTGGGTTCAAGCTGTCTGCAAATCACATCGAAGACGATATCGATTTCGCGCTCGAGGCCAGTGCAGACTACATCATTCTTGACGGTCGTGGTGGTGGCACGGGTGCGGCACCTTTGATCTTCCGCGATCATATTTCTGTCCCAACGATCCCCGCTTTGGCCCGCGCCCGCGCGCATCTTGACGCAAAAACTGGCCGTGAGGTGACGCTGGTTATCACAGGCGGTTTGCGCGTGGCGGAAGATTTCGCCAAAGCCATGGCCTTGGGCGCGGATGCTGTCGCTGTCTCAAATTCAGCGATGCAAGCGGTAGGGTGTATTGCGGCGCGTATGTGTAATTCAAACAACTGCCCAGTTGGCATCGCGACCCAAAAGCCAGAGCTACGCGCGCGGCTTGATGTACAAGTTGGGGCGCAACAGTTGGCCCGATATTTTGGTGCATCTGTCACATTGATGCAGGTCTTAGCGCGGGCGTGCGGACACAACAGTCTGTCGGACTTTGCCCACCGCGATATCACCACTTGGAAAAAGGAAATGGCCGATCTGAGCGGTGTGCGTTTTGGCGGTGTTAACCGATAGGCGCAATGCCGTCATGCTGGGCTGCGGGTTTAATCGTAGCTCATGGGTCTCCACCTTATTGGGGAAAGGGAATGATATGTTAGATCAATTTGATATCCGCAAAGACGATATGCCGACCGAAATGCAAACTCTGTTGCGTGACTATCCGCGTGATACTTGGGATGCGCATCCCGGCTTCAAGGAAAAGACCCGCCATTGGTTGGGCGCGCACCGGATGTTCCGCCAGTTAAGTGCATCTGTGCGCAAGGACACCGAAAGCTATTTGAACGGTGATCTGGATAGTAATGACTATGCGGGCCGACTGTCTTACCGCGGCGGTGCATTGGTTGGTAACCTGCATGGGCACCACGGATGGGAAGACCATTCATATTTCCCTGAACTATCGGCCGCTGACCCGCGCTTTGACGCCGGGTTGGAAGTGCTTGAAAAAGACCACGCTGATTTGGACGTCGTGTTGGACAACTTCACCCGCACAGCCAACCGGACCATCAAACTGGTACAGCTTGATGAAAAAGCTGCGCGCGAAGAAGCGGGCAAATTGCACGGCGTTTCGCAGACCATCGAGGCATTTTTGCAAAGGCACCTAACGGACGAAGAAGAACTGGCGGTGCCGATCATTCTGCATCATCGTTTGCGCGGCTAAACAGGAGATACCCGTGACAAAAACATCCGTTGAAGAGTCTCAAAAAGACGCCGCTGCACGTCGCGCCAAGGGCGAATTCGTGCGCGGCGTCAGCGGGTTTCGTTCTGTTTTGGGCGAAGATCCTGATTTTCCAGCCGAGGCAGGGCGGTACCACCTGTTTGTCGCATTCAATTGCCCTTGGTGCCACCGCGTCACCTTGGCTCGCAATGTTCTGGGCTTGCAAAACAGCATCACGATGGATGTGGCCTTTCCAAGTCGCACGACGCAGGATGACCCGATTGAGCCCAATCGCTGGGAATTCAATCCAACACGTACCGCGTCGCTGACGGGGGCCACACTTCCTGAATGCACGACCGAGACTGCCACCGGACAGAACTTTCGCCTCGCCAAGCAGATTTACGAGGCAGAGGGATCTGACGAAGCGTCGGTTCCAATCCTTTATGACAAGAAAACCAAACGGATCGTTGCCAATGAAAGTGCCGAAATTATCCGGATGCTCAACGCGCAGGCGGATGGTTTGGGGAGTTCATTTGCAGATAATCTAAGGCCGGATTTGTACCCCGCCGGCGATCAGCACGCTGCATTGCGCCGCGATATCGACGTCCTGAACGACCAAATTTACGTAGGTATCAACAACGGCGCGTATAAGGCTGGCTTTTCTTCGGATCAGGCGGTCTATGCTTCGGCCTTCGCGAATTATTTTGATACATTGACTGACTTGGAAGGGCGGCTTGCGTCGGATGACCGCCCATTTTTGACCGGAGATACCTTTACAGAGGCTGATCTGCGGCTCTTTCCAACTCTCTATCGGCATGACCCTGTGTATTACGTGCGGATGAAATTGAATGGTGCCAAAATTTTGGATTACCCACATCTTTGGCGCTGGCTGTGCCGCGCCTATGCGTTGCCGGGTGTGGCAGAAAGCAATTCACTGGTTCATTGTCGGCAGGGATATTTTGGTCGATCTTGGAACAATGTTGTGCCTCTTGGGCCATTCTATCCGATGCCGTATCCCGAAGCATACGGACATCCAGAACTCGTTTCTTAAGGTGGCAGCCGCGACAGAGTCCTTCAAACTGAACGATACCTAGCCTTTCTAGTCCGTCGAATTGTTGGCCGAGGCCTGCGCTTTGTTCCGATCAAGTTTTGGGGTCGGTCGACCCATGCGGATATGCATATCAAACCACAGGATTTGGTGAATTCGCGCGAGCTCTTAAACCAATTAGGACATGCTCATCACGATTTGGTTCAAGAAAAGACTGACATGACAAATGACGTCCCAACCACTTGTACCAATAAGACGGTTGTAGTGCAGGCGACTTGTACCTCGCTATTGATGACGTTTCATTCAGTTATGACTGAACGTTATTGACATAACTGAATGAAAGGCCCAATACGCCTCAAACCTACAGGAGCCACGCATGTCTGACGACCAAGCCGTTGACGTCATCCGAAGTGAATTCATCGAGAAGATTGGACTGATCAAACAAGCCGAAGGCCTGCCCCGCATTGCGGGTCGCGTCTTTGGAATGTTGATCTTTGACGGCGAAATGGTGTCCTTTGGTGACCTTGCCACACGCCTGCAAGTCAGCCGCGCCAGCATCAGTACCAGCATCCGCCTTCTTGAAGAGCGCGGACTGGTGAAACGCATGACAAAGCCAGGCGAACGGCAAGATTACTTTCAGCTCGCACCAAACCCATACGCGACGATGCTGGAAGGCATTCAAAAACGAACGCGCGTAACAATGGGTGAAATTGCCCAGACAATAGATAGCTTGCCTGCAACGGCGCAGGCCGTAGGGCGCCTGACGGCCTATGCCGATTTTTACGCTTCAATGGACGCGGCAGTCACCGTCGCATTGAACGCGCTCAACGAAGCAAACAACGACGCGACCGCAAGCCCAAAGGATCAAGCCCATGACAAATGAAGCAACAAGCAAACTGGGCGAGCAGATCAGCAAAGCCAAGACGGAGACCAAGCCAATGACCATTCCTCACGATGACAACACAGCGCAGCCGCTCACGTTTGCGTCTGACAAGGGTGCGTCGCGATCCACGTGGATTGCAGGCGCGCTTCTGATCCTCATTGTTGGGTGGATGGGCAGTGGTTTCATTGTTCCGACAGAAGACACTGATCCAGTCTTGGCCCGCGAAGACCCAAAGCCCGTCGCAGTTGCCGTCACAACTTCAACAGCCGAAACCGTGACCCAATTCTACCAAGCCGAAGGGCAAGCACTTCCTGATCGGGAGACGATGATGCGCGCCGAAAGGTCCGGTGACATTGCGCAGGTGCTCGTGACCAAAGGCCAAGACGTCGAAGCCGGCGCCGTTATCGCCCGTTTTGACCCCACAGCCAACATCGCCGACGCCAACCGTGCCGCACAAGAACTGGCCCGCGCGCAACGCGAGTTTAGCAATGCCGAGGCGTTGCTAGATCGCGGCGTTGCAACGGCTGACCGTGTATCACAAGCCCGCGCAACGCTCGCCGCCGCCCAGTCAGAACTGACTGACGTGCAGCAGGCTGCAGATGCCTTGACCATTCTGGCCCCCTTTGCAGGTCGGATTGAAACGCTTGATATTGACGAAGGTGAATTTGTATCGGCAGGCATGGAAGTCGGTCGCTTGGTCGATATAACCCCGCTGACGGTCGCCATTCAGGTGCCGCAGCAATCGCTGAACCGGCTGTCTGTCGGTCAGCCTGCAACCGTTCGGTTCATCACGGGCGAAGAACGCCAAGGCACAGTTACTTTCGTAGGGACATCGGCCGCCTCAGAGACGCGCACGTTCCTAGCCGAAATCGAAGTAAACAATGACGACCGCGCAATTCCAGCCGGAATTTCCGCCGAAGTCATCATCCCGACTGGCGAAGCAACCGCGCATTTCTTGTCGGCGTCCATCGTGTCGTTGAACACCGAAGGAACCCTTGGGGTGAAGACGGTCGATGCCAACAATGTCGTCGCCTTCTTTCCGATCCAAGTCGTCAAAGCACAAATCGATGGCATTTGGGTCACCGGCCTGCCCGATACGGTCGATGTAATCACCGTTGGTCAAGGCTACGTCAATGAAACTGAAACCGTCGCGCCAGCCGAAGGGGAGCAGGGTTAATGAATAGCATTATTGACGCCGCATTTTCGCGGTCCCGTGTGGTCGTTATGGCGCTGATCATGGTGATGACCGTTGGCGCATTTGCCTACAGTTCCATCCCCAAAGAAGCGAACCCCGAAATTCCATTGCCGCTGTTTTATGTCTCAACAGGGCTGGACGGGATCAGCCCGACGGATGCGGAACGCCTCTTGCTGGAACCGATGGAAACCGAGTTCGGATCGATTTCAGGGCTTGATAGTATGAAGTCTGACGCCTCCGAAGGGTTCGCCAGCATTCAGCTTGAATTTGCCCCTGGTGGTGACAACCAAGAAGCCCTCGACAAGGTGCGCGAAGCGGCCGACCGTGTGCAGGGTGAATTGCCCGACGATGCCCGCGACATCACCATTACAGAGATCAACACAGCGCTTTTCCCGATCATTACAGCAATCTTGTCCGGCCCTGTTCCAGAGCGGACATTGAACGCGCTCGCCGAAACTTTGCAGGAAGAAATCGAAGGTTTGTCCGGCGTTCTTGAGGCCGATATTGGTGGTCAGCGGTTTGAGTTTCTCGAGGTCCTGATCGACCCCACGGTGTTCCAAACCTATAACCTGTCGTTCGATGAACTGATCGGACAAATCACACGCAACAACCGTTTGATTGCCGCAGGTGCCATTGAAACGGGATCGGGTCGCATTGTCCTGAAAGTACCCGGGCTTATCGAAGGCTTGGAAGACGTTATGGCGATGCCCGTCAAGGTGCGGGGCAATGCAGTTGTGACCTTTGGCGATGTTGCAACAATCCGGCGCACATTCGAAGATCCAAGCTCATTCGCGCGCATCAACGGGCAACCCGCACTGGCGTTGGAAGTCACCAAACGGTCCGGTGCAAACATCATCGAAACGGTAGCTGAGGTCAAAGAACTGGTGGCAGAGCTGCAGGTCGACTGGCCTGAAAGTATCGAAATCACATACCTGCAAGACCAGTCCAAAAGCGTCAAAGACCTGCTGACTGACCTTGAGGCAAACGTCATGGCCGCTGTTATTCTGGTAATGATCGTTATCGTTTTTGCGCTGGGTACGCGGTCTGCAATTCTTGTGGGTTTGGCCATTCCAGGCGCGTTCCTTGCTGGCGTTATCGCGCTTTGGACGATGGGCTACACGATGAATATCGTCGTCTTGTTCTCGTTGATCCTTGTGGTGGGGATGCTGGTCGATGGAGCGATCGTAACCACCGAACTTGCAGATCGAAAACTGCAAGAAGGTGCTGCACCAAAAGATGCATATGCATTTGCGGCCAAGCGCATGGCGTGGCCTATCATCGCCTCGACTGCGACGACGCTGAGCGTGTTTTTCCCGCTGTTGTTCTGGTCGGGCATGGTTGGCGAATTTATGAAATTCCTGCCCATAACTGTGATCCTGACACTTTCGGCCTCACTTTTCATGGCGCTGATCTTTATCCCTGTCGTCGGTGGTCTGATCGGCAAACGGCAACCACAATCTGCAACAGCCAAGGCTGCTTTGCACGCCGCCGAAATTGGTGACCCGCGCGATATGGGCGGCTTTACGGGTGCGTATGTACGTGTGTTGCAGTGGGCAATATTGCGCCCTGCAGCCACGGTTTTGTTGGCTGTCGCGCTGCTTTTGGGTGGCTTTGGCATCTACGGGCAGTTCGGCAAAGGCGTTACGTTTTTCCCATCTGTTGAACCCGATTTTATGCAGGTGCAGGTCCGTGCACGTGACAACTTTTCGATCTTTGAACGCGACGCATTGGTGCGCGCTGTCGAAGATCGCATCCTTGGATATGATGAAATCGCAAGCATTTACGCGCGCTCCATGATGAGTGCGGGTCAGGGCGACGAAGAAACAATCGGCACCTTGCAGTTGGAGCTGACGCCTTGGGACACGCGTCGCACCGCCGCCGAAATCGGTGTTGATATCCGCGAAAGCGTGGCTGATATCGCAGGCATCGATGTACAGGTCCAAACCGAAAGCGGTGGTCCAGCGGCCGGTAAACCTGTGAACCTTCAAATCACCGCCCGCAATGGCGATGCCCAACTTGTCGCCGTGCAACAAATACGCGACATTATGGACCGCGTCGGTGGCTTTACGGATGTCACGGACACGCGCCCTGTGCCGGGTGTCGAGGTTTCGATCTTGGTGAACCGTGCAGAAGCCGCACGTTTTGGTGCCGATGTCAGCCTTCTTGGTCAAGCCGTGCAATTGCTGACCCAAGGTATCACTGTGGCTGATTATCGCCCTGACGATATTGATGGATCTCTCGACATTCGTGTTCGTTTCCCGCGTGAAGAACGGTCGCTGGCTGAACTGGCAGGGCTGCGCGTGCCGACTTCGTCTGGATTGGTCCCGATTTCGAACTTTGTGACCTTTGCACCATCACCGCGCACTGGCGTTATTCGCCGCATCGATGAAAAGCGCGTCAACACGATCGAAGCAAACGTCGCACCGGGTGTCTTGGTGAACGATCAGGTGATTGCACTGACGGCCGCCTTGAACGAAGCGGAATTGCCCGCAGGCGTAGAATTCAGCTTTGCAGGCGAAGCCGAAGACCAAGCAGAAAGTATGATCTTTCTTGTCGGCGCCTTCGCCACTGCAATCTTTTTGATGTTCGTTATCTTGGTCATTCAGTTCAATAACTTCTACCAAGCCTTCGTTGTCATGAGCGCGATTGTGTTCTCTGTGGCGGGCGTATTGTTGGGGCTGGTTATTACCGGACGCCCATTTGGCATCGTGATGGGCGGCATCGGCGTCATTGCATTGGCGGGGATCGTTGTGAACAACAACATTATCTTGATCGACACCTACAACAGTCTCAAGCGTGACGGCCAATCCCCGCTAGAGGCCGCATTGCGCACTGGTGCGCAGCGTCTGCGTCCTGTCGTTCTAACGTCTGTGACGACAGCGCTGGGCCTTATGCCGATGGTGATTGGTCTGAACCTGAACTTTTTCACACGTGAAATTGTCTATGGCGCGCCATCAACACAGTGGTGGACGGAACTATCGTCTGCGATCGCAGGCGGCTTGGTCGTAGCGACAGTGCTGACACTGATCGTCACGCCCGCAATGTTGATGCTTGGGGAAAAACGGCGGCACCAGCATGGAGCCGCCAGACCGTCACCCGACCGCGATCTCCAGCCAATTTTAGCTGAATGATGCGGTCGGTAGTTTAGCCTTGTAGGGATCGGACTTCGATCTCGCCCTCGACGCGGGTTTGCATGGCCAGCACCGCGGCATGTGACGCCGCAGCGGTCGTGAAATACGGGATCTTGCCGTACAGAGCTACCGCGCGGATGTCGCGGCTGTCTTCAACCGCTTGCGTGCCTTCGGTGGTGTTGAACACCAGAGCGATGTGCTTGTCCTTGAGGCGGTCAACAATTGTTAGACCACCCTCGTAGACTTTGTTGACCACGTCGCACGCGATCTTGTTTTCAAGCAACCAAGCGGCGGTTCCGCGCGTTGCTACGATTTTGAAGCCAAGACCCATCAGAATCTGACCGGCCTCAACCATATCAGCGGTTTTGTCGGCATCTTTGATCGATATAAACACGGTGCCTTTTTCAGGCAGCATCGTGCCAGCGCCCATCTGCGCCTTCAGGAACGCGCGGGGAAAGGACCGATCCCAGCCCATGACTTCACCAGTCGAGCGCATCTCTGGCCCGAGGATTGTATCAACACCGGGGAAGCGGGCAAAAGGTAGCACTGCTTCTTTGACCGAGAACCAAGGCGTGTGGGGGTCGGCCAGCGTAAACGCATCGCCCATCGGCAGAACAGTCATCGGATCATCTGCGGGTGGGTAGGGTGCGCGCAGCGGGAAGTTCGACAGCGGCTCTCCTGCCATCAAGCGGGCGGCGATCGATGCAATCGCACTATCGGTTGCTTTGGCCACGAATGGTACAGTGCGCGATGCACGCGGGTTCACTTCGATCAGGTAAACTGTTTCGTCTTTGATCGCGAACTGGATGTTCATCAAACCAACAACGTTCAGCGCCTTTGCCAGCGCTTCAGTCTGGACGCGTATTTCGGCAATCATCGCAGCAGACAGCGAATACGGTGGCAAGGAACAGGCACTATCGCCGGAGTGAACGCCAGCTTCTTCGATATGCTGCATGATGCCTGCGACATGGGTGTCTTTGCCGTCAGACAGACAGTCCACATCAACTTCAACGGCACCCGACAGGTAGCTATCAAGCAAGACAGGGCTATCGCCCGAGACCACAACCGCCTCAGAGATATAGCGTTCCAGCTGTGCTTGATCGCGCACGATTTCCATCGCGCGGCCACCCAAAACATAGGACGGACGGATCACCAGTGGAAAGCCGATTGTCTTTGCAATTTCAAAAGCTTCTTGGTCAGTTGACGCGATACCATTGTGCGGCTGTTTCAGACCAAGCTTTTGCACCAACTGCTGGAACCGCTCGCGGTCCTCGGCCAGATCAATTGAATCTGGGGACGTGCCCAAAATCGGAATGCCTGCTTGCTCAAGCGCATTCGCCAACTTGAGCGGCGTTTGCCCGCCAAACTGCACGATTACACCGTGCAAGGTGCCGTTCTCTTGCTCGACCCGCATGATTTCCATGACATGTTCAAACGTAAGCGGCTCAAAATATAAACGATCCGAGGTGTCATAGTCAGTCGAGACTGTTTCCGGATTACAGTTGATCATGATGGTCTCATAGCCCTGTTCGGTCAGGGAATAACAAGCATGACAGCAGCAATAATCGAATTCGATCCCTTGGCCGATCCGGTTTGGACCGCCGCCCAAAATGACCACTTTCTTGCGACCAGAAGGACGCGCTTCGCATTCGACCTCGCCCATGACTGGGTTCTCATAGGTGGAATACATATATGGAGTCTGCGCCTCGAACTCGGCACCGCAGGTATCGATCCGCTTGAAGACCGCGTTGACGCCTAGGTTGTGGCGTGCGCGACGAACTTGATCCTCATTGCGGCCTGTCAGCGTGGCAAGGCGGGCATCGGTAAAGCCCATCATCTTGATGTCGCGCAGACCTTTTTCCGTGACAGGTAGGCCGTCTTTGATCAGATCAGCTTCGGTTTCGATGATTTCGCGGATGCGAGCAAGGAACCAAGGGTCGAACTTTGTCACAGCATAGATGTCGTCATCAGATAACCCAAAACGCATGGCTTGCGCGATGACGCGAATCCGGTCGGGCGTTTGTTTAGCTAGTGCTTTGGTGATCGCGGCGGTGTCCGGCGCGCCCGGAATATCGATGTCGTCAAAACCGGTCAGGCCTGTTTCCATTGATGCCAGCGCTTTTTGCATGGATTCGTGGATTGTGCGGCCAATCGCCATGACTTCGCCGACGGATTTCATCGCTGTGGTCAAATGTGGCTCAGAGCCTGCGAATTTTTCGAAAGCAAAGCGCGGAATTTTGGTGACGACATAATCAATCGTCGGCTCAAAAGATGCAGGCGTGACACCTGTGATGTCATTGTCCAATTCGTCCAGCGTATAGCCTACGGCCAGTTTCGCTGCGATCTTGGCAATCGGGAAACCAGTGGCCTTGGAGGCCAGCGCAGAAGATCGTGACACGCGCGGGTTCATTTCGATGACAACCATGCGGCCATCATCGGGGTTCACGGCCCATTGAACGTTTGACCCGCCAGTTTCAACGCCGATTTCACGCAGTACGTTAATGCTAAGCGTGCGCATGATCTGATATTCTTTGTCAGTCAGTGTCAGGGCAGGGGCGACAGTAATCGAATCGCCCGTGTGCACGCCCATCGGATCGACGTTTTCGATAGCGCAGACGATGATCGCGTTGTCTGCTGTGTCGCGGACGACTTCCATCTCGAACTCTTTCCAGCCGAGCAGGGATTCGTCCACGAGGATTTGACCAACAGGGGATGCATCCATGCCAGAGCGGCAGAAGAATTCGTATTCCTCGCGGTTATACGCGACACCACCGCCGGTACCGCCAAGTGTATAGGCGGGGCGGATGATCGCTGGAAGGCCGATTTCATCAAGTGCCTCGAGGGCGATTTTGACGCCTGCATCAAGATCACCATCAGGGGCGGTGACGATAGTGGCTTTGGGGTTTTCGATGCCAAGGCGGTCCATCGCTTCGCGGAAGAGCTTGCGGTCTTCGGCCATTTCAATGGCTTCACGCTTGGCGCCGATCATCTCGACCCCGTATTTTTCCAGCACACCCATGTCGGCAAGTGCCAGCGACGTGTTCAAACCGGTTTGGCCGCCCATCGTGGGCAACAAGGCATCAGGGCGTTCTTTTTCAATAATCTTGGCGACGACCTCTGGTGTGATCGGCTCGATGTATGTGGCATCCGCCAGCCCGGGGTCCGTCATGATTGTCGCAGGGTTGGAGTTCACCAAAATGACGCGGTAGCCTTCTTCGCGCAAAGCTTTGCAGGCTTGTGCACCAGAATAATCGAACTCGCAGGCCTGACCAATGACAATGGGACCCGCGCCGATAATCATGATCGACTTAATGTCGGTACGCTTTGGCATGGCAGGCCCCCTAAGATGCAAATTGTCCTGCGTTATAGGGATGGTGCGCGCGGGTGCAAGGGGCGATGGCGCGATACGGAGGCGGGGTTGGCTGGAAAGTGAGGTTGAGAGGTCATTTCAGTCCACGTTTAATCAGATTTCATGAAATCTGATGCCTCCGGCGGGGATATTTATGCTCTGAAGAAGCGAATGGTTGACTTTGACGCATCGAAGAGGTGTATCGGGCCGATAAATCACCCGTTTGAGGACCTGACCCATGCATGCATACCGCAGTCACACCTGTGCCGATCTGACCGCCGCGAATGTTGGCGACACTGTACGCCTTTCTGGCTGGGTCAACCGCGTACGCGATCACGGCGGTATCTTGTTTATCGATCTGCGCGATCATTACGGCATCACACAGATCCTTTGCGATCCAGACTCGGCGGCTTTCGCGGATGTCGAAAAGGTTCGCTCTGAGTGGTGCATTCGCATCGATGGCGAAGTAAAGGCGCGTGATCCTGAGTTGGTGAACGCCAAGTTACCTACCGGTGAAGTTGAAGTTTTTGTACGTGGAATTGAAGTCTTGGGCGCGTCCAAGGAATTGCCACTGATGGTCTTTGGCGATCAGGAATACCCTGAAGAAACACGCCTGAAGTATCGTTACCTCGACCTGCGCCGCGAAGCGATGCAAGAGAACATGAAGCTGCGTTCTGATGTCGTCGCATCGATGCGCCGTCGCATGTGGGATAAAGGGTTCCGTGAATTCCAGACTCCGATTATTACAGCATCCAGCCCCGAAGGCGCGCGCGATTTCTTGGTGCCGTCGCGCCTGCACCCGGGTAAATTTTATGCGTTGCCGCAGGCTCCGCAGCAGTTCAAGCAGCTGATCATGGTGTCGGGCTATGACAAGTATTTCCAGATCGCACCTTGTTTCCGCGACGAAGACCCGCGCGCGGACCGCTCGCCCACAGATTTCTACCAGCTTGACCTTGAGATGTCTTTTGTCGAGCAGCAGGACGTGTTCGACACAATTCAGCCCGTGATCACTGGTATTTTTGAAGAGTTCGGCAAAGGCCGTAACGTCGACCAAACATGGGAGCAGATCAGCTACCGTGATGCGGCCCTTTGGTATGGCAGCGACAAACCCGACCTGCGTAACCCAATCAAGATGCAGGTTGTGTCAGAGCATTTCGCAGGTTCCGGCTTTGCGATTTTCGCCAAGCTGCTTGAGCAAGAAGGCACCGAAGTGCGCGCAATTCCGGCGCCGACTGGTGGTAGCCGCAAGTTCTGTGACCGTATGAATGCGTTTGCCCAGAAAGAAGGTCTGCCGGGCATGGGGTATATCTTCTGGCGCGAGAAAACTGCGGACGCAGTGGCGCAAGAGTTGGGCATCACTGTCAAAGAAGCCCAAGCCAAGCTGAAATCTGGCGAAGTTGTCGGCGGCATGGAAGCGGCTGGTCCTTTGGCCAAAAACATCGGCCCAGAGCGTACAGAAGCGATCCGTCAGCAGTTGGGCCTGAACCTTGGCGATGCGGCGTTCTTCTTGGGCGGCAAGCCGAAAGCATTCGAAGGTGTGGCCGGTAAGGCGCGCAACGTGATCGGTGAAGATTTAGGTCTGACGGACAAGAACCGCTTTGCCTTTGCATGGATCGTGGATTTCCCAATCTACGAGCAGGACGCTGAGACCGGTAAAATCGATTTTGAGCACAACCCGTTCTCGATGCCGCAAGGTGGCATGGCGGCACTTGATGGCAATCCGCTTGATGTACTGGGCTATCAGTATGATCTGGCCTGTAACGGGTATGAATTAGTGTCCGGTGCGATCCGGAACCACCGCCCCGAGATCATGTTCAAAGCGTTCGAGATCGCAGGGTACGGCCCTGACGAAGTGCGCAAGCGCTTTGGCGGTATGGTCAATGCGTTCCAATATGGCGCGCCGCCCCACGGTGGTTGTGCCGCGGGTATCGACCGGATCGTCATGTTGCTTGCCGATGCCTCAAACATTCGCGAAGTCATCATGTTCCCGATGAACCAACGCGCCGAAGACTTGATGATGGACGCCCCAAGCGAGCCCTTGAACGAGCAGATGCGCGATTTGCACCTGCGTGTTCTGCCACAAGAAAGCTAAATGGGCCCAGCGGCAGCGAGCCGCGACTGTACCATGTCAGACAATGCCGCGACCCCTTGATCGGGGTTGCGCCCGGCGTTTCGAATTTGTGCCAAACAGGTCACAGCGCGATCCATGTCGTGGTCCTGCGCACTGCGCGCCACGCCGCCTAAGAATTGCGTGACGTAATCAAGCGTGTTTTCACCTGCATCCCGATCCAGAACTTGGGCGATATGGTTCAGATCGTCCTGGTAGGCGACAAGGTCAGGACTGATCAATTCGTCCTTTACCAATCGGGGGGCGGGTGGTTGGCAGCTCGCTGGCAAATGCGCCAAGATGACTGACTGAAACGCGACCAGACTCTCTACCGGCTTTTCGATAAAATCATCAGCACCGGCGGCCATGACAGCTGCTTTTTGCGCACCATCCCCACTGGTCCCGATAATGACATCGATCCGCGGAGCGGCTTCGGTGATCGTTGCGATTAAATCGATCCCTGACCCGTCTGGCAGGCCAACATCCACAATCAATACGGACGGCAGATAGATCGCGAGATGCCGATACGCCGTTTCCAAACTGTCAGCTCGCCGAATGCGCGCACCAGAGCGGAGGCACATCATGCGCACCGCCTCGCTAGCGAAACGGCTATCTTCAACCACCAAAACCGTCTGTCCCAAAAGAGGTCGGCGCGCGGTCGGTGCGCGTATCAGCGATAATGCATCAATCGTATCCATGGCGATTCGTCCCCTTTATCGTCGTTACCCCGATCAAAGCAGTACAAGGTGAACAGGTTGTTAACTTCATCCTGCGTTGCGCTTGGCATCACCACAGGCCATATTGCGCAAAAAGGAGAATGCTCATGATTGGTCGCCTAAACCACGTCGCAATTGCCGTTCCAGATTTGGAAGCCGCAAGCGCGCAATACCGCACGATGCTGGGCGCCGATGTGGGCGCCCCACAGGACGAACCGGACCACGGTGTCACGGTTGTTTTCATTACCTTGCCGAATACCAAAATCGAATTGCTCTATCCTTTGGGGGACGGGTCGCCGATCCAAGGGTTTTTGGATAAAAACCCATCTGGCGGCATGCATCACGTCTGCTACGAGGTCGACGACATTATGGCGGCACGCGATCACTTAGTGAAAGAAGGCGCGCGGGTATTGGGCAATGGCGAGCCAAAAATCGGTGCCCACGGCAAACCGGTTCTTTTCTTGCACCCCAAAGATTTTAACGGCTGTTTGGTGGAACTAGAGCAGGTCTAGCCCCTTGCCTTGACCGCCAATCGACGTATCTGTCTGATACACGCTTTTACAAAGGAACGCCCCCATGGGTCCTGTCTCTGGTCTAGTACTTTTCGCTGTTATTTGGACGGTGGTTTTTTTCATCGTGCTGCCGCTGCGGCTTGAAACCCAAGGCGAAGCTGGCGAAATTGTGCCGGGCACGCATGCGTCCTCGCCTGCGAATTTTAGCTTCAAACGCAAAGCCAAGGTGACAACGATGTTCGCCTTTCCGATCTGGCTGGTCATTGCGACCGTGTTGCTGACAGGCGCGGTCAGTATCCGTGATCTCGACTGGTTCGACCGGATGTCGACCCCAGAGGTCAGTCGCGACTGACCGCATGATAAAGATGCGTAAATGTTGCTGCCCCTAAGATCGGGATAAACAGATTGATCAACGGGAATGATAGCGGCACGGCCATCAAACAGCCTGCAAGCCAAATTTTACCTTGATGTTCTTTGCGCAGGTCTTTGGCCGCGGCGCGTCCGATCCGACGCATGGCGGCAAGTTGGAAATATTCCCGACCAAGCAAGAAACCATTCAGCGCGTAAAAGATGAAAAATGCAGCGAACGGGAAGATCACGTAGAAAACAAACGCAAAGATGTTTGCTGCTATCAAAACACCAAGAAAACTGACTGTATCACGTAACCCGTCGCCAAAGCTGATGGACGGAACGGCGGGGAGGTTCGGAAAATGCGCATCCTCGACCGCCTGCGCGACTTCATCTAAGAAAAGTGACGTGATCGCGGATGCGACGGGTACCATCAAGAAGATCGACAAAAGCAAAACGACGCCCAATGATCCCCAGCTCAGCAGATCACCCAGCCATGTGACTTCGCCGACACCTGGCAGAGTGATCGGTGCAGAAGTCAGCCGTTCGATCAGCCACAAAAGCACGGCGTATATCCCCACCAACAAAGCAATAGTCAAAGCGATCCCGCGCCACAGCACGCTGCGAAAACGTGGATCCGGCAATTGGGCGAGGGCCTTTAGGAACGACGACAGGATCATGCATCAACCCATGTTGTGATTGCGTCCAGATCAGGACGAGGGCGTTCGGGCGGCGCATTTGTCTCAGTCCCGATATGGATAAAACCTGCGATGGCCTCATGGGAGGCCAACCCCATGCCTTCGGCGATGAATGTGCGATCGTGGCTGGCCCAACCGGATAGCCAATTGGCACCCCACCCTGCGGCAAGGGCGGCATTTACCAGCGCAAGACAAACTGCCCCGGCGGAATAAACCTGCTCAATCTGTGGGATCTTATCAGACGGCTTAGGGCTGCTGATTACGGCGACAGCCAAGTCCGCATCGCCAAATTGATCGGTGGCCTTGGTGATCTTGTCAGGATCAATCCCAAGGGCAGCACCCCGCGCCGGCACCATTTGCGAAAGGCGGGTCAAAGCCGGTTTGGTTAGTACGACAAAGCGCCAAGGCTCTAGCTTGCCATGATCGGGCGTGCGGGCAGCTGCGGTCAGCAATGGCATCAGCGCCGCACGGTCAGGCACCGGTGTGGTCAGCGTCTTTGATGGGCGCGACCGGCGGGTCAGCAAGAAATCAAGGGCGGCAGGGTTTGGCGTGGGCATCGTTAGGTCCTGTATTGGTTGCCATTCAGATATGGATACAGCAGCATAAAGACAACGGGCGTGCTACAACGCCGCTTTCATATCAGCGATCCACGTGTCCAAAAAGGCATCAAACCGTGGGTCAGGTTGGCGCAAAGGGAAGACCCCTGCAAAAGGATCGGGCGCGGTGATCTGGCTTCCTGCCATTTCTTGCAGCACGTTATGGCCGCAAAACGGGACATAAGTTTCTGAATATCCGCCTTCATGCACCATCAACAGCTTGCCGTCGCAGACATCATTCGCAAGCGCCGTGACCTGACGGGTCATCATCGCAAAAGTCTCAGCCGTGGCAAGCATGCGACCTAGCGGATCGTTAGCGGCGGCATCATACCCACATGCAATAATCAACACATCAGGGGCAAAATCGCGAATGGCGGGCAGGGCAAGCTGGTCCATAGCGGCCAAATACCCCGTGTGACCGGTCCCTGGTGGCAATGGGATGTTGAGGTTGAAACCCTCGCCATCTCCCGTCCCACGATCCGCAAAAGCGCCTGTATCCATTGGATAATTGCGGTCTTGATGCAGCGACACGGTTAGAACGTCAGCACGGTCATAAAACACCGCCTCGGTGCCGTTGCCATGATGCACATCCCAATCCAAAACAGCAAAGCGCTGAGCAAGGCCTGCGGCCTTCGCGGCCTCGATCGCGATGCCGATATTATTGAGCAAGCAAAAACCATTGGGGAAGTCTGGCAAACAGTGGTGACCGGGGGGGCGTGACAATGAATAGGCATTGTCCACGTCGCCCCGTAGCACCGCAGCAAGTGCCGCCTTGGCCAGGCCCGCCGATTGCGCGGCCAATTCATATCCACCCGGACCAAACGGCGTGCGCCTGCCCAACTCGCCACCGCCTGCATCAGAAAGCGTCTTGAATTCATTCAGATAGCTGGCCGGATGGACGCGCAACAAATCTTCAAACGTGGCAGGGTCCGCGCCAGACATCGCCAACTCTTCGGCCAGGCCCGTCACTTCGATCAGGTTTTTCAAACGGCGCTTGGTCTCGGGGCTCTCAGGCAACCCGCCATCCAGCGGCTGCACCAAACCGCCGACCGGCAACATCCCAGCATAATTGCCGCCGCCATGCCAAAAACAACGCTCATCCCAATAAAACCCTGTCGCCATGTGACGCTTTATCCCTTCTTCTGTTCCTAAATACCTCCGCCGGAGGCTCCGATCCGTGCCGCTAACTCAGGCCTTTGGCAGCTGGTAAATCCCTTCCGGCAAATCCAACGCGGCCTCAAGATCGCGCAATTGGCTCAAGGTAAGTGTGATCTGCACCGTTGAATTGATGCGTGGGTCCCACTGATTGATCGTGACGCAATCATCATGTGCGTTGATGATTACATCCTCTTTAAGTGGGGCTGTGCCCTCATCCACCAAAGTAACAACAGTCGCGTCAAAGTCGTGTTCTATCGTAAACATAGCGTAAGCCTAGCGGGCCGCCGCAGGCGGTGCAATCCGTGCTGGAACGGGCAAGTGCATGTGCTAGAGTTCGCACAACGAACCACTCAACGGAGCAGCCTCATGCGTTCTCTTAGCCTTGCAGTCATTTTGGCGCTTTCAGCTTGTACGCCCATCGTCGTAGAGCAGCCGCGCGATGCGCCCGTCATGCAGACCACAGCTGCCCCCGCAAAACTGGCACAACGACAAGCGATCGAGAACTTCAATATTGCGGTCGCTCGGATTGAGCCCGTGGCAGAACGGCTATGCAGGCAACGCAGCCCGCGCCAGAATTGCGACTTTCAAATTGTCGTGGACAACCGGCCCAACCAGCCGGTGAACGCCTTTCAAACGCTTGATCGCAATGGGCGGCCTATCATCGCGTTCACGGTGCCGCTGATCGAAGACGCACGCAACCGCGACGAAATCGCTTTTGTTATGGCGCATGAAGCCGCGCATCACATCGAAGGGCATATTGCGCGCCAGCAGGCGAACGCACAGATCGGTGCTGTTTTAATCGGGGGGCTCGTAGGGGCTTTGGGGGTAAACGACCAAAGCACCATCGACATCGCGAGCAGGATCGGGGCCGGTGTCGGTGCGCGCAGCTATTCCAAAGATTTCGAACTTGAGGCGGATGCCCTTGGTGCGCGCATCGCCGCTGCCGCTGGGTTTGACCCACTCAATGGCGCGCAGTTCTTTTTCCGTGTTCCTGATCCGGGTGACCGCTTTCTAGGAACCCATCCAGCAAACGCTGATCGCTTGCGCACAGTTCAGCGGGTAGCAGCAGGACTTTAGTCCGCGTTAAGCTGCGGCAACCACCGATATTGCGATAGCCGCAAAAAAGCAGGCCGATGCTGTAACCACAAAGCCATGCCATATGGCGATTGAGAATTTCATCGTTTCGGATGCATAAAACGGAACGCCTGCAGTATATAGCAAACCACCAAGCGCCATCAGGATCATCGCAGATACGGGCACAATCGGCCAAAGGGACCAGATCAGCGCAAGGCTAAGCCAACCCATAATCAGATACAGTGTTGGCCCAAATCGCCCTGGCGTGCGCCAGAAAAACAGCTTCAGCACGACTCCAACAACTGCCAGCGTCCAGACGATCGCAAGAACCGCATAAGCAAAGCCACTTCCGATAAGCACGACAAGTGGTGTGTAGGTCCCAGCAATTTTCAAATAGATCGCGGCGTGATCAAACCGGCGCAACAGCGGCCTCATCTGTTCCCAGGGCGTGAAATGATACATGGCAGAGGCGGCAAACGTCGCAATCAACGTTGCCCCATAGACGGCAATCGCCAGCATTTGCCCCTGTGTGGCAACATCTGCGGTCCAAACCAGCAACACTATGGCGCCCGTCAATGCGCCCAACACGCCAATCGCATGCATCGTGCCATCGGCAATACGTTCAGAGCGTGCGTAACTGGGGTACATGGCAATTTCCTTGGTTGGCTACCCTTAAGGTAGGTAGGCCACAGATAGGGTCAAATGTTTCGTTGGGTCATTCTTGGGACTTGGCAGTGCGCCGATGATCGCACAAAGTTGTTGCAACAAGGTTAAAGCGCGAAAAGGAATGCATCTATGTGGCAGCAAATACTGCGGGTCAGACAGCGTGCGATTTGGTCTTGGGCCGGATTTTCTCATGTCTACAAGACCGAAGGCTCGCTAAGCCAATGGTTGGTCGCCAACGCTGTTTTTGGCGTTCTGGCCATTGTGTTGCCGCTGTCAGCGGGCGAACGAGGGATGCTTTTGATGGGCGGGATCATCGTGCTGGCGGCTGAATGTATGAACACTGCGATTGAACGGGTGGTCGACGACATTGGCACCGAAAAGCGCGATGCCGCGATGCAAGCCAAAGACTGCGGTTCCGCGGCGGTGGCCCTGACTGCGATCAGCGTTGGCGTGGCGTGGGTCTGCGTCATTGCTGGGCTGATCTGGTAAGGTGGTCATGTTGGA
>CBDTVI010000007.1:0-30473 GCA_965364065.1 uncultured Yoonia sp. | reverse complement strand
TTCGATCTTGGCGGCAAGTTCGACAAATCCTTTAACGAAAGCGCCTTCAACGGTGCAGAGCGTTGGGCACAAGAGACTGGCGGCTCCTACGCCGAAGTCGAGATTCAGTCCGATGCACAGCGCGAGCAGGCGATCCGTCGCTTTGCTGAATCCGGTGCAAACCCAATCGTCATGGCTGGCTTTTCATGGGCCACACCATTGGCAGAAGTTGCAGCCGACTATCCTGACACAAAGTTCGCAATCATCGACATGGTTGTAGACGCACCAAACGTCCGCTCTGTTGTGTTCAACGAGCATGAGGGTTCTTACCTTGTTGGCATGATGGCTGCTATGGCGTCCGAGACGGGCACAGTGTCCTTCATCGGCGGCATGGACATTCCATTGATCCGCAAGTTCGCTTGTGGCTACGCACAAGGTGCAAAAGCCGTGAACGCGGACATCAACGTGATCTCCAACATGACTGGCACAACGCCTGCTGCTTGGAACGATCCGGTTAAGGGTTCCGAGCTGACATTGGCACAGATCAGCCAAGGTTCTGACGTTGTATTTGCGGCCGCTGGCGGCACCGGCGTTGGCGTTCTGCAAACTGCTGCTGACGAAGACATCTTTTCGATCGGCGTCGACGCGAACCAGAACTACCTGCACCCCGGTCAGGTTTTGACATCCATGATGAAGCGCGTTGATATTGCTGTTTATGACGCAATGACGGCTGGAGTTAATCTGGAAACAGGCTTCAACGTGATGAGTGTTGCAAACCGCGGTGTTGGTTTTGCGATGGATGCAAACAACGAACCGGCTGTGTCCTATGAGATGCTGACTGCGACCTATGGTGCCGCGGCAGCAATGTCTGCTGGTGAACTGATGGTTCACGACTATACATCCGACGAAAGCTGCCCAGCGCTCGACTTTTAAGTTGACACAAAGGCCATAAAACAAGGCCGCGCTGAGAAATCCGCGCGGCCTTTTGCATTCCAAGGACAGGTGCCCCAATGACCGACATAGCCCCCGCCATTGAACTGAAAGGCATCTCCAAAGCCTTTGGTCCTGTTCAAGCGAACAAAGATATTTCCATCCGCGTGATGCCCGGCACGATCCACGGGATCATCGGTGAAAACGGGGCGGGCAAATCGACGCTGATGTCGATTTTGTACGGGTTCTATAAGGCCGACAAAGGCGAGATCTATATTTCTGGTCGCAAAACTGCAATTCCTGACAGCCAAGCAGCCATCGCCGCAGGCATTGGAATGGTGTTCCAGCACTTCAAACTGGTCGAAAATTTCACTGTCCTTGAGAACGTCGTTCTTGGTGCTGAAGACAGCGCGCTGCTGCGCCCCTCACTGGCGCGCGCACGGCGTGAATTGAAAAGCCTTGCGGACGAATATGAACTGAACGTCGAACCCGATGCTTTGATCGAAGAGGTCGGTGTTGGCATGCAGCAGCGCGTCGAAATCCTTAAGGCGCTTTACCGCAAGGCTGACATTCTGATCTTGGACGAACCCACCGGCGTGCTAACCCCCGCCGAAGCCGATCACCTGTTTCGCATTCTTGAGAACCTCAAGCGCGAAGGCAAAACGATCATCCTGATCACGCACAAACTGCGCGAAATCATGGAAATTACCGACACTGTCAGCGTGATGCGCCGCGGTGAAATGACCGCGACGGTCAAGACGTCTGAAACAAGCCCTCCCGCGTTGGCCGAACTAATGGTCGGGCGCAAGGTGTTGCTCCAAGTCGATAAAGCGCCAGCCACAATCGGCCGCAAAATTCTTGAGGTCAAAGACCTGAACGTCACCGACGAAAAAGGTGTTCATCGCGTCAAAGGCGTTAGTTTCGACGTACACGCAGGTGAAATTCTTGGCATCGCAGGTGTTGCTGGCAACGGTCAATCTGAGCTGCTTGAAGTGCTGGGCGGCTACGAGAAAGCCACTGGTACGATCATCGTGAACGGCGAAGAAATTGATCTGACCGGTGCCAAATCCGATGGGCAAAGCAGGCGCATGCGCGGTATCAGCCACGTCCCAGAAGACCGCCAGCGCGAAGGTTTGATTATGGATTTCCACGCTTGGGAAAACACAGCGTTCGGCTACCACCATGATGCAAAATACCAGCGCTCAAAACTGTTTATGAACAATGCAGCCATTCGCAAAGACACCGAGGAAAAGATGACCCGTTTCGACGTGCGCCCGCCCGATCCAAGCCTTGCCGCGAAAAGTTTTTCAGGCGGCAACCAGCAAAAAATTGTACTGGCCCGCGAGATCGAACAGAACCCCGATTTGCTGCTGATCGGGCAACCAACACGCGGTGTGGACATCGGCGCGATTGAATTTATCCACCAACAGATTGTTGCACTTAGGGATCAGGGCAAAGCAATTTTGTTGGTTTCCGTGGAGTTAGAAGAGATTTTATCCCTGTCCGACAGGATTGCCGTTATGTTTGATGGAAAAATAATGGGCGAGCGGATGCCTCAAAATACAGATGAAAAAGAGCTCGGTCTGCTTATGGCAGGCATGAACGGGGAGACGGCGTAATGGACGTTATGCCAAAGTGGGCCGATGTGATCTTGATCCCTTTGATCTCGATCTTGTTGGCAGCGATCCTGTCTGCGCTTGTGATTTTAGCCATCGGCGAAAGCCCTTGGGCCGCGCTGAAACTGATGGTGGATGGCGCGCTTGGGTCGACATATGGCTGGGGCTACACGCTTTATTATGCCACCAACTTTATCTTCACAGGCTTGGCGGTTTCAATCGCGTTTCATGCGCGTCTGTTCAACATCGGTGGTGAAGGCCAAGCGTTGATTGGCGGCCTGGGTGTCGCAATCATCTGTCTTTATATTCCATGGCCGCATTGGTCATTGGCACTGCTCGGCGCGTCTATTGGTGCCGCCGTCTTTGGTGCCGCTTGGGCCGCAATCCCTGCGTTTTTGCAGGCCAAACGCGGCAGCCACATCGTGATCACGACGATCATGTTCAACTTTATTGCAGCAGCTGTGCTGAACTATTTCCTGATCGGCGCACTCAAAGCGCCCGGCATGGAACCCGCGACGCCGAAGTTCCCCGAAGCCACGCACCTGCCGTCCTTCCAAGACATGTTCAACTTTGGCGAAACAACGTTTTTCCGTGGCGCACCTGCGAACGTGTCATTTTTTGTGGCCCTTGCCGCATGCGTGGCACTTTGGGCGCTGATCTGGAAAACACGGCTTGGCTATGAAATCCGGTCATTCGGACATTCGGATTCCGCAGCCAAATACGCGGGCATCAGCCCGACCAAAATTATCATGATCACCATGCTTATCTCAGGCGCACTTGCCGGCATGATGGCCATCAACAACGTACAGGGCGAGGCCGAACGGCTGGTCCTGAACGCAGTGGAGGGGGCGGGCTTTATTGGCATCGCCGTCGCACTAATGGGGCGCAGTCATCCTTTCGGGGTATTACTGGCGGCCCTTCTTTTCGGCTTTCTATATCAAGGCGGCGCAGAACTCGCCCTATGGACGTCGATCCCCCGTGAGCTGATCATCGTAATACAGGCATTGGTGATCCTCTTTACGGGTGCACTAGACAATATGGTGCGCATGCCGCTCGAGCGGCTATTCCTGGCAATGAGGAGAGCAAAAACATGACAGGACCATTCAAAATTGGTGTCGAGGACGACACCGGTGCAGACTTGGGCTTTGTGCTCAGCTGTCTTGCACTTGGCATGATTTCGATGGAAGAACTTCACCAGTGGGTTCACCACGTGATCGACAATACACCTAGCGCAGATATCCCGCCGCACCTGGTGGCGTTGCTGTCGCTGAAAAAACCAAGCAGTGTGCTGCAGTCGAATGGCGCAGGCCTACCTCGCATGCCGCATGATCCGTTCATCACCGATGACCGGTTCGACGCGATGTTGGGGCTGCAGTTCTTTTTGCGCCGTGACAAGACCCAAGCGGTCGACATCACCCAAGCGCAGGCCGAAGCTGCCTTGCGCCAAAATCCAGAGGTTGCAGATCGTTTCTTTGCCCTCTTCCCGTTCCTGATGGAGAAAGCCGCCTAAATGGATTTCGCAACCCTCTTGCAAATGCTGGACGCCACATTGCGTCTAGCGACCCCGCTTCTTTTGGCCTGCCTTGCAGGTCTGTTTTCAGAGCGGGCCGGTATCTTTGATATCGGGCTAGAGGGTAAAATGCTGGCGGCCGCTTTTCTATCAGCGGCCGTTGCAGCCATTTCTGGCAGTGTCTGGTTAGGCCTGCTGGCAGGTATCGGCGCGTCGTTGTTGCTGTCAGCGATCCATGGTCTGGCCTCAATCACATTCCGCGGCAACCAATTGATATCGGGTGTGGCGATTAACTTTCTGGCGGCGGGTTTGACGGTTGTCATCGCCCAAAGCTGGTTCCGCCAAGGCGGTCGCACGCCACAATTGACAGGCGGCGCGCGGTTTAACCCGATTGAATTGCCCTTCGCCGAAGCCTTGCAGAACGTACCTATCCTAGGGCCAATCTATTACGAACTTATTTCTGGCCACACGATCCTTGTATATGTGGCCTTGGCCATGGTGCCGCTGACGTGGTGGATTTTGTTCCGCACACGTTTCGGCCTGCGCCTGCGTGCTGTTGGTGAAAACCCTGCGGCTGTTGATACCGCTGGCGTGTCTGTCGTTTGGCTACGCTTTGCTGCCGTTGGTATTTGCGGCATCCTATGCGGCATTGCAGGTGCATATCTATCAACAGCGCTGCAAGCCGGTTTCGTCAAAGACATGAGCGCCGGACGCGGCTTTATCGCCCTTGCCGCGCTGATCTTTGCTAAATGGCGTCCTTGGCATGCCCTTTATGCCTGCCTGCTTTTTGGCTTCCTACAGGCGATGTCGCTGCGCGCTGATGTGATCGAAAACGTGCTGGGCTTTGGCGTCAATGGCCAGTTCCTAGATGTGCTGCCCTACATCCTAACTGTCGTCATCTTGGCCGGTTTTGTCGGCAAAGCGATCCCGCCTCGTGCTGGTGGAGCACCTTATGTCAAAGAACGCTAAGACCCTCGCTGATCAAATCAGAAATGTCGCAGGCCCCGCACCTGTGCAAATCGGCCTGATCCTTGGCTCTGGCCTTGGGCATATTGCCAATGAAGTTGATGGTGTCGCGATCCCCTACGGCGACCTGCCCGGCTTTCCGCATGCAGGTGTGTCAGGCCACAACCCGAACCTTGTGATCGGCGATCTTGAAGGTGTGCGCGTTGCGGTCTTTGGCGGACGCGCCCATTATTACGAAAGCGGGCGCGGTGATGCGATGCGCCTTCCTTTAGAAGTCCTCAAGGAACTTGGTGCAGACACGATGATCGCGACGAATGCCGCCGGATCATTACGCGCGGATATGCCGACAGGATCAATCATGTGCTTGTCCGATCACATTAACTTTTCTGGCCTCAACCCTCTGATAGGCGAACCCACTGACGCACGCTTTGTGCCGATGAAGGACGCCTATGATCCGGACACACGCAAAGCCCTACGCGCGGCGGCGGATGCCGCCAAAGTCGAAATGGCAGACGGTATCTACGCATGGTATTCTGGCCCATCGTTCGAAACCCCAGCCGAAATTCGCGCAATAGCGATGCTGGGTGCTGATGCCGTTGGCATGTCGACTGTTCCCGAAGTGATCCTCGCGCGGTTCCTTGGCCTTAAGGCCGCGGCAATCTCGACGATCACCAACATGGCCGCCGGAATGAGCGATGAAGCCATCAGCCACGAACACACCAAAGCAATGGCACCTATCGGTGCCGCTAAGCTAGAAAAAGTCCTGCGCGGCTATTTGCGCAACCTTTCATAAGTCCAAACCACCCACACCAATAGGTCCACGTTGCTGAAATGCTGCATTTGCAGCGTGAATTGCCTCGTGGCATTTGACAGGGGCGCTTGAAACGGTTTTGGTGCAAGCAGCGGCACAAGCGCCCCGGAACAGCTCATGCAAATTTATCTTCCTATCGCCGAAGTTTCGGTGAACGCCTTCCTTTTACTTGGACTAGGCGGAATTGTGGGCGTTTTGTCCGGTATGTTTGGCGTAGGTGGCGGCTTTTTGATGACGCCACTGCTATTCTTTATCGGCATCCCACCGGCTGTGGCCGTTGCGACCGAAGCAAACCAAATCGTTGCATCCTCTTTCTCAGGCGTGCTTGCGCACCTCAAACGAAAGACGGTGGACCTGCGAATGGGCACCGTATTGCTAATCGGTGGTTTGGTCGGTTCTGGTTTCGGTATTATTATATTTAACTATCTCAAGGCGCAGGGGCAGGTCGAACTGCTAGTGCAGCTTTGCTATGTCGTGTTCCTGGGCATGATCGGCTCGTTGATGTTCGTCGAAAGCCTCAAGGCTATTCGGCGCAGCAACAAGGCAGGTGGCGTGTCTGTTCCTACACGGCGCAAGCATAACTGGATCCACAACCTGCCCTTCAAAATGAAGTTTCGGGTGTCAGGCCTTTATATCTCTGTGATCCCACCACTGATCGTTGGTGTGTTGGTTGGCATTCTGGCCGCCATCATGGGTGTCGGCGGCGGCTTTATCATGGTTCCGGCAATGATCTATCTGCTAGGTATGCCTACCAAAGTTGTCGTTGGAACGTCCCTGTTCCAGATTATCTTTGTGACCGCGTTCACCACAATGCTGCATGCGACAACAAACTTCACGGTTGATATCGTGCTGGCCGTTCTGCTGCTGGTTGGTGGCGTGATTGGAGCACAGATCGGCACACGCATCGGCGTCAAAATGAAAGCAGAGCAGCTGCGTATTTGGCTGGCTGTCATGGTTCTTGCTGTTTGTGGCAAGCTGGCCTTTGATCTGCTTGTGATGCCAAGCGAGCTATATTCAATCGGCGGAGGAGGTCACTGATGTTCCGCCTACTGGTCCTCTTTTTGCTGCTTGCTGCCCCGGTTAAAGCCGAAGAAATCGTGCTTGGCCTCAGCCGTGACGAGGTCGCAATCACCGCGACTTTCGAAGGCTCTGATATTTTGATTTTTGGCGCTATCAAACGCGATGCGCCTATCAGAACCGACAGCGACCTTGGTGTGATCGTCACCATCGCCGGACCGGATGCGCCGGTGACTGTGCGTAAAAAAGATCGTCGTTTGGGCATCTGGGTCAACACAGAGGCCGTGGATGTTGACGTTGCACCAACATTTTATGCGGTTGCAACCAACCGTCCTTTGTCAGAAATTCTGACCTTCACCGAAGATTTGAATACACGGATCAGCACGCAACGCGCGATCCGCTCTGTCGGATCCAATGTATCGGATGCACAACGCTTCACAGATGCTTTGATCCGCATTCGGTCCGCAAAGGGTCTGTATCAAATACTGCCGACAGGCGTATCGGTCGAAGAAGAAACGTTATTTCGCACACTCATCCCGATGCCAGCCAACCTAACCGAAGGCGAGTACAAGGCCGAAATTTATCTGACCCGCGGTGGCGAAATCGTCGATTTGTTCAGCACCATAATTCCTGTCAAAAAGGTTGGATTGGAACGCTGGCTATACAACCTCGCCCATGAGAATGCGTTCTTGTATGGCTTGATGTCGCTGTCTATCGCGATTGCAGCAGGCTGGGGTGCATCCGCGATCTTTACGGTATTGCGCCGCTAACCGCGCCCGATATGCGGCATCTTTGTCGCCATCACCATCATTGATTGCACGTTCGCCTCTGGCGGCAGTGTCGCCATGTGAAACACGGATCGCGCGACATCTGCGACGGCCATACTAGGCAACGGATCAAGACCTTGGGCTGCGCGCGTCTTTTCAAGGTTCAGCACCAGATCGGTTCGCGCATTGCCAATATCAATCTGCCCGCACGCGATATCAAAAGCGCGTCCATCCAGCGATAGCGTCTTGGTCAAGCCGCTGACCCCGTGTTTGGTGGTCGTATAACAGATCGAGCCCTCGCGCGGCGTATAAGCCGAAATTGAACCGTTGTTGATAATCCGCCCACCTTGCGGCGTCTGATGCCGCATTTGCCGAAAGGCCGCGCGGGCGCACAAGAACATGCCAGTAAGGTTTACGTCGACGACCTGTTTCCAATCCTCTAGTGCAATTTGGTCGATCGTCGTCTGCGGACCAAACATGCCGGCGTTATTGAACAACACATCTACATGGCCAAAGGCAGCAAAGGCAGCGTCCACAGCGGCCTCGTCTGTTACGTCACAAGGCAGGTGAAAAGCATTGTCGTGGATCACCTCGGCCAGTTTTTCGGCGCGCCGGGCAATCAGGCCAACCCGCCAACCGTGCGCCAAGAAATACTCTGCCGTTTCGCGGCCAATGCCACTGCTGGCACCTGTGATGATGATTGATTTCATATCTCTTCACTTCTCAATTCTAGGGGGACGGCGGGCACCTCTAGATCGTCTACCCGCAAGACACCCTGCGGCCGACCAAGACGGTTTCTTACGACCCAGCGCAACTGCGTTTCCGCGCGGGTTATCGCCACATAGGCCAGTCGTTTCCAAAGCGGTTGCCCCGCCTCAATCCGGCCCATCCGGGACGCAGCGTAAATATCAGGCGCAAAAACTTGCACCGTGTCCCATTGGGATCCTTGGGCTTTGTGAATTGTCACCGCCGCCCCATGCAAGAACGTGGCCCCCATGCGGGCAGCAAAAGGGATAAACGGTTCGGCGTCACCTTCTTGTTCGATCTTAACAATACTGGCGGCACTGACCTGCGGGTCCTCTGCTCCCATGACGTGCAGGCGCGAAAACCCCGGTTTGCGGCCAGGTCCTAGATAGATAACTTGCGCGCCCTTGATCAGTCCGCGCGCCTCGAGATCGAGGCGCTTTTTGCGGTGCTTCAGTGGCAATTCGATGCCGTCACAGACCAATGGCTCGCCTGCAAGCAACTCGTCAGAAGGCGCGTCAAAAGCCGCACGAAACGCGTGGATCAGGCGGATACGTGTCGCATTGCGCCATACCAAACATGGCGAACGTGCCATCAAGTCCGCTTCAACCCGCTGTGCCATCACGACACGTTCATCGCTTTGGGACGCTTCTTCAACCATCCGTTCAAACGCATAAAAATCAAGCTGCGGGTCGGCCAATGCGTGCGCCAGATCAAGGATCGGATTGCCTGCGTCTTGGCGGTGAATACGGCTGAGCGTCAGAACGCGGGGCGCTGGCAATGTCTCGAACACCATACCGCCGCTGGATTGCACAGGCGGCAATTGCGCCGGATCACCAAACAGCAAAAGCGTTGGGAAAATTGCTTGAAGGTCTTCGAACTGCTTTGCATCCAGCATCGAGCTTTCATCGACAAAGCCAATATCCATCGGCTCTTCGCGACGCTTCCAGCCCGTGATGAAATCGCTCCCTCGCAGGCCGGCTGCAGCCAATGCGGCGGGGATTGATTTGTTGATCTGATAGGATGCAAAGGCGCGGTCTAAAGCGATTTCTGTCAGCCCTTCAATGTCAGGCTTTTCGCCTTGACCAGCCAGCCATTCGGCGACTTTTTCATATTCGGGATCATAGACTGGCGTATAAAGAATGCGGTGGATTGTGGTCGCGGGCACGCCGTGATTGCGCAAAACACTTGCGGCTTTGTTGGTTGGGGCAAGAATGGCCAAGGTGCGGCGGTCCTTGCGTTTGCGCCCTTCCCAGTCGCCCGAAATTATATCGACGCCTGCCTCTTCTAGCGCGCGATAAAGCCGCGCCAGCAGCATCGTTTTGCCCGATCCTGCCTTGCCGATCACAGCTAAAACCGATGGGCTATCAGATTGCGGCGGCTGAAGCAGACTATCGTCCAGATCAATGCCGGATTGACGCAAAACGGCTGCGATATTATCCCAAGCCTCTGCCTGATCTTCTGAAAATGTGATGGTGGGCGCGTTCATGCCGTGACTATATCTGGACCCATCAAGTGCTGCCAGCGCTATTGGTGGTTAGTCTTTACCAATTGCACCCGCCGGTACGTGATCGTCCCCAGACCAGGACGCAGGGTGATGTCGCTTTGCGGCAACTTCGACAGCAGCGGCAAGCATAGCTTCATCCAATCGCGCACATAAAAGCGGCATGTCGTTCTGATCGGCAAATGAATGTAAGTCAGCCAGAACGTCGATGATCCAGTCGTTGCCCATGCGTGACCGTCGCTGGGAAACATTAATTATCCATTAACAAGCGAACACTCACCAAGGGAAAGGACGAAAAAATGGGCGCAGCCGTCTCCGGCCACGCCCAACTTGGGAATAAGATGAACCTAGCGGTTCTGCGACGCTTCCAAGGTATCCTCGAATGTGCGCAAGCCCACGTGAGGTGCCTGTACCAACACGGCCATATTGCCGGGTTTATGTTCATTGCGCAGCATTTTGGTGTGTGCCTTGGGGATGTCAGTCCAGTCAAAACATTCGGACATGCACGGATCAAGTCGCTGTTCACGCATCAAGTTATTGGCGGCACTTGCCTGCTTGAGATGGGCAAAATGGCTACCTTGCAGGCGCTTTTGGTGCATCCACATATAGCGCACGTCAAATGTACAATTGAAGCCCGTGGTGCCGGCACAAATCACAACCATGCCACCCTTTTTGCACACCAGAGATGAAACAGGGAATGTCGCTTCGCCGGGATGTTCAAAGACCATGTCAACGTTGACGCCTTTGCCTGTGATGGCCCAGATCGCCTTTCCAAACTTGCGCGCTTCTTTCAGCCAAATGTTGTACTCAGGCGTGTTTACTGTGGGCAACTGGCCCCAGCAGTTAAAGTCATTGCGGTTGATGACACCCTTGGCGCCCAAGGACATGACAAAGTCACGCTTGCTCTCGTCACTAATGACGCCAATTGCATTTGCACCAGCGGTGTTAATCAACTGAATGGCATAAGATCCCAGACCACCAGATGA
This sequence comes from uncultured Yoonia sp., assembly GCA_965364065.1. Taxonomy (GTDB): domain Bacteria; phylum Pseudomonadota; class Alphaproteobacteria; order Rhodobacterales; family Rhodobacteraceae; genus Yoonia. The sequence continues at coordinate 19,643 of CBDTVI010000007.1, read as the reverse complement.
ACCCCAAACCAAAACATTTTGACCGGGCTTAAGGTCGTGCGGTTCGTGACCAAACAACATCCGATAAGCAGTCGCGAGGGTCAGCGTATAACATGCACTTTCTTCCCACGTCAGGTGTTGTGGACGCGGCATCAATTGCTGCGATTGCACGCATGTGAATTGCGCGAATGATCCGTCAGGCGTTTCATATCCCCAAATCCGTTGGCTTTCGGAAAACATCGGATCGCCACCGTTGCATTCCTCATCGTCTCCGTCGTCTTGGTTGCAATGGATAACGACTTCGTCTCCGACCTTCCACCGCTTGACCTTGTCACCTACCGCCCAAACGATGCCAGCAGCATCCGAGCCTGCAATATGAAATTCTGCCTTATGAACATCGAAGGGGCTGATTGGCACACCAAGGCCTGCCCAAACCCCATTGTAGTTCACACCAGCGGCCATAACCAAAACTAACACTTCATTGCTGTCGGGCTTGGGGCAGTCAACAACTTCCAGTTGGAATGCTTGATCAGGCTCGCCGTGACGTTCACGACGGATCGCCCACGCGTGCATCTGCCCGGGGACGTAACCCAATGGGGGCATTTCGCCCATGTCATAGAGGTCTTTTTCGGGGGCTGCGTATGTTGCCCCATGGGCAGATTGGTCGAGGGCCATTTCAGTCTCCATTACTCAATTTCTAAATTTCGCCGCACTGCAGAATCAATGCTGTTGGCAAATGGATACAAGATTGAAAAGTAACTTTGCAACCAGAAACGGACGTTTTTTGTAATTTAATTACTCTGCAACTGCAGCAATTTCGTCTGTTTTCGCTGCAACTGCATCAAAATGATGCGCGATAGAGTTCGCATAAAAGGTCAAAACGGCCCGACCTTCATCCGTCACACTGACGCCCGCGTCTGATTCCACGACCAGACCTCGTGCCGCCAAACGGCTGACTGCATCTTTGACAACCTCGGCAGATTTCCGACGCGGGCTGGGCACGCGGCGCTCACTCAAAGATGCAAGCGATTGGGCCACAGCCGATTCCAGATCAGCAATCAGGATCGGTTCAGAACTCAGGATGTGACGGGACACCAGCGGAACTGCCAGAACGGGCGTCACATCGGCGATACGCTGCATCAGCTCTGTCGCGATCGCCTTCGTCAAATCGCTGCTGTCCTCAGCGTGGAATCTTGACAGCTCAAGCGGCTCTCCGAAGCTGACAGACGCCACGCCAAACCCACGAAACCGCCGCGTGATCCGCAAGATGATATGACGCCCCACCCGTCCGAATACCGCCAGCATCGACGGCTTAAAGCGGCGTGTACCCGATTGATCGGCTTTGATCAGGATCGTATCTTCAAGCACACGGTCATAGTTAATAGCGACAGGCACAAAGATTACTTCACGCGCGGCAGGATCAAAATCTTCGACAATATAGTTCAGCAGGCCCATGCGTGGCGGGGCAAGAAGACCGTTCAAGCTAAGCCCGCCTTCGGGGAACACAGCCTGACTGACGCCACCGCGTGTGGCCATCTGCACATAGCGCGCAAGCACTTTGCGATATAGCGCACCGCGCGATCTGCGACGGATGAAATACGCGCCCATCGCCCGAATAACCGCCGACAACGGCCAGACCCGCGCCCATTCGCCCACTGCATAAGACAGCGCACCTGCATTCGCGGCAAGATACGTCACCAATACGTAGTCCATGTTGCTGCGATGGTTGATGACAAAGATGACGGCGGCATCTGGATCGATCTTCTCAAGGCGTTTGCGATCAAATGTGCCCAGCTTGATCCGGTACAACGATTTCGAAAGCCAGCGTGCAAATCGGATACCTACGCCAAAATAAGCAGTCGCCGAAAATGACGGAACGATTTCGCGGGCATAGCGGCGCGCCTGCTCGAAGGCGACGTTTTCGGGGATCTTTTCATCGTGGGCATGTTCGACAATCGCCTGCGTGACCTCTGGGTCATAGATCAGGCGTTGGATCATGTCATAGCGACGCGCCAGCTTGAACGGCTCAATCGGGCGCTGCAGGCGTTTGTTCACCTTGGCGATCACCCGCTCTGCCCGCTTGCGGAAAAACCAGCGCACCGACGGGAACAAGAAGTGAGACGCAAATGTGACGCCTGCAAACAGGACAATCAAAACAAAAACCCAGATAGGCATAGTAACCGTTTGCGTCATGCCGTGAACGTGACAGGGAACACCGAGAAGGTAAATCCCGTCATGCCGCAATGCAGCGAATTGACAGCGCCACAAAATGTCCGATAAACACCTTCATGAGTAATTTAATTACCCAAATTGATTCAGGAGTACCCCGCATGTCGCAACCGCAGAAAGATCGCCCTTGGCTGTTTCGGACATATGCAGGTCACTCTACCGCGAAAGCATCGAATGAGCTGTACCGCGGTAACCTGGCCAAAGGTCAAACCGGTCTGTCCGTCGCCTTCGATTTACCAACACAGACTGGCTATGACAGCGATCATATTTTGGCCAAAGGCGAAGTTGGCAAAGTTGGCGTACCGGTAAACCACTTGGGCGACATGCGCGCCTTGTTCAACGATATCCCGCTTGACCAGATGAACACATCAATGACGATCAACGCGACCGCTCCTTGGTTGCTGTCCCTTTATATCGCCGTCGCCGAGGAACAAGGCGCTGACGTCAGCGCGCTGCAAGGCACCGTGCAAAACGACATCATCAAAGAATACCTGTCGCGCGGCACATATATCTGTCCGCCTGAACCGTCGCTGCGCATGATCACAGACGTTGCCGCCTATACCCGCGAACATCTGCCTAAATGGAACCCAATGAACGTGTGTTCCTACCACCTGCAAGAGGCTGGAGCGACACCCGAAGAAGAATTGGCCTTTGCATTGGCGACCGCCACCGCCGTTTTGGATGATTTGAAAGGCAAAGTCCCCGCCGAACATTTCCCCGCAATGGTCGGCCGCATTTCATTTTTCGTAAACGCCGGAATTCGGTTTGTGACTGAGCTGTGCAAGATGCGTGCGTTCGTTGAACTGTGGGATGAGATTTGCGCGACGCGCTATAATGTCGAAGACGCCAAATACCGGCGCTTCCGTTATGGCGTTCAGGTCAATTCACTTGGGTTGACCGAACAGCAGCCCGAAAACAACGTTTACCGTATTCTATTGGAAACGCTTGCAGTCACGCTTTCGAAAAATGCTCGCGCACGTGCTGTGCAACTGCCCGCCTGGAACGAAGCACTTGGTTTACCGCGCCCTTGGGACCAGCAATGGTCACTGCGGATGCAACAAATTTTGGCTTATGAAACGGACCTTTTGGAATTCGATGATCTGTTTGACGGAAACCCCGCAATTGATCGCAAAGTAAACGAACTCAAAGAAGGTGCGCGCGCTGAGCTTGCGCAAATTGACGGCATGGGCGGCGCAGTTGGGGCGATTGCCTATATGAAATCACGCCTCGTTGAGAGTAACGCAGCCCGCATCGGTGGCATTGAACGCGGCGACACAACGGTTGTTGGCGTGAACAAATGGCAAGCAGGTGAACCATCACCGCTGACCGCAGGCGACGATGCAATCATGATTGCCGATCCAAAGGCCGAAGCCGACCAACTGGACCGTTTGTCAAAATGGAAGTCAGCCCGCGATAACAACGCCGTTCAAACAGCGCTCGCCGCGCTGCGCATGGCTGCAAAAGACGGCAGCAACATGATGCCACCATCAATTCTATGCGCACGCGCAGGTGTCACGACTGGCGAATGGTCTGACGTGATCCGCAGCGTTTTCGGGCAATATCGTGCGCCGACTGGTGTCAGCAGCAACCAGTCAAACCGGACCGAAGGGCTGGAGGAACTGCGCGAACAGGTCGATCTCGTCAGTGCGGCATTGGGCCGCCGCCTAAAGTTTCTTGTCGGCAAACCAGGATTGGACGGCCATTCAAACGGCGCCGAACAAATCGCCACGCGTGCGCGTGATTGCGGCATGGATATTGAATATGAAGGTATTCGACTGACCCCCGAAGAAATCGTGAATGCTGCGCAAAACGGCGATGTGCATGTTATTGGGCTGTCTATTTTGTCCGGATCTCATATCCCGCTGGTGCGTGATGTCATGGCGCGTTTGAAGAACGCAGGCATCACACATATCCCCGTTATTGCGGGCGGTATTATCCCCGAAGACGACGCGCACGCATTGCGCGCAATGGGCGTGGCGAAAGTCTATACGCCGAAAGATTTCGAATTGAATAAGATCATGGCCGATATTGTCACATTAGTTGATCCACGCTCTGTTGCGGCTGAATAGTCGGTAGATTTTTACGCTTTAGTATAGGCTACCCGCTTTGCGGCTGGCCCTTGTACAAACTGGTGCTATTCCCTTTTTTCAAGAACTGGAGTCTGTCACAATGAAATTTGATCTGAAAAATATGTCGCGCAAAGAGTTGGATAAGCTCAAGGTGAATGTCGACAAGGCACTCGCAAAACTGTCTGCCACCGACAAGAAAGCCGCACTTGTTGCAGCTGAAAAAGCGGCAGCCGCGCATGGTTTTTCGCTTGCCGACATCACGGGCATCGCTGCACCGCGCAAAGCCAAAACAGGTCCAAAAAAGATCTCTGCTCCGAAATACCAGAACCCTGCTGACGCCTCACAAACTTGGACCGGCAAAGGCCGCCAGCCTGATTGGTTCAAAGCAGCGATTGTTGCTGGCATCACGCCTGACGCAATGGAAATCTAGGTTTCACCTTTCCGACGATGTGACATAAACTGGGCCTCTTACAAATCGGAGGCCCACCTATGACAATCCATATCGGCGCAGAAAAAGGCGATATTGCCCCAACCGTACTCATGCCCGGCGATCCATATCGCGCCAAATGGGCCGCAGAAACTTTCCTCAAAGACGCGCGCTGCATCAACGAAGTGCGTGGTATGCTGGGTTTCACCGGCACATGGAACGGCCATCCTGTCACGATCCAAGGGTCCGGCATGGGTATGCCATCCTTGTCGATCTACGCCAATGAATTGATCCAAGATTACGATGTGCAAACACTGATCCGCATCGGGTCATGCGGGGGCATGCAAGATCATGTCGGTATCCGCGATGTGATCCTTGCGATGACAGCATCGACACTATCCACACCATCGCGCGGCATTTTCAAAGAACTAAACTTTGCCCCATGTGCCGACTACGGATTGCTCGCTGCAGCGCACGATGCCGCAAAGGCAAAGGGCGTTCCAACCCATGTCGGCGGCATTTATTCATCAGACGTCTTTTACGACGAACGCCCCGACCTGACAGAGCAAATGACCCGCCACGGTATTCTAGGTGTCGAAATGGAAGCAGCAGAGCTTTACAATCTTGCTGCTCGCCACGGGCGGCGCGCTTTGGCAATCTTAACTGTCAGCGACCACCTGATCACCCACGAAGCCTTGCCAGCAGAGGACCGCGAGCGGTCATTCGGTGACATGGTCGAAATCGCATTATCAGCGGCCTTCGGATGAAGCAGCGCAAGTTGGGCGCGTCCGGCCCCGATGTTGGTGCGTTGGGTCTGGGATGCATGTCGTTTGGCGGACTGACTGGTCCCACGAACGAGGCGGACAGCTTTGCCGTGATGGACCGTGCGTGGGATATGGGCATGACCCATTTCGACACGGCCAACATCTACGGCCCTTACACATCCGAAGCCGTGATGGGCCGCTGGCTCGCCGCGCGTGACCACAAACCTAGCATAGCAACCAAGGCCAGCATTACGCGGGACGCCGCACACCCTATCAGCAACGATCCCGCGTATCTTGAGGCTGAATTGGAGGGGTCATTCAAACGCCTTGGCGTTGATTACGTCGACTTATTCTATATTCACCGCCGCGAACCCGCTGTTCCCGTGGAAGACGTAGCAGGCTTTATGGGTCGCATGATTGAAGCGGGTAAAATTGGCGGCTGGGGCATGTCCGAAATATCCCCCACGACTTTGCGCCGAGGACACGCGGAAACGCCGGTATCCGCCGTCCAAAACGAGTATTCACTTTGGACGCGGCAACCTGAATTGGGCCTATTGCAAGAATGTGGGCGCTTAGGCGTGGCTTTTATCCCATTCTCGCCGCTGGCACGTGGCGTTTTCGGGCGTAGCGTGATCGATCCCGCTCATCCAGATTTTGGCGCGTTCCGGCTGGAAATGCCGCGCTTTCAAGCCCCTAACTGGGAGCAGAACAAATCACGCGCGCAGGCCTTTCAGACGCTTGCCGCAGAATACGGGCATAGCGCGCCTGCCATGGCATTGGCGTGGCTCTTGGATCAAGGCGACCACGTGATCCCTATTCCCGGTAGCCGAACGGCAGCGCATGTCGGCGATTGGGAAGGGGCGGATCAAATCGATATGACACCTGATCTGATCGCCAATATCGACGCCATCTTACCCGTCGGATGGGCATGGGGCGACCGTTATAGCGAAGGGCAATCCAAAGCACCCGAACGCTACTGCTAAACGCAAAACGCCGCCCAATGTGGGCGGCGTTTTTTCATTCGGTTAGTATGACTTAAACGACCCGCTCAACCATCATACCTTTGATGTGCGAAATCGCTGCGGCAGGGTTCAGACCCTTCGGGCAAGTCTTGGCGCAGTTCATAATCGTATGGCAACGGTACAGCTTGAACGGATCTTCCAACTCGTCCAAACGCTCGCCTGTCGCCTCATCACGGCTGTCGATGATCCAGCGATATGCGTGCAACAAAGCGGCTGGTCCAAGATACCGATCACCATTCCACCAGTATGATGGGCAGGACGTGGAGCAACACGCGCACATCACACATTCATAGAGACCGTCCAGCTTTTTGCGGTCATCAATCGACTGCTTCCACTCTTTGGCAGGGCGGTTTGTTTTCGTCTCAAGCCACGGCATCACAGAGGCATGCTGCGCATAAAAATGCGTCAGATCAGGGATCAAGTCCTTAATGACGGGCATGTGCGGCAGCGGGTAGATCTTCACGTCACCTTTGACTTCATCCATGCCGTAGATGCAGGCCAACGTGTTGATCCCGTCGATGTTCATCGCACAAGACCCGCAAATTCCTTCGCGGCAAGAACGGCGGAACGTCAGCGTCGGATCAGTCTCGTTTTTGATCTTGATCAGCGCGTCCAAAATCATTGGGCCGCAGCTGTCCATGTCGACAAAGTACGTGTCGAGCTGGGGGTTTTTGCCATCGTCGGGGTTCCAGCGGTACACTTGAACCTTACGCAGGTTGGTCGCGCCCTCTGGCTTTGGCCAGGTTTTGCCCACGTTCATGCGGGAATTCTTTGGAAGTGTCAGTTGTACCATATTCTTCTCTCTTCTCGCGTAGCTTAAATATCGCGCAAACGCGCAGGCCGGATCGGGAGTTCGCCCGTCAAATTCATCACACAGCTTTCATAAACCGCCAAAGGATCGCGGCCCATGATCGAATCTGCGCTTATTCCAATGCTGGCACCGCCAAACACGCCCGTGCGGTTGTTCACGCCCATCGTCAGGCCAACCTCTGGCCCTTGAGCCGCGCGTGCGCGTTCCTCGCAGCGGTCAGCCGCGCGTTCTGGTGTCATCGGTGCACAGGCAGCAAGGCCCGCGACACAAAGGGATATGACAGCAATCCGCCGCATTAGAACGTCCGTTCTTTGGGTGCGATCTTTGCTTCAGATATACCGCCTTCGGCTTCGGTGGTCAGACCCTTGGTGATAACGGGACGGTAGCTCAGCTTAACCTTTGCACCATCAACATGGCTGATCGTGTGCACCCGCCATTTTTCGTCATCCCGCGTGGAATAATCCTCATGCGCATGTGCGCCGCGGCTTTCTTTGCGCGCCTCAGCACCCACAATCGTGGCCAGCGCGTTCGGCATCAGGTTCGTCAGTTCCAGCGTTTCCATCAGGTCGCTGTTCCAAACCAGACTGCGGTCAGTAACAAACAGATCATCCATCTTTCCAGCGATCTTGGTCATTTTTTCAACGCCTTCAGCCAGCGTTTTGTCGGTGCGGAACACAGCCGCATCGGCCTGCATCGCCTGCTGCATTTCCAAACGCAATTCAGGGGCGCCGACACTGCCTTTGGCGTGGCGCAGCCCGTCGAAACGGTCAAAGCATGCATCAACAGACGCTTGGTTCAGTGTCGGGTTGGGTGCTTTGCGATCAACAGTTTCGCCTGCACGGATCGCGGCCGCACGACCAAAGACCACAAGGTCGATCAAGCTGTTTGATCCCAAACGGTTCGCGCCGTGCACAGATGCACAGCCCGCTTCACCCACTGCCATCAAGCCCGGCACAGTTGCGTTAGGGTCTTTTTTGGTCGGGTTCAGAACCTCGCCATGATAGTTCGTCGGAATACCGCCCATGTTATAGTGCACAGTCGGCAATACAGGGATCGCTTCCTTGGTCACATCAACGCCCGCGAAAATACGCGCAGACTCAGAAATACCGGGCAGACGTTCGGCCAAAGCTGCCGCAGGCAGATGGTTCAGGTTCAGGTGGATGTGGTCTTTGTTGGCACCTACACCGCGCCCTTCACGGATCTCCATCGTCATGCAGCGGCTGACATAGTCGCGCGGGGCAAGGTCCTTATAATTTGGCGCGTAACGCTCCATAAAGCGTTCGCCTTCGGAGTTGGTCAAATAGCCACCCTCGCCGCGCGCGCCTTCGGTGATCAGACAGCCTGCGCCGTAGATACCAGTTGGGTGGAATTGCACGAACTCCATGTCTTGCAAAGGCAGGCCCTGTCGGGCCACCATGCCGCCGCCATCACCAGTACAGGTGTGCGCAGACGTGGCAGAGAAATAGGCGCGGCCATAGCCACCCGTTGCCAGAACAACCGTCTTGGCGTTGAAGACGTGCATCGTGCCGTCGTCCAATTTCCAGGCGATGACGCCCTGACAAACACCGTCTTCGGACATGATCAAATCAAGCGCGAAATATTCAATATAGAACTCGGCCTGCTGCTTTAGCGATTGGCCGTAAAGCGTGTGCAAGATTGCGTGACCGGTGCGGTCGGCAGCGGCACAAGTACGCTGCACGGGTGGGCCTTCGCCGAATTCTGTCGTGTGACCGCCAAAGGGACGCTGATAAATCTTGCCCTCTTCGGTGCGCGAAAACGGCACGCCGTAATGCTCTAGCTCGTAAACAGCCTTGGGGGCTTCACGGGCCAAATACTCCATCGCGTCGGTATCACCCAACCAGTCAGAGCCTTTGACGGTGTCATACATGTGCCACTGCCAGCTATCCGGACCCATGTTGCCCAGCGATGCCGCAATGCCACCTTGGGCCGCGACAGTGTGCGACCGTGTCGGGAACACTTTTGTAATACAGGCTGTGCGCAGCCCTTGTTCAGCTAGGCCCAGCGTCGCGCGCAGACCAGCACCACCAGCACCGACAACAATTGCGTCGTAGGTGTGGGTTTCATATTCATATGCAGCCATGAGTGAATGCTCCGCGGGAATTAAAGGGCGATACGGACGATTGCGAAAATCGCAAATGCCGCCGCACCATAGGAAAGGCAGATCATGCCAATGATTGCCACTTTACGTGCGAAACCATGAACATAGTCTTCGATCAGTGTTTGGACACCACCACGAAAGTGGAAAAAGCCAACCAGCATCGTCAAAATCGCGACAATCGCGGGGAATGGACGTTGGTAATAGGCAATCACCTCTTCATAGGGCGATCCAAGAATGGCCCCGAAGGTGAAAACAAACATTGGAATGAGAAGCAGCAGCGCAACAGAAGACACCATCATCATCCAGTGATGTTCGGTTCCAGTCTTTGCAGACCCCATGCCAACAGCGCGTTTGCGATCAGTTAAGAATGCCATGATGTTGTTCCTTATGTCGCGATGACGGTGAAAATGGTCAGCAGTACTGCCAAAACCATCATCATTTGCGCGGCCATCTCTGATTTGTTGACATCAAGCATCCGGCCGCTGTCCCAAACAAGGTGACGCAAACCGCCCAACGAGTGATACCAAAGGCCCAGCACCGACAGCGTCATAATCAGGTCACCAAACCAGCTGGTGATAAACCCATTCGCAGTCGCAAATGCTTCTGGTCCTGATGCCGCGGCGACAAACCACCAAACAATCAGCAATGCGGACACAAGCAGTGCGTTTCCGGTGATCCGCACTAGGATCGATGAAATCGACGTCCATTGTGGACGGTAGATCGTCAAATGCGGTGAAAGCGGGCGATTGCCCCGGTTCACATCAGCCATAACAGTTCCCTTCGTTGGCTTTTGTCGTCTGGCAAGACGACGCCTTTTACCTCTTGTGCCTCATTCAAGATCAAGAGTCACGTGGAGCCACCGCGCTAAACTGTGAAAAAGTGACGCGTGGCATCAGTTTCTCATCTTTTGTGATCACACTAAAAAATGATGTGATCACAAAATACATCCAATGGGTTAAAGTGGCATCAACGCCCAATAATCCAGATCAAGCAACACATCAGGATCGTATTTGCCATCCTCACCGCGTAGAACACCCGCCTCGCCCTTGGTCGCAACCAAGCGAAGTCTGATCGCACCCACACCAGACGCCGCTGTTTCAGCGACATCCAAAACCTCTGACCACGCCCGCACCGTATCGCCCGCAAAGCACGGGTTCGCATGCGCGCCACCATTCAGCGCCACAATCATCTGCGCATTTGCCAAGCCATTGAAGGAAAGCGCTCGGGCCAGTGAAATCACATGCCCTCCATAGATCAGCCGTTTGCCATCGGCACGGTTGGTCGCATCAAAATGCACCTTGGCGGTGTTCTGCCACAGGCGAGTGGCCAGCATATGCTCTGCCTCTTCAACGGTCACACCATCGACGTGGTCAATCACTTCGCCCACTGCGTAATCGCCCAAGCGGTGCGGCTCACCTGCTTGTGCGAAATCGTAATCTGCGAATGTCAGCCCGTCAGGCACGACCAGATCAGCAACTGCGACTGTTTTCGCTAAGTTTGGTATCACCGTTTCAGGTGCATCCCCCTGCCCGCGCTTGCGCACCATAACCCAACGCACATAGCTAAGCACCGCCTCGCCGCGCTGATTGCGACCCGTCGTGCGCACCCAAACCACGCCAGACTTCCCGTTCGAGTTCTGCTTGACGCCAATCACTTCTGACTGTGACGTCAGCGTATCGCCGGGATAGACAGGCAGTAGCCAACGCCCTTCGGCGTAGCCCAAATTTGCGACCGCATTCAGCGACACATCAGGAACCGTTTTGCCAAAGACCGTGTGAAATGTAGCCAAATCATCAATCGGGGACGCAGGCAAACCGCTGGCACGGGCAAATTCATCAGATGAATAAAGCGCGCCACGTGCAGGATATAGGGCGTGATACATCGCACGTTCACCGCCTGAAATCGTACGCGGGACAGCATGGGTGATCACATCACCGACGGCATAATCTTCGAAAAAACGGCCCGCGTTTGTCTTGGTCATTGCTGGCCCAACTTCATATCAGGCGAATAGGGCGTATCGATATCTTTGGTCACCGCCTGCCCGCAGCGCATGACGCCATTGGCGTGGTCATACCCGTAGGTCGGATCGCCATAAAGCACCCAACCCTTGGCCAGTGCATCTGACACTTTATGGCAAAACGCGGACGTGTCGTCTCCGGTCAATAGTCGGTAGATCTGCATAAGTTTATCCTACGGGTGAGACGCCCAAAGCGTAGTGAATTGCCATGACGACAATGACGAAAACAACGGTCACAACAATTGCGACGATTTCTTTTTTGGCAGGTGCCCGCGCGGGGCGTTCCCAAGGGCCGTCTTGGGCGTTGATTAACAAAACCTCGACCACGGCCCAGACCAGCAATCCTCCGAACAAGATGAATGACGGCGTGTCGCCATTCACCAACAAATGTGCGGCCGCCCAGATCGAAAAACCCGTGAGCTGTGGATGGCGCACTTTAGTGCCGAGCCAGATTTTCGCGCCTTTCGCGGCACTCGCAGCATAGAAATAGAACGCCGCTATCATCAGCAGGTTGTTGATGCCGGTCCACATCGGTGAAGGGCCCCAGTAAACAGCGCCTTCAGCGCCACGGTATCCTAGCACCATCAGCACGACACTTAAGATAATGGTCACGGCCATAATCGGGTTGCCAGCAGGACCAAGCGCTTGACGCGCGTTTGGCGCAAGTCGTTTGAACAAATGCGCAGCCCACCAAAGGACGACGCCTGCGATTAGTAAATTCATACTGTCTCCAATGCGGCGATGATCGCGGCTTTTGCCAAAGTCGCGCGGGCAGTCACGATATGCAAGTTCTCGACGATGCGACCATCCACCACAGCCACGCCTTGGCCTTCGGCCTCTGCCGCCTCAAACGCCGCAATCTGGCGGCGGGCCAGATCAATTTCATCTTCGGTCGGTCCGAAAGCGGCATTGGCAATAGCGACCTGCGCAGGATGGATCAGGGTTTTACCATCAAAACCCATATCGCGTCCCTCGGCACATTCAGCGCGCAAACCATCCTCGTCCTTAAAGGCATTATAAACGCCATCAAGCGCGACAATCCCCGCAGCCTTTGCCGCGAGCAAACACAGTTGCAATGATGTCATCAGCGCCGCGCGGGTCCGTGAATTCAGATCTTTGGCCAAGTCATTCGTGCCCATCACAAATCCTGCAATGCGCGGATGGGCTGCAATCGCGGCAGCATTTAAAACCCCTTGGGGTGTTTCCATCATTGCCCAAATCGGCAAATCAGGAACGAGCTTGGCCAGCGCATCAACATCCGCGGGGCCGTCTACCTTTGGCAACAAAATCGCATCACAATTCATTGCAGCGACAGAAGCAGCGTCTGCAGCCCCCCATTGCGTATCCAGCCCATTGATCCGCACGATTTTCAACCGCGCACCATAGCCGTCATCAGCCAATGCCGCATAAAGCGTATCACGCGCCGCTACTTTGGCATCTGGCGATACTGCGTCCTCTAGATCGAACAAGATCACATCCACCGGCAAGCCACGCGCCTTGTCCAGCGCGCGATCCTTCGATCCAGGGATATAAAGGGCGGATCGGTAAGGGCGGTCGTGCATCGAATCTTCCTCGCAATAAAGTTGCGCAAAGAACGCCAGAAATGCGCAGATCATTCAAGGAAATAATGCCGCGTCGCAGCAACGCAGGCATCGTTACGGTGTGTTAACCATTTTTACGCATTTTACCCCGACAATTTGATTCACTTTTGCAGTCGTCCTTTTGGGCGGCCCTTCATCACATCGGAGAGGATCAAAATGAGACGCACTTTATACCTAATGTCGTTTGGCATCGGTGCCGCCATATTGGCCGGCAACCAATCACAAGCGCAAACCGTCCACTGCGCAGATCACGGCCAAGTGGTTGCGCGCCTAGCCGAACATTTCGGCGAAAGCAGGCAATCTATTGGGCTAGACGACAGCAATGCAGTGGTCGAAGTTTTCACCTCTCACGACACAGGATCTTGGACGATTACAGTCACGCAGCCCGGCGGGCAGACTTGCATGGTCGCCGCAGGACAAGCCTATCAATTCGTGAACGAACCTTTGGCCGATTTCGACAGCAGCACTTAAAGTCGTCAAATGGCAACCCAAATCAAACGCACGCCAGTGACGACCAAAAGCACGTAAGTCAGGCCAAAGAACAATCGCTCTGGGACCAAATGGTGGGCTTTGATGCCGATCCAAGCGCCAAGCAATGCGAATGGTGCAAGCAACAGGCTGCCCATCAGTGTGTCCCAACTAAATATCCCCAAGAACGCATAAGGCACCACTTTCATCCAGTTAACGGCCCAAAACACGACAACCGTTGTTGCCTGAAAAGCAGTCTTGCTAAGCCCTTGCGACAACAAGAATACTGCAGATGGTGGCCCGCCTGCGTGACTGACAAAGCTCGTAAATCCACTGATGAGCCCTGCAAACCAAGCCCAAGGGGTGGAAAACGGCATGGGGCGCACTGTCAGCCAGCCCAGTGCGCGCGACATCTGGAACGCGACAAAGGCCAGACAAATCACCCCGATCAACAATCGAAACACATCGCCGTCGACAACCGCATAAAGGGCGGCGGCAATGATACAGCCCGGCACGGCCCCAATCATCAAACCTTTGGCCGACGGCCAATGCCATTGGCCCCAGTAGGGTTTCAAAGTGGCCGCATCGACCAACATGAACAATGGCAGCACGATGCCCAATGCAGCCCCCGGCGGGACCACCAACGCCAGAATCGCACCAGCCGCAAATGCTGCACCAGACCCGAATCCACCCTTGGATATCCCCCCAAAGATGATCGCAGGGATGCCTACTGCAAAAAATTCCCAGCCAAACTCAATCACTTGGACGCCTTGATTTGTTCTGTATTCCCCCTTCGTTAGCGGGTTCACAGGCCATTGACCACATGCGCGCGCGTGATGCCGCAGCGCAGCACACTTGCGCAAATGCCGCCAAACCCTTACCCACAGCGCCGAAACCATATCACCAAAGGACCTGTTTCAATGGCCAGACCTAAGATTGCCCTTATCGGCGCCGGACAAATTGGCGGCACGCTTGCACACCTCGCTGCTGTCAAAGAACTCGGCGATGTTGTGTTGTTTGATATCGCGGACGGCGTGCCACAAGGTAAGGCGCTTGATATCGCCGAATCCGGCCCCGCAGCGAAATTCGACGGTAGCTTCAAAGGCACCAACGACTATGCTGACATCGCGGGCGCTGATGTTTGCATCGTGACCGCTGGTGTTGCTCGCAAGCCGGGCATGAGCCGTGATGACCTATTGGGCATCAACCTGAAAGTTATGAAATCAGTCGGCGAAGGCATTGCAGCCCATGCGCCAAATGCATTTGTGATCTGCATCACGAACCCGCTTGATGCGATGGTTTGGGCGCTGCGCGAATTTTCTGGCCTGCCAACCGAAAAAGTCTGCGGCATGGCTGGTGTTCTGGATAGCGCACGCTTCCGTCACTTCCTTGCAGACGAATTTAAAGTTTCCATGCGCGACGTTTCTGCCTTCGTTCTGGGCGGCCACGGCGACACAATGGTTCCGCTGACACGCTATTCCACGGTTGCAGGCATCCCGTTGCCTGATCTGATCGACATGGGTTGGACGACAAAAGAAAAGCTGGACGCAATCGTACAGCGTACGCGTGATGGCGGCGCTGAGATCGTTGGCCTGTTGAAAACTGGTTCGGCGTTCTACGCACCAGCAACATCCGGGATCGAGATGGCAGAAGCCTACCTCAAGGACCAAAAACGCGTCTTGCCATGTGCGGCATATGTTGATGGCGCTTACGGGCTGGACGGTTTCTACGTGGGCGTACCTACAGTCATCGGTGCCGGCGGCATTGAGCGTGTGATCGAAATTAAGATGAACAAAGACGAGCAAGCGATGTTCGACAAATCCGTCGATGCCGTCAAAGGTCTTGTTGCAGCCTGTAAGGCCATCGACGACAGCCTTGAATAAACCTTCGGGTTTTGCATAATCTGTAGATGAAAGGGCGCCGTTCTGGCGCCCTTTTTCTTTGTCGTCTCACAGATCAAAGGTGATTTTATGCGTTTACCGATTTTCATGGCCGCTGCATTTCTTGGACTTTCATCGCCTGCGGTCGCACAAACAGATTATTCGCAAATGATCGGTGACACTGGCCTCGCCGAAACCGAAAGCGCCTTGTCAGCCCTGCCCAACAAAACCCCGTCCGATATGTTTGCCCTTGGCGGTGTGCGCTTTCTGGGCGCTGTCGAAAGCGCGCTACAATCGCTTTACGCGACCCAAATCAATCGCGAGATGGCGGAAATGAGTGGCCTGCCGTTTCTACGCTTGCCTTTGCCGCCAAATCCAAATGCCGTGCCGTTTCGACCAGAGCTAATTGCAGAAACGTATCAGGCCGCGCTCATTGATCTGCAAGGCAGCCTAGACGCGCTGGACACGATCACTGACGCAGACGCAGTCGCGGTCACAATCAACACGGGCGATCTTTGGTTTGATATCAATGCAAACGGCACCCGAGACCCCGGCGAAGGCATGCTTGATAGTGCAGGGGAACAGCTCAACCAAGGCTTGGCAGGCGGCGCTAAGGGCCCCACGATCCGTTTTGATACGTCGGACGCTGCGTGGCTTTCGGCCTATGCGCATTTGTTGTCGGGGGTGGGTGAAACAGTTTTGGCCCTTGATCCAACGACTGCAATTGCCCGCGTGACCGAAAGTGTGGCCGCGATTAAGGAATTTAGTCCGTCGCCCAAATCTTTGGGCTTGTCGCGCGATGACGCGATGTGGATCGACATGGCAGCGATGTTCATTCATGCAATCGAAGGTCAACCCGATGCCACGCGTTCGCGGGCCGCACATGGGCATTTTCTGGGGATGATCGCGGACAACCAGAGCTTTTGGGCACGCGTTGCAACCGAGACGGATAACAAGCTCGAGTGGATTCCTAATCCGCGACAGACAAGCGCCCTGCCACTTGAATTTCCCGCAGACACCGGCGCGCGCTGGCGTGATGTGCTGGCAGAGGCAGAGGCGGTGCTGAAAGGCGACCTGCTTGTTCCCCATTGGCGTCTTGGTGACGGGGCTGGCATTAATTTAGCCTTGGCGATGCAAAATCCGCCAGAGATCGACATCATTTCAATAATTCAAGGCGAAGGCATTTTGCCGTTTGCACAAGTTGGACCACGCATGTCGGGGCAGAGCCTGTCAAATTTTGCAGACATGCTGGGTGGTGACGCTGTGCTTTATATGATCGTCCTGAACTAGCCGCATTTGCTGCGTTTTCGGTCACTCGGTTAAAAACGCAAGGACATGCTGCTTTTGTGTACGTAGCCATTCATCAACCGCATCAGGTGCGAGATTGATGACTTGATCCGGAAACCATTGCCGCAGCGCAGGGGTCGGATCAAATGCAGGTGCTGCCCATAAATCATGGCTTTGCAGTAATGCTTGTTGGGTTTCATCCGCAGTTTTAAGACGGTGATAGATTTCGGCAGCCTTATCGGGATCGGCAAGCAGTGCATTCGCCTGTTTGCGTCGGTGCGGCGAAGGCGCCATGCCTCTTCCCGTGACCAGCGCGTGCGCCATGCGGGTCAACTTAAAAGTCCATTGCAAAGGCGTCAGCCCATCAAAATGCAACAACTCAAGTTGATCGCAGTCTGCCCGAACACTTGCAACCTCGTTGTCTCTGTCCGTAGATCGTGCACGATGAATAGAAAGCCAAAGCGGTCGGCCAGTGCGCACAAACACCTTGCCTTGGGCGTGCCCGGTTAACCCTTTATAGGTCATTGAATAATCTGGCCCAAAAACGGCGCGTCCCTTTGTGACAGAAGATAGGTAGGGGCGGCGAAAAGCCCCCTCAAAAATGGATTTATCTTCTGCTCCGGCCAGATGAACCCGTTCGGCGACAGGAATGACAAGGCAGTCAACGGTATCCGATACCGCAGATAAATGTTGCGCAATTGGCGTCTGCGACCACAAGAATTCATCGGCATCAATATGTACCAGCCAATCTGCGTCCGTGCGCGTGTAGGCATCACGGGCATTGCGAACTTGCCTGACCTGATGGCGATGCGGTCGGTTCTTGCCGATCCGCGACCAATGCGCGTCATCACAAGCGATGACAGTGACCTGTGTCAGGCGCGCGACGATCTCTTGAACAGGATCACCCGGACGGTCGCAGTACAAAAACACATGCGCTGCCCCCTGCGACAGATGCCATGCCACAAAGGCCTGAACGACCGCTGGAATTTCATCCACGGTTGCAACAACAGCCCACGTTGGTTCGGATATCGTCATGCTTACTTTGCTAACATTGCCGCGAATCTTTTAAAACTGAATAAACTTATCCAAATTCGACACAGTCGACATTTGTGATCACACTAAAAAATTCTGTGATCACAAATGTTCGATTTTTGGCGAAGATGGCACTTTTCCCTTAGAAACTGCTATTTTTCTATGTTTAGGTCAGGGCAACCGAAGCGAAATTGGAATTGTCTTATGAACATTCACGAATATCAGGCCAAAGCCCTCTTGCGCAGCTATGGCGCGCCCGTCTCGGACGGACGCCCTGTTATGCGCGCGGAAGATGCCAAAACTGCTGCAGGCGAACTTGATGGACCCCTCTGGGTCGTCAAAGCGCAAATCCACGCAGGTGGACGCGGCAAAGGCAAATTCAAAGAAGCAGGCGCAGGCGAAGCAGGCGGCGTACGCCTAGCCAGATCAGTCGAAGAAGCAGCCCAGGAAGCCAAGAAGATGTTGGGCCGCACATTGGTCACGCACCAGACTGGCCCGGCAGGCAAAGTCGTGAACCGCATCTATATTGAAGACGGCGCAGGCATTGAAACCGAACTCTACCTTGCATTGTTGGTTGATCGCCAAACCAGCAGCATTGGTTTCGTCTGCTCTACCGAAGGCGGCATGGACATCGAAGAAGTCGCGGCCTCTACCCCCGAAAAAATCGTGAACTTCACTGTTGATCCGGCGACTGGCTTTCAGGCGTTCCACGGTCGTCGCGTTGCATTCGCGCTTGGCCTTAAGGGCGCGCAAGTCAAACAGTGTGTCGCGCTGATGGGTCTGCTTTACAAAGCATTCGTCGAAAAAGACATGGAGATGCTTGAGATCAACCCGCTGATCGTCACTGACAAAGGCGACCTAAAAGTTCTCGACGCCAAAGTCGCTTTTGACGGCAACGCCATTTACCGCCACGCCGATATCGCCGCCCTGCGCGACGAGACCGAAGAAGACCCCAAAGAACTGGCCGCATCCAAATTCGACCTAAACTACATCGCCCTTGATGGCGAAATCGGTTGCATGGTCAACGGCGCGGGTCTTGCGATGGCAACAATGGATATCATCAAGCTTTACGGCGCAGAGCCTGCGAACTTTCTTGATGTTGGCGGCGGTGCGACAAAAGAAAAAGTCACCGAAGCGTTCAAGATCATCACGTCTGACCCACAGGTCAAAGGCATCTTGGTCAACATCTTTGGCGGCATCATGCGCTGCGACGTCATCGCCGAAGGCGTTGTCGCTGCGGTAAAAGAAGTGGGCCTTAAAGTCCCACTGGTCGTGCGCCTTGAGGGGACGAACGTCGAAGAAGGCAAAGCAATCATCAATAATTCAGGTCTGGATGTTATCGCAGCCGACGATTTGAAAGATGGCGCCGAGAAGATCGTGAAAGCGGTCAAAGGATAACCCGTAGGGCGGGGTTATCCTCGCCGTGCTTTAAATCGGCGGGGATAACCCCGCCCTACACCAAGATTTCTCAAGGAGGCCCAAATGGCCATTCTCGTAAACGAAAACACCAAAGTTATCTGCCAAGGCCTTACCGGCTCGCAAGGTACATTCCACTCTGAGCAAGCGATTGCTTATGGCACAAAAATGGTTGGCGGCGTGACACCTGGCAAAGGTGGCCAGACACATCTGGACCTGCCGATCTTCAACTCGGTCCACGAAGCCAAGCACGTCACCGAAGCGAATGCATCGGTGATCTATGTGCCGCCGCCGTTCGCAGCCGATTCAATCCTCGAGGCAATTGACGCCGAGATGGAACTGATCATCTGTATCACCGAAGGCATTCCCGTGCTGGACATGATGCGCGTAAAACGCGCGTTGGAAGGGTCAAAATCCCGCCTGATCGGCCCTAACTGCCCCGGCGTGATCACACATGACGCCTGCAAAATCGGGATTATGCCGGGCCACATCCACCGCCGCGGTTCGGTTGGTGTTGTGTCC
>CBDTVI010000006.1:0-30555 GCA_965364065.1 uncultured Yoonia sp. | reverse complement strand
CTTTGATGGGCTGCATCGCTGGCACATTCGAGCCAACGACCGGAGATATCACGCGCGCGCGCGGACTGCGTGTTGGCCATGTCGCACAAAACGTCCCACCCGCGGTACAGGGCACAACGCTTTACGAGATGGTCCTGGCCGCCCTGCCCCAAGAACAGGCCGACTATGAAAGCTGGCGGGTCGATGTTGTGTTGGACGATCTTCAGGTCCCCTATGACCTGCAACATAAACCTTTGGCAGAACTGAGCGGTGGCTGGCAGCGCACAGCCTTGCTTGCAGCCGCGTGGATCACCGAACCCGATATTTTGCTGTTGGACGAACCGACGAACCATCTGGACTTGCACCGTATCGGACTGCTGCAAGAATGGCTGGGAAAACTACCCCGCGAAACGCCAGTTGTTATTACCAGCCACGACCGCGCCTTTCTGGATGCTACCACGAACCGCACGTTATTCTTACGCGCAGAACGCTCGCGTATTTTCCCGCTGCCATTCACAAAAGCCCGCGCCGCATTAGCCGAAGCCGATGCAGCTGATGACCGCCGCTTTGCCAATGACCTGAACAAGGCACAGCAATTGCGCAGGCAAGCCGCCAAACTGAAAAACATCGGGATCAACTCTGGCTCTGATTTATTGATTACGAAAACCAAACAACTTAGCGAACGCGCCGCCAAGATCGAAGCGGCTGCAAAACCCGCTCACCAAGAACGCGGCGCTGGCGACATCAAGCTGACCAACAGCGGCACCCATGCAAAGGCATTAGTCTCGCTTGATGATGTGGCCGTCACAACGCCCGACGGTCGCCTGCTTTATACGACCGGAAAGAAATGGATCGCTCAGGGTGAACGCGTTGTACTGCTGGGCACGAACGGAACCGGTAAAACCCAAATGGTAAAATTGATCCACCGCGCCATTACTGGCGACGTGGACGGTATCAAAACGGCTGCAACCCTTGCGATGGCCTATTCCGACCAACATCTGAGCCAACTTGATGACGACGACACCCCGATGACCGCTGTTGCCGGACAATTTGATGTGGGCGATCAACGTGCGCGCGGGCTGCTTGCGGGTGCTGGCGTGGATATCCAGATGCAAGACACCAAGATCGGCGCGCTATCGGGCGGGCAAAAAGCACGGCTAGCTATGTTAGTGTTACGCCTGCGCCGGCCTAACTTTTACCTTCTGGACGAGCCGACAAACCATCTCGACATCGAAGGTCAAGAAGCACTCGAGGATGAGTTGATCAGCCACGGTGCGACTTGCCTGCTTGTCAGCCACGACCGCAGCTTTTTGCGCAATGTCGGGAACCGGTTTTGGCAGATTGATCGCAAACGATTGATCGAAGTTGACGACCCCGAACCGTTTCTTGCGCAAGAACTGGGGTAGCCGCACACGCACGGAACTTATTCAGCCGCGAGCCGCGCGTCCTCTGGCAGACCAATCGCGGCAACTTCAGCCATGACGCCATTCAAAAGCGCCTTGAACGCTGTGTAATTTGAATTCGTTTCCAGCGTCCGTTCGTCCATATAGAGCGCGCGGTCGATTTCGACCTGAATGGCGTGCTGATGGCGTGACGGTCGCCCATAGTGTTGTGTGATGAACGCGCCGGCAAAGGGCATATTGCGTGCCACGCGAAAGCCAGCCGCTGCAAATGCAGCCTCAACCCGTTCGACAATAGGACTGGCGGCTGCCGCCCCAAAGCGATCACCCAAAACAATTTGTGGTCGCGCAGCGCCGGGCGGGCCCACGTTCTCGAGCGCTTCATGGGGCATTGAATGGCAATCGATCAAGATCGCCTCGCCGAACATGTTCATGCTTTCGTCAAGCAGGGTTTGCAACTGATCATGGTAAGGACGCCAATACTGCGCAATCCGGTCATGGGCCTGCGTCAAAGAAAGTTTACCACGGTAAATCTGCTGGCCGTTCGCGACAACACGCGGGATCACACCAAGTCCGCTTGCGATGCGCGGATTATGTGCTGTCCGCCGCACGCCTTCGATCAATGCCGAATCAAGTTCATCCGGCCCACGGTTCAAATCCAAGAACGCGCGTGGGGCATTCGCTGTCAGCAAGGGCGCGCCGTGATTGGGGGCGTTTTCAAACAGCAAATCGACGAATGCATCCTCTGATGACCTGATCTGGCTTGCATTCAGCACTATTTGGCGCAAAAAGTCGCGCGGATAGTCGCGCCCACTGTGCGGGGACGCGAAAACAACGCTGGTTGTGCGGGTTGCGGGTCGAGCAAGGTGATAAGAAGATTTCAGCAATGATTTTGTCCCTTCGTACCGATAGATAGCGCATTTTGGTAAAATTCCAAAAGGCCTTGATCCCTCCTCCGACTCCTTTTATAGACCGCACGACTGACGCGGTTTGCCCGCGTCCTATTTCGTTATGGGGCGTATGCAGAAGCAGATGACATGGATGATTAGCTCAGCGGTAGAGCACTTCGTTGACATCGAAGGGGTCACTGGTTCGATCCCAGTATCGTCCACCATGATTTCACGGGCCTTTAGGGGTCCAAACTGTAACCCTAGGCGCAATCCGCGCGCCGCGAAATGAAGGACACGACCCATGAAGGTACGTAACTCCCTCCGCTCGCTCAAGCAGCGCCACCGCGATTGCCGCATCGTGCGCCGTAAAGGCCGCGTCTATGTGATCAACAAGACGCAGCCACGGTTCAAAGCCCGTCAGGGCTAAGACCTGCTAAGCAGTATTTTTGAAAGGCCGCGCCTCTTTTTGGGGGCGCGGCCTTTTCTTTTGGGCCCTGACCCTAGCAATCTGTGCCCTTGGCGCGTTACGCTGACCTTAAATGATCATGTGCAACGACAAAGGACAGCTCCCTATGGCCTTCTTCAATTTCAAAACATCTACTATTGCCGCCCTCATGCTGGGCGCCGCATCCCCCGCATTGGCCCAAGACAACATCTGTGGCGGTGCGGGAAACGGTGGCGTCTGGGTTGGCGGCGATGAAGCCACTTCTGACATCACCGCAGCGGACACATACCGCGAGCAAATGGCGTTGGTTTTGGGTGGAAACGAATACGTCTCGCTTTTTAGCATATCGGCACCGACAGATGTCCGGATCGAAGCCGCGGGTCGGGGGTCGGGTGATACCATCATCGATCTTCTGGACAGCAGCGGTAACGTCATCCTGAGCGATGACGATTCAGGTGGCAACGCCGCCTCGCGCGCAGAGACATCTTTGCAGGCAGGCAACTACTGCATGTCATTGCGCAGCTATGACGGCGGCCCGATGACCGCATTTGTCCGCATTGGCCGCGCAGAGCATGAACCCCTTACCGACGGCATCAGTGATGCACCGGGTGGCAACGATGGCAGCTGTTCCGAAGCCGCGCCTTTCGGCGCATTGGGAACCAGCATGTCAGCATCAGTCAATGACACGCCATTTTGGAGCTTCACTCTGGATGCACTCACGCCGCTGACGATCACTGCAGACAACGAATCCGCTGATCCCGTCATCACGCTTTACGGCCCCGATGACGAATACATCACAGAGAATGACGACTTTGATGGCTTGAATTCACGCATCGACATTTCAGACGCTTTGATCCCCGGCACCTACTGCCTAGGGGTTGCAGCGCTCAGTGATGATAGCGCGCCGATCACGGTCAGCATCGACAGATATGACCCTGACGAAGCCCTGCAATCGCTTTATGCCCGAGGCGAGATCGCACCGCCCCTTGATGGCAGCGTGGCAGTTACAGATCTTGGCCCATTGCAGTCGCGCATGCGCCAAGACGTGCCCGCAGGGTCAGATGTAACGTGGTTCAGCCTTGATCTTGAAGAAGCGGGACTTTTGGTTATCGAAGCAATCGGTGGCGGCAACAGTGACCCTTGGCTGATTATCTTTGATGATCTGGGCCGCGAGATTGGCCAGAACGATGATTATGGAGATGGTCTTGATAGTCTGGTTATGGCCCGCTTGCAGGAAGGCACGTACATCATCGGTGTCCGGCAATACGATGGCGGACAGGGCTTTATCCGGTTGCTCGCGGAACGGTACGTCCGCGCAGAGTAAAACAAATAGGGCCTCTGTCTATTTCAGACAAAGGCCCTTTTTTTGAGAATAGCGCTATTTACCGTCCAATTGTATCCGCCAACAAACGAGCGAGCGTTGGTTGATCAATATAGCCTGTCGACGACAAATTCCGTTGCGATTGATAACTTGCAATTGCACGTCGCGAATTGCGGTCAAAGCGCCCATCAATATCACCCGGGTTATGCCCAAGGCCAGCAAGGCGGCTTTCTATCAGGCGGCGTAGGACTGGATTGATATTCAACGCTTCTTCTTGTGCACGCGCGGCCCGGTTATTCAAATCCGGCTCAACTACAACTTCCAACTTACTTTGGGCTTCATTTGCGAAAATACCCTCTGGATAACGCTCAAGGTAGGCTCGGTAGCCTGCTTGATCGCCGCGTGCGCCGGTTTCTTCCCAATAGTCGCGATCAAGGCTGAGTGCTGCTTCGCGCGCGCGTTCTTCTTCGGCTTCGGTTTCAGCGGCGCGGCGGCTGGCTTGCCCGTCGATCCGGTTGATTTGTGCAGTTGTCAGATAAGACGTCTGTGCAAAGCCATTGTCTTGCTGCCAGTTGCGGATCGCCCCGCGCGAACCGCGACCAAAGATACCGTCTACGCCGCGTGTGTTGAACTCTAGCAATGTCAGGTTCCGCTGAATGGCACGGCGTTCGTTGCGTGTCAGGTTCAGCGCACTTTCGGCCAGTTCAGCCATCCGGATTGGATCGTTTTCAATCTCGGTCAGGCGGTCGCGGGCTTGCGACGCAAAAGGACTACGCGGGTTATCAGACAGGAAATCACGGTAGCTGTTGGCGGTGTTCGCCTCTTGCGCATCATTCCACGCCCGCAAGCTTGGCTCGATCACGGAAATTGGCGGTGCGAGTTGATCCCGGTCAGGCTGCAAAATCAGGGTTTTGGGTTGATAGCCCAGCGCGCGCAGGCGGCGATTGTCACGGACAAACGCCATCACGTCACCACCGGGTTCTGCCACACTATTGATCAAGACACCGTCTGCCATGTTCGGTTCGCCATAGATGACGGTTACCCCTTGCGGGATATCCAAATCACCGACGCCTTGGCGCAAATAGTCGCCGATTGTGTTGTCCGCACCTTGGTCATAGCCAAGGATCAAGATCGCTTGCCCCGGCGCTTGGGCCAAGACGTGCATCACCGTTTCAAGCGAAATCGCATCACCAAAACCAAAGGGTGACGGACGGTTGGCATCTTTAGCCAAGAACCAGCTACGCGTGCCGTCGGTCACAAACTGGCCAGCCAGACCCACAACCAAACGGTCTGCTTCAGTCGCGTCAGTGGCAAAGCGTTCAAGCAGTCGGTTCATGTCCCGCGCGGACCCATTCGCCAACGCGCTGACCTCATAGCCAGCATCACGCAGGTTGTCGGCCGCAACCAAAACATCTGTTCCATCGCTGACGCGGCGCAGATCATCATAGCGTTCAACACCCAACAAGAGGGCAACATCATCCGCAAACGCGGGCATCGCTAGCACACATAGGGTCGCAATCAGGGGCAGTTGGCGCATTGCGCATCTCCTTGGTTATTCATCGCAAGGGATGCTTTTCGCGCGCCCCCACACCTATCACGGTAGGACGGCAGTGCCCTGCTATTCAATAGCGGGGCACTTTGCGTGCGTGGTTCGGCGTAAAACTACTCTGCCGCGACAGACGTTTCAGCCTTTACGACGTTCACCGCCGCGAACTTAAACTCGGGAATTTTGCCGAATGGATCGACCGCCGGATTGGTCAATACGTTCGCTGCTGCCTCAACAAATGCAAACGGGACAAATACCATATCAGGGGACACCGCGCGGTCCGCGCGTGCCATGATCGTAATACTGCCTCGACGGGTGGTCAGCGTGACCATGCCGCCCGGCTCAACGCCCAGCATACGCAGCGTTGACGGGTGCAGCGAACAGTTCGCTTCTGGCTCAACCGCGTCCAGTACTTTGGAGCGTCGGGTCATTGATCCCGTATGCCAATGCTCCAGCTGACGTCCCGTTGTCAAAATCATTGGGTAGTCATCGTCTGGCGCCTCATCAGGGGCGATTACACTTGCGGGTGTGAACTTCGCGCGCCCGTTTTCGCGCGGGAAACCATCGCCAAACACAATAGGCTGACCGGGGTCTTCGGGCGACAGCGACGGGTAGGTCACAGCGTTTTGTTCTTCTAGTCGATCCCAAGTGATGTTGCTAAGCGACTTCATTGAGCGCGACATTTCGGCAAACACCTGTGACGGGTGAGTATAGGTCCACGACAACCCAAGCCGTTTGGCCAGCTCCACGGTGATCCACCAATCTTCTTTTGCGTCACCGGGTGGCGGCAAAGCAGGGCGGCCCATTTGGACCTGGCGGTTGGTGTTGGTCACTGTGCCTGTCTTTTCGGCAAAGGCCGAAGCGGGCAGGATCACATCCGCATAGTTGGCGGTTTCCGTAATAAAGATGTCTTGCACAACAAGATGCTTTAGTTTGGCCAGCGCATCACGCGCATGTTCCACATCAGGATCAGACATCGCAGGGTTTTCGCCCAAAATGTACATGCCGTGAATATTGCCCTCGTGGACCGCATCAAGGATTTCAGTAACAGTCAGACCCTTGTTGGGGTTGATCGTACCTTCTTGCCAAATCTCTTGGAAAGCCGACCGCACGCCCTCATCTCCAACAGGCTGATAATCGGGCAAGAACATTGGCACCAAACCAGCGTCTGACGCACCTTGGACGTTGTTTTGTCCGCGCAGCGGATGCAGACCCGCACCGGGGCGACCAACTTGACCAGTCATGAGCGCAAGACTGATCAGGCAACGCGAATTATCAGTGCCGTGGATGTGCTGGCTGATGCCCATCCCCCAGAAGATCATCGCGGACTTGGCACCAGCAAATGTACGGGCCACGTCGCGCAGCGTTTCCGCATCAATACCGCAGATTGCGGACATCTTTTCAGGGGTAAAGTCAGCCAGATGCTTCTTTTCGGCTTCCCAGTTTTCAGTGTAGGCGTCGATATATTGCTGATCGTACAGCTTCTCTTCGACAATCGTGTGCATGATAGCATTCAGCATCGACACGTCTGCGCCAGGGCGGAATTGCAGCATATGGCTTGAGAAGCGCTTGAGAGCTTGGCCGCGTGGGTCCATCACAATCAGCTTTCCACCGCGTTTGGTGAATTGCTTGAAGTAGGTGGCCGCAACCGGGTGGTTTTCGGTCGGGTTCGCGCCAATCACAATCGCCACGTCCGCATTTTCGATCTCGTTAAACGTCGCGGTCACAGCGCCTGAGCCTACGTTTTCCATCAAGGCAGCAACCGATGACGCGTGGCAAAGCCGCGTGCAGTGGTCGACGTTATTGTGACCGAAGCCTTGGCGGATCAGCTTTTGGAACAAATACGCCTCTTCGTTGGTGCATTTGGCTGACCCAAATCCCGCAACGCCAGTGCCGCCTATGTCCTTCAGGCCATTTGCGGCTGCATCCAGCGCCTCTTCCCAAGTGGCTTCGCGAAAGTGAGTTTGCCAGTTGCCGGGATCAACGTTCAGACCTTTGGCTGGCGCGTCATCGCGGCGGATCAATGGTTTGGTAATACGGTGATCGTGGTGAATGTAGTCAAAGCCAAAACGCCCTTTGACGCACAAGCGACCTTCGTTTGCAGGACCATTAATACCTTCGACGAACTTCACTTTGTTGTCTTTGATCTTTAGCGAAATCTGGCAGCCTACACCGCAGAACGGGCAGACGCTTTCGACCTCTTTGTCGTAGTCCTTTGTGTCGCCCAGTTGGGCCTCATCCGTGACCGTCGCTGGTAAAAGCGCCCCGGTCGGGCAGGCCTGCACACATTCACCACAAGCCACGCAAGACGATGCGCCCATCGGGTCGTCCATGTCGAAAACCGGATAGGCATTCGTACCGCGGCCAGCCATGCCGATGACATCATTCACTTGAACTTCGCGGCATGCACGCACGCAAAGGCCACATTGGATGCAGGCATCAAGGTTCACCGACATTGCCACATGGCTGTCGTCTAGCAGGGGAATGTGGTCAGGCTCTTGGCTTGGAAAACGGCTTGCGCTGACATCTTGTGCAGCGGCCATATCCCAAAGGTGGGACGATTTATCGTGGGCTACGTCTTGGGCTGGTTGGTCAGTGACCAACATTTCTATCACCATCCGGCGGGCTTGCTTTTCGCGGGGCTGGTCTGTGGTGATCACCATCCCTTCGGAAGGTTCACGGATGCAGCTTGCGGCCAAAGTGCGCTCGCCCTCGATCGCGACCATGCAGGCACGGCAGTTTCCGTCAGAGCGGTAACCAGGGCTAGGTTTGTGACACAGGTGCGGGATCACGAGGCCGCGGCCATTGGCGACTTCCCAGATTGTTTCGCCCGCAGAAGCGGTGACGGTTTCACCATCCAGCGTAAAGGTTATGCTATCTGACATCAGCTATCTCCGGTCTGTGCTTGGACAGTTTAGACCATTTGCAAAGATAATCCGAAAGGCCATGCGCGACTGCAAGCAGCGCATTTGCGCCATAGGCGATTTCCGATAGGCGGCGCGCGTTTCAATTGCGCCGCAAACCGCAGGTTTAGATGAACGCTGACAGGTTGTTCATCAGGAAGATGCGCAGAATTTCGATGCCTACCAGAACTACGATTGGGGACAGGTCAACGCCACCCAGATCAGGCATAAACCGGCGGACGCGGCTATAGATCGGCTCTAACACACGCTCGAGCCCGTACCAGATTTGGCCCACGAATTCTTGACGGATGTTAAGAACCTCAAAGCGCAGAAGCCAGCTCATGATGAAATGTGCGATCACGAAAAAACGGATCACGCCGAGGATCAGAAGGATGGCTTGAATAATGGTCAGCATGGGTTGGACGGCCTTTTGTTTGGTCAGCCTTGATCTAAGCGTTCCAGCCGCGCCCGGCAAGAGCAGCCTTGCCCCGACGTCAAAGTTGACGCGCACGTCACCTAACCCCACCTGTCCAGTATCATCACAGGACCATGCACATGTACCCCATTATCCGCGTCATCAAAGAAACTTTGCGTGCAAGGCGCATGCCTCCGCTTGAGGCACTTGAGGCGCATGTTTCACATCATCGCTGTTGGCCGCAGGATTTGGATGCTTACCTTGAGATGAACAATGGGCGCATCTTAACCATTCTTGATATTGGGCGCACTGCGCTTGCACAGCGCGTCGGATTGATTGGTGCGCTGCACGACAATCGCTGGGGCATGACAATGGCAGGCAATTCTGTGCGCTACCGCAAGCGCATCCGGCCGTTCGTCAAATTTCGTACTGTCAGCCGTGCCGTTGGGTGGGATGATAAGTTCTTCTATCTCGAACATTCGATCTGGATCGGCAAGGACTGTGCTGTTCAGGCGCTCTTTCGTTCTGCAATTACAGACAAGAACGGGATCGTCAGCCCAGACAAGGTTTTCGCCTACGTGGGTCATGACGGGATACCGCCTGAAAAACCCGCTTGGGTGCAGGCTTGGATCGATGCCGACAACACACGCCCGTGGCCGCCGGAATTTGACGCAAGCTCCGCGTAAACCATTTCTTGCTACCAGTGCCTTTCTCTGTGTCTTATCGCCGGAACAATATTCGGGGACGGGCAAATGGCAGTATCAAAGAAACGCATTTGGGGCTGGATGGCCTTTGATTGGGCATCGCAGCCTTTCTATACGCTTGGTCTGACCTTTATTTTCGGCCCGTATTTCGCTGTCGTCGCAGCCGAGTATTTCCTGAGCAATGGCATGGAAGCCGATGCAGCCAATGCGCAAGCCCAGTGGATTTGGTCGCTGGGCCAAACTGTTGCTGGCCTTTTGATCGCATTTACCGCGCCGTTTCTTGGAGCATTTGCTGACAATTCTGGCCGAAAAATGCCGTGGATTGTGTTCTTTTCTATTATCTACGTCGTCACGATGTTCATGTTGTGGGGGCTAGAGCCTGATGGGACCGCCCTGATCTTCATGCTGATCATGTTCTATGTGGGCTTCTTCGCCGCTGAAAGTGCGCTGAATTTCGTCAATGCCATCCTGCCATCGCTTGGTACGGACGAAGAAGTTGGCCGCATTTCAGGTTCAGGTGCCGCGTTCGGCTATTGGGGTGGCGTGACCTCCCTATTCATTATGCTGCTGCTTTTAGCTGAAAACGATCAAGGCGTGACGTTGTTGGGTAACGCGCCATTATTCGGGTTGGACCCGGATATGCGTGAAGGCACGCGCGCAGTCGGGCCGTTTATCGCGATCTGGTATGTGATCTTTATTATCCCGTTCTTCATGTTTGTGCGCGATGACCCAAAGGTGGAAAAGAAATCCACCAAATTGGGTGCCGTTTGGGGTGAATTGATTGTCACGCTCCGTTCTGTGTTTCACCGCAAAAGCCTGTTGAATTTTCTGGTGGGGTCCATGTTCTATCGCGATGCGCTAAACGCGCTTTATGCGTTCGGCGGTGTCTATGCGGCGCTTGTGCTAGACTGGCAGACCATCCAAATTGGCGTATTCGGCATTATCGCGGCAATTGCAGCCGCGATTACCACGTGGCTGTCAGGACTGGCAGATCAACGTTATGGGCCAAAACCAGTGATCCGCGTCAGCGTTTGGGTACTGGTTGGGGTCTCGATCATCATCGTTGGCATGTCTCGCGAGGCAATCTTTGGTGTGCCGTTAGCAGAAGGGTCTGGCCTGCCTGACATCATTTTCTACATCTGTGGTGTTTGCATCGGTGGTGCGGGCGGTGCGGTCTATGCGGCGTCGCGTTCCATGATGGTCCGCCACACCCATCCAGAACGTCCAGCCGAAGCATTCGGCTTGTTTGCGCTGACGGGCAAAGCCACTGCATTTCTTGCACCTGCGTTGATTACTTTGTTCACGATCATGACTGGTAACAACCAATTAGGGTTTTTACCTGTAATCTTCCTTTTCCTGATCGGGCTTTTCTTGCTACGCTGGGTTAACAAAGACGGAGATCGCGCAGAATGGTCCGCTTCATAACAGCAGTTATCCTTGCTCTCGGCTTGGCCGCTTGTCAGTCGGAAGAACCGCCAGTCGTCAGCCTATCGACGCAAAACGTCAATGATACACGTGTCGCCAAAAATTTGTTTGGCGCGATGCCGTTGGCATCATCCCAACCATCGCAACCCCTTGGTGGATACGCACGCGGCTGTCAGGCGGGTGCTGAACAGTTGGCCGAAACAGGGCCCACTTGGCAAGCGATGCGCCTGTCGCGCAACCGCAACTGGGCGCAGCCAGAAACACTGGATTTCGTGCGCGATCTTAGCAGATTTGCAGCAACCCAAGATGGCTGGAACGGTCTTTATGTTGGCGACATGAGCCAACCACGCGGTGGCCCGATGCTAACAGGGCACCGTAGTCACCAAACCGGTCTAGATATCGACGTTTGGATGCTGCCGCCCGATCGGCTTGATCTGACGGCGCAGGAACGCGAAGATTTGTCGTCAGTTTCGATGCGCCGTTCGGCGGGTGCATTTACGAATGACCGCTGGTCGCCACAACACGAAGCGATTGTACGTGCCGCAGCCTCTGACCCGCGCGTGGCACGGATATTCATCTTTCCGGGTGCCAAAGTGGCGATGTGCAATGCGGCAACCGGTGATCGTAGCTGGCTAAACAAGGTGCGCCCTTGGTGGGGCCACCATTATCATTTCCATGTCCGTCTGAATTGCACTGAAGGCGACGCAGGCTGCACCAATCAGGCCCCGCCGCCGCCCGGCGATGGCTGCGCGGATGCCCAAGGCTGGGTTGACCGTATCCTTAACCCACCACCGCCTGATCCTGATGCGCCGCCACCCACACCGCGCCGTGAATTGACGATGGCAAACTTGCCGGGCCAATGCCTTGCCGTGTTGAACGCAAACTAGGTGCTCCGAACTTTAATTAGCATTGCGCTATTTTGCGCCGCACCTGCTGTTGCGCAAACGACTTTGATTGGCAGCTATGTTTGGGACGTCGATGACCCGCGGTTTGGCGGGTTTTCGGGCATCGAGGTGACCGATGATGGACAAGGCTTTTTCGCACTTAGTGACCGTGGCAGCTTTGCTTTGGGTGAGTTTACGCGCGCCAATGGGGTGATCACTGGCATTATGCTGGATGATTTGCGACTGTTAAACGGAACAGATGGTCTGCCACTGCCCCGATTGGAAAGTGACAGTGAAGGGCTTGCCCTAGGTGCTGATGGATCCCTTTACGTATCCTTTGAATCGACCCCTGGCGTGCGGCGATTTACGGGCTTCGATCAACCAGCAGGACCGCATTTGGCGTCGCCTGATTTCGAAGGCATGCAAACCAATGCCTCGCTCGAAGCGTTGGCAATTGCGCCCGATGGTACGTTGTTTACATTGCCGGAGCGTTCGGGCGCAGCAAAGCGGGCATTTCCCGTTTTTCGCCTGAAAAATGGGGTTTGGGACCAACCCTTTGCGGTCCCCCGCACTGGCCCGTTTCTTGTGTCTGGCGCTGATATTGGCCCTGACGGCAAGCTTTATATCCTTGAGCGTGACTTTGTTGGTGTAGGTTTCCGGAATAGGGTCAGACGGTTCGCGCTGGACGGAACCGAGGAAGAAACCGTGTTGGAAACGGGTATTCTGACCCATGACAATCTTGAAGGTATCAGCGTCTGGCAAGACGCCCAAGGGCTCCGCATGACACTGATCTCGGATGATAACTTTCGCACCTTTCAACGCACAGAGCTCGTGGAATACCGGTTGACGGACTAGCGCATGGGCGGTAGGTCGCGCTGTCCCCAAAGGTTGGGGGCCAAGTGCCGCACCCTTGTCAAAACGGAACAATCAAATGACACGTATCCTTCCCGGCGTAATCGCCATGGCCACTATTGTTGTGGCGTCCAATATCCTTGTGCAATTCTTAGTTCTCGATGGGCTACTGACCTGGGGCGCGTTTACCTACCCCCTCGCGTTTCTTGTCACCGATGTGATGAACCGCGTCTATGGCCCCGCCGCCGCGCGCAAGGTCGTATTTTCCGGCCTCGTCGTTGGCATCGGCTGCTCACTGATCGGCAGCCAGATCATGCTGCAAGGCGACGGGTTCGAATACCCAGCCGTTGCATTGCGCATCGCCATAGGTTCGGCCACGGCATTCTTGGTGGCACAACTATTAGACATCGCCGTTTTTGACCGCCTGCGTGACGGATCATGGTGGAAAGCACCTTTGGGCAGCACGTTGGTTGGATCGACAGTGGACACAGCAATCTTTTTCACCATCGCTTTTGCCGCCATGTTCAATGGCTTCAGTGCGTCTGCCGCCGAAGAGGTCATGTGGGCGCAAGACGCCGTGCCATTCTTGAACACAGGACCGCTGGTGCCGCTGTGGGTTTCACTTGCCGTCGCAGACTGGGGCGTAAAGCTTTCGATTGCGTTACTCGCCTTGCTGCCATTCCGCTTTATTGTTGGACGGGTGCTGCTGCTGCGGTCCGCCTAAACACGACATGAGGTATCTTTTTCCTTGAAATATACCAAATCTGTGCGAACCTGCTTTCAGGCGAAATATTTGAAAGGAGGTGATCCAGTGCATCATGAGGTATTGGAGAAGTGTGTCGGGACAACTTGGGGGGATCGCAGCTAGGGCAGCCCTTGGCTGACGAACATCCAAGGTGGAGATCCTAACCGACCCACCTCCGTGATTCAGGAAAGGGCCATCCCGTCGCTGGGGTGGCCCTTTTTCGTGTAAGGTGGTCGAAGTTCAGAAATTTTGATGGGCCTCCGTCGGGAGCTTGAAGGGCAAGATGAGAATCAATGACCATATAGAAATCGCGGATTGGGAGATTTCAGAGAGCTTTACGCGCGCGTCCGGCCCCGGCGGGCAAAACGTGAACAAGGTTTCAACCGCGGTAGAATTACGTTTTGAAGCGGCCCGGTCACCCAATTTACCGGCGCAAGCAAAGGCGCGTCTCAAGCGGCTCGCGGGGCGCCGGTGGACCCTTGATGGCGCTATCGTCATTTTCGTTCAGGACACCCGTAGCCAAGCACGCAACCGCGAAATTGCCAAACAGCGGTTGGTAGAGTTGATCCAGAAGTCCCTTGAAACACCAAAGCGCCGCCTCGCAACAAAGCCGACTTACGGGTCAGTCAAACGCAGGCTTGCCGGCAAGAAAGCGCGTGGCGAGGTCAAGGCGCTTCGTGGAAAAGTAGATGAATAGCCGCCTGCGAAACTGTGAGAAAACTGGGCTGATCGTTACGCGACCTTAAGGAATAGGAGGTAAGTTAGCGTTCATTCAAGTCACGGATGTTCTGCTATGCTTCAATTCCAAGTTCTTCTCGCGCCGGTCGTTGCCCTCCTTGGCTTATCATTTTTGTTAAGTTCGGCAATGCGGCACTATCATGAAACGAAATACGAACAGTTCGCTTTCGGCGTTCTTTTCGGGCTGACGGTCGTTCTTGGCATGACCAATCCTTTGTCGCTTGGTGAGGGACTCATTTTTGACACCCGTACACTTTTAACCGGCGCTGCGGTTGCGTTCGTTGGGCCAGTTGCCGGTCTGATTACCCTTGGATTTGGTATTGTTTGCCGCATCTATATTGGGGGTGTCGGTACAACATCTGGCCTTGTCGGCTTGGTACTTGCGTTCGGGTTGGCACTGGAATGGTCACACTTTGCGTCGCATCGCGTCAAGCAACCAGTTTTGAAAGACACCTGTCTTGGCATTGCCGTAACACCATCAATCTTTGCGCTGTTTATACTTCCTTTTGACCTGGCTGTTGATTTGTTTGCCTCAATTTTGCCAACACTCCTGATCTGCAATGTGGTCGGCGCAATTGCCATTGGCTGGATCTTTCGCCACGAAGCGCGCTACATTTCTGAAGCACGTGAAATGCGATCTTTCGCACGGACGGACCAACTAACGAACCTGCTAAACAGGCGTGGAATGGACCGTGAAGTAGACGCCACAAAATTCGATGCGTCCCGCGGGCATGCAGTATTCTATTTCGATGTCGACAACTTCAAAGGCATCAACGACACCTATGGCCATGATACTGGCGATGCGACCCTCGCGATTGTAGCGGCGCGCGTCAAAGATATTATCAGAAGTGAAACAGTTTTTGCGCGCCATGGTGGCGACGAATTTTCGCTTTATGTTCCGGGGCTAGATGCAAGTGATATGCAAGCTGTTGCTGACAGGTTTTGTACCGCGATCTCAGCCGAAAAATTCAGCCATGCAAATAAGGTCTTTACTGTTTCGATCAGCCTTGGTGGATATTGGAGCAAGCAAAATCTACCACTTCAAGAGATGATCAATCGCGCCGATGCACAGCTTTTGCTTGCAAAACGTTCAGGTAAAAACAGAGCTCAGGTAGCATTCGACCGAAATAATGACACTTCAGTGGTCGCCTAATCACTGGTTAAAGCACAGCAGCACCAGCAATCTGGAACAGGGGAAATCGCACTTCATTTGCCGAAAATCGGCGATTGTCCAGCTTGGCCTGAATCCTCAAAATGCTAAACGACGACTTCAATCTCTTCTTGCTGACCGACTTCGAAGATCCGCTTGTACCTTGCAATTTCTGCCTCTGGACCCATCGCCTTGCCCGGATTATCACTCAGCTTTACCGTTGGGCGCCCGTTGGCAGAGATAGCCTTGCATACCAAGGAAAATGGCGCGAGCGCGTCATCATCGACCAGCCCCTTGAAATCGTTGGTCAACATTGTGCCCCAACCAAATGAAACACGTACGCGCCCTGCGAACTGCTGATGCAGCGCACTAATTTTATCGACATCAAGCCCATCCGAGAAAATCACCAATTTATTGCGGGGATCTTCGCCCCGCGATTTCCACCAGTTGATTGCCGTCTCGGCTCCGGTCGCCGGATCACCGCTATCTACGCGAATGCCCGTCCAACCAGCCAACCAGTCGGGAGCGCCATCCAAGAAGCCTTGCGTTCCATACGTATCCGGCAAAATAATCCGTAAGTTTCCGTCATGCTCTTCTTGCCAATCAGCCAGAACATCATAGGGCGATTGCCGTAATGCCGTCTCCGTATCCGCCAAGGCCGCATACACCATTGGGAGCTCATGCGCGTTCGTACCAATGG
This sequence comes from uncultured Yoonia sp., assembly GCA_965364065.1. Classification (GTDB taxonomy): domain Bacteria; phylum Pseudomonadota; class Alphaproteobacteria; order Rhodobacterales; family Rhodobacteraceae; genus Yoonia. Next base: position 14,458 of record CBDTVI010000006.1, on the reverse strand, counting down.
CTTCGATTTCGCGCATCATTGCAATCCGGCAGTTTGATGTCCCGGTAAAGTTTTTACCCAGCCCTTCCATCATCGCCTGCACGCACCAATCCTGCCAAAGATATGAATGCCGCCGCCGCGTACCAAAATCCGCAACCCGCAAATCTTGAATCGGCTTTAACTTATCCACCTTTTCCCACAATTTTGTCATCGCGCGTGCATAAAGGACCTGCAATTCAAAACGGCCCATGTCTTTTAAAACAGCTCTGCTGCGCAACTCCATAATCACTGCAAGTGCTGGAATCTCCCACAACATGACCTCGGGCCATGTTCCCTCAAACGTCAGTTCGTACTGACCATCACGTTTTTCAAGATGATAAGGTGGCAATTGAAGGTTTTCGAACCACTCCATGAAGGCGGGCGTGAACATCTGGCGCTTACCGTAGAATGTATTGCCGCGCAGCCATGTGCTTTCTCCACGCGTCAGCCGCAATGACCGAATATGATCAAGCTGCTCACGCAATTCGCCCTCATCCACAAGTTCGGCAAGACGAATTGTCTTTGTTCGGTTGATCAGCGAAAATTGCACCACTGTGTCTGGGTGGTTTCGAAATACCGATTGGCACATCAGGAGTTTGTAAAAGTCAGTATCGATCAGAGACCGTACAATCGGATCAATCTTCCATTTGTGGTTCCAGACCCGTGTGGCAATGTCGACCATGACTGTGCTCTCCCGTTTGCGCACCGTGGGTTAGATCAAGCGGGCGCGGGCGTGGCAAGCTTTGATGTCGCGTCGTCGTGATCTGTGTGATTTAACGCGATCAAGCGTCACAAAGGCCCCGCAAATGACAACATCCCCCTATTCTGCAAAGCTGGTCGTCGCAGTCGTGTTTGCGATGACTTTGATTGTTGGCGGTGATGCGGCTGCGACAATGCTGACAGGAGCGGGATTTCCGCAGACATTCGTGGCTTGGACCCGCTTTGCACTGGCCGCAGCTTTGTTGGCCCCGCTTTGTGGCCTCGTTCGCGCCGACGTGGCGCAATTCCGCGACTGGCGACTGTACCTGCGCGCAGGGCTGATTGTCGGAGGGATCACTTGTATTTTGACGGCACTCAAAACGGAACCAATGGCCAATGTCTTTGCGGGCTTCTTTGTTGGACCAGTGGTGTCGTATTTCCTGTCTGCGCTATTGCTTGGTGAACGCATCACACCCGTGCGCACATTCCTGCTTTTGATCAGTTTTGCAGGCGTTTTGTTGGTTGTGCGCCCTGGGTTTGGCATGTCTTCGGGCATGGGATTTGCCATATTGGCGGGGTGTTTTCACGGATCATATTTGGTGGCAACACGGTGGCTCGCATCAGAGTTCCGGCCACGGTTCTTGTTATTTTCGCAACTTTTGATCGGTACCGTTCTATTGTCACCTTTCGCATTTTCAATAAGACCTGAAATTACGTGGCCTTTGTTTGGTCTCATCACTGTCTCTGCATTGGGGTCTGCTGGGGGAAATCTGTTGCTAGTCTTGGTGAACCGCACCACCCCTGCTGGTGTGGTTGCCCCCCTGATTTATAGCCAATTGTTGGCAGCGATGCTGATCGGCTGGGCCGTATTTGGACAGTGGCCCGATGCGCCAAGCCTTGTAGGACTGGTCATCATTATGACGGCAGGGGTTTCGTCTGTTTGGTTCGCCCGCAAAGGCCGCTAGGCCAACACAACTCCCGCTTTGGTCATCGCCGATTTTGCAGCTTCCAAAGAACCGTCAAAGTCGATTGCACGGCACAGATCCATTTGGACCGTCACGTCAAAGCCAAGCCTTGCCGCATCCAGTGCAGAGTAATTCACGCAAAAATCAGTCGCCAACCCAACAAGCGTCAGCGTTTCGATTCCGCGCGTGCGCAGGTATCCCTCCAGACCGGTCGGTGTTGTTTTGTCATTTTCAAAGAATGCCGAATAGCTATCGATTGCCGGATTGTACCCTTTGCGGATGATCAGGTCCGCGTGTTCCGTTTGTAGATCAGCATGCAACCTAGCCCCCGAACTGCCCTGAATACAGTGATCCGGCCAAAGCACTTGTGGGCCGTAAGGCATGTCCATCATGCTCATCGGGGCCGCGTCGTGTGTGGACGCAAATGAGGAATGGCCCGCCGGATGCCAATCTTGGGTCAAGATCACGGCCTGAAAATCTACCATCAACCCATTGATACCGGCCACAATCGCATCGCCGCCAGTCACTGCAAGAGCGCCGCCGGGGCAGAAATCATTTTGGACGTCGATCACAAGCAAAGCGTGGGACATGGTGCAGCTTTCATTTCAACAGGTTCGGTCGCAATGTGCCAAAACCGGACTTGAGTTGCAACGTGGGTTCGTTTTCATTGCGCGTGTAGCTTTACCTGCCTGAATGACAGGCGTATCTGGTCACTATGTTTACCGTTGCAGCACTTTATCACTTCACCCGTTTTGATGACACCGTCGCCGTGCAAGCCCCCCTTTTGGTGCTGTGCAAGGCGCGCGGCATTACTGGCACGCTCCTACTGGCAAGCGAGGGGATCAATGGCACCATTGCGGGCGACCGGCCGGGGATTGATGCAGTCCTTGCTCATATTCGCGCCCTGCCTGGATGTTCGGATCTCGAGTGGAAAGAAAGCACCGCCGCGACACCGCCGTTTCACCGTATGAAAGTCCGGCTCAAGCGCGAGATCGTCACGATGGGCCAGCCGGACGTGGACCCCGTCGCGCGCGTTGGCAACTACGTCGATGCCGCCGATTGGAACGATTTAATCAATGCCCCTGACGTGGCAGTGATCGATACGCGCAACGATTATGAAGTGGCAATTGGCACGTTTGAAGGCGCTGTTGACCCCGATACCAAAAGCTTTGGTGAATTTCCTGCTTGGTGGGAAGAAAACAAGCATCGCTTTCATAACAAACGGATCGCCATGTTTTGCACTGGCGGCATCAGGTGCGAGAAATCAACAAATTACCTGATGGGGCAAGGTGTCGAAGACGTCTATCACCTGAAGGGCGGCATCTTGAAATACCTCGAGGAAGTCCCGCAAGAAGACAGCAAATGGGATGGCGAGTGCTTTGTTTTTGATGCACGTGTCAGCGTTGGCCATGGGCTAGAAGAGGGTCCGCATATTCTGTGCCATGCTTGCCGGCGCCCATTGCTGCCCGAAGATCGCGACAACCCTGCCTTTGAACAAGGCGTGGCATGTCATCAGTGCGCAGATGAAACCACAGACGCCGACAAGGGCCGCTTTCGTGAACGTCAAAAGCAGATGATCCTCGCGAAGAAACGCGGCACCCACCACATCGGTGGCATCTAGGTCTGGAACAGTGACTGCTCATAACCCTTTCTTGCCACAGCTTTTGGCATTGGCAATCGGGGTCGCAGGTGGGTTGGCAGCCTATTTGGCAGGCCTACCACTTCCTTGGATGTTGGGTCCGATGATCGCCAACACTGCTGCTGCTATGTTGCGCGCGCCAATCGCAGGACCTGATCCATTGCGCATTTATGTGATCCCCGTGATTGGTGTGATGTTGGGCTCTGCTGTGACAGCCGAGATTTTTGGCCTGCTTGGCACATGGCTTTTGACGCTCGCACTTTTGCCGATTTTTCTAGCGTGCGCTGCAGGCATTTCTTACGCCGTCTATCGATGCATTGGTGGCTATGATCCTGTCACCGCGTTCTATTCGGCCATGCCCGGTGGCTTGAACGAGATGCTAATTCTAGGCGCAGAAGCTGGCGGTGACGAACGCCGCATCGCCTTGGCCCATGCTGCGCGTGTCCTGATTATCATTGTCTTTGTGGCGATCTTCTTTGGGCTTTTTGTTGGTGTCTCGAGCGGCGGACGCGGGGCTGTGCAGTGGATTGGATTGTATCAAATCACGGCGCTGGATTACGCGATCTTGGGGGCATGTGCCGTGCTGGGGGTTGTGTTGGGTAAGCGGCTTGGCCTACCAGCAGCGCCCGTTTTCGGGCCTATGATCTTAAGCGGAATTGCCCATGCTGTCGGTTGGGTCACAGTCGCACCGCCAACCCTGTTTGTGATTGCGGCCCAAATCACCATTGGCACGATCATCGGCACCCGGTTTATTGGCGCGACGCTGGCAGAAATTCGCAAGGATATTGGGCTATCAGGGATCGCGTCGCTACTGATGCTGATTGCCGCTGTCGGATTTGCCGAAGGCATCGCATGGGTCAGCGGTATCCCATTGGCACAAGCATTTCTGGCGTTTTCACCCGGTGGCTTGACAGAGATGTCATTGCTAACACTCGCCATGGGCCAAGATGTAACTTACGTCTCGGTGATGCACATCATCCGTATTACGCTGGTGATCGCTGTCGCGCCCTTTGTTTTCAAATGGACGCGACGCGGTTCTTAAAAGTCGAGGTTTTCGACATTCAATGCGTTTTTCTGGATGAACTCGCGCCGTGGTTCGACGACGTCACCCATCAATTTGGTAAACAGATCGTCGGCTTCGGCCAAGTCTTCGACCCTTACCTGCAACAGCGTGCGTGCGTCTGGATCCAACGTGGTTTCCCATAGCTGATCAGGGTTCATTTCGCCCAAACCCTTATATCGCTGCAATGACAGACCCTTTTCGCCCTCTTCAAGGATGGCTTTCAACAGATCAAGCGGTCCGTTAATCACCTGACTGCGGTCCTTGCGGACCAATGTCGCGGGCAGATTGTACACATCCTGCAAGCTTTGCGTGAACGTGCCCGTACGCCGCGCTTCACCACCGCGCAACATGGGGCCGTCAAGCGTGCGGACTTCTTCAACGCCACGCAGAATACGGGCCAAACGCATACCCTGGTCTTGCGTGATACGGCCTTGCCAACCGCGCTCCCATTCCAGAGCAATCAGGTTAAGACGCTCGGCCACGCGGTCTGCGGTGCCTTGCAAATCGTTGCTCACGACACCCGGTACAAACGCGCCTGCAATCGCGGCCTGCTCAAGAATATGGCGCGGATAATGGGTTGGGAAAGCATCCAAAACACGACGAAGTTGACGTGCTTCGTCAACGACACGGCGCAGATCGGCGCCTGCGATTTCCTCGCCATTACCTTGGCGCAGCATCGCACCCTCAATGCCTTGTTCAACAAGGTATTCGTCCATCGCTGGCTGATCCTTGAGGTAAACCTCGGATTTGCCACGTGCAACTTTGTAAAGCGGTGGCTGCGCAATGTATAAAAATCCGCCTTCGATCAATTTAGGCATCTGGCGGAAGAAGAAGGTCAGCAGCAGCGTGCGAATATGCGCCCCATCGACATCCGCGTCAGTCATGATGATGACTTTGTGATAGCGCAATTTGTCGATGTTAAATTCGTCACGGCCAATGCCCGTGCCCAAGGCCATCACAAGGTTGCCGATCTCTTGGCTGGAAAGCATCCGGTCAAAACGCGCACGTTCGACATTCAGGATCTTACCCTTGAGCGGCAAAATCGCCTGCGTACCCCGATCACGCCCCGTTTGCGCAGAACCCCCAGCCGAGTCTCCCTCCACGATAAAGACTTCGGTCTTGGTTGGGTCTTTTTCAGAGCAATCTTTCAGCTTGGACGCATTAAAGTTCACGTCCATCGCCGATTTGCGTCGGATCTCACGGGCTTTGCGCGCGGCCTCGCGGGCGGCGGCGGCTTCAACGATCTTGGAAATGATCATCTTGGCTTCAGTCGGGTTTTCTTCGAACCATTCGTTCAGCTTTTCACCCATCAGGTTTTCAACGGCTGGGCGCACTTCGGAACTGACTAGTTTATCTTTGGTCTGGCTGGAAAACTTTGGATCAGGCACTTTGACAGACAGCACGCACGTCAGACCTTCGCGGGCATCATCACCGGTCAGGGATACTTTTTCCCGTTTGGAAATGCCTTTTTCAGTCGCGTACTTCGCAATCGCACGGGTCAGCGCGCCACGGAAACCGGCGAGGTGGGTGCCGCCATCGCGCTGTGGAATGTTGTTAGTAAAGGGCAGCACCATCTCGTTGTAGCTGTCGTTCCACCACATCGCGACTTCGACGCCGATGTCGTCACGTTCGCCAGCAACATAAATTGGCGCGTCCAACAAAGGTGTCTTGGACCGATCAAGGTATTTGACGAATTCTTTGACGCCGCCTTCGTAGAACAAATCCGACTTAAGCGGTTCTGCAGGACGCAGATCTTCAAGAATGATCCGCACGCCAGAGTTCAAAAACGCCAATTCCCGCAAACGCTTTTCAAGAATGCTGAATTCATAGTCACGATTGCTGAAGGTGCTAAGCGCGGCAAGGAACGTGACCTCGGTGCCTTTGCGCCCATCCGCATCACCCACAACGCGCAGGTGTTCGGTGGTAAAACCACCCTCAAACCGTGCGTAGTGTTCTTTGCCGTCGCGCCAGATGCGCAATTCCAGAAAGTCGGACAGTGCGTTCACAACCGACACACCAACTCCGTGCAGACCGCCAGAAACCTTGTAAGAATTACTATCGAATTTACCGCCGGCATGTAGTTGGGTCATGATGACTTCTGCAGCAGAAACACCTTCTTCGTCATGGATACCGACCGGAATACCGCGCCCGTTGTCGCCCACCGTGATCGACCCATCGCCGTTGATTTTCACATAAACATGGTCCGCGTGACCTGCGAGCGCCTCATCAATGCCGTTGTCCACGACCTCGTAAACCATATGATGCAAACCAGAGCCGTCATCGGTATCACCGATATACATCCCCGGACGCTTGCGAACCGCCTCTAAGCCCCTGAGAACTTTGATAGAATCGGCGCCATATTCTTCTGGTTTTTGGTCGGTGTCGGCCATGGGAAATACCTTATGTACAGTTACCCAAAATATACCCCAAACAGGGGTGATTGTCACGCAAATGGCACAATATTTTGTGGTTTTCCCCTGTTGCCCACAAAGCGACTAGGTCAGCGCGATTACCACCCCAACGCCAATCAAAAGCCAGCCCGCGATCACGTTCATCCGTCGCATGGCAGACGGCGATTTCAGGACGCCACGCACCCGATCAACTGATGCCGCCAAAAGCAGGTTACCGCCCAATGGCACCACGAAACTTAACGTGCAGATCGCGATCAAATCGAGTGCCGTTATGGTCGTTAAGTCAAAGAATCCCGGGAGGACGCCCATGTAAAACAACACTGCTTTGGGATTGCCTATAATGACCGCAAGGCCCGCCAAGAACCCCGCCCACATACCCGGTCGGGTCAATCTACTGTTGGAGCTAAGTGCATGGTCCGCGTTGCGGATCAACCCAACGCCCATCGCAACAAAGACAAGGACGGCGACCCATTTCAGCACATCCATGAAGCCCGCAAATTCAGAGACCAACCAAGAAACGCCCAGCACCGCCACCAGCGGCCAAACGATATCGCCGATGGCGACCCCCATCGCCAGCGGCCAAGCGGCCTGAAACCCGCCCGAAAGCGAGCGTGCCAGCAAGGCCACCCAGACCGGACCTGGGGTCATGAACAAAATCAGCAGCGCACCCGCGTAGAGCAGCAATTCATAGGCTGTGATCGTCATGTGGTTGGCAATGTCAGGCTACCGTCAGGACTGATATCCCAAAACGGGTTTTGGGCAACTTCCCAAACATGCCCGTCCAGATCGGCATAATAGCCGGAATACCCACCCCAGAAGACCTTTTCAGGCGCCTTAAGGGGCGTTGCTCCTGCATTTAAGGCCAAGGCATAGGCCGCATCGACTTCTGCGTCCGTCGTGAAGTTCTGAGCGAGCGTCATCGCACCTGTTCCTAGCTTTGCATCTGGTCGCCCTTGGTCCTTGGCTAGCGGTTCAAGCCCAAAAAACCCCAACACCATCCCGTTCATTTGGTAAAAGACGACCTCGCCTTCGTCCGCGGCAGGGGTCCAGCCAAGTGCGGCATAAAATGCCTTGGCGCGTGTCAGATCAGCGACACCGAGGGTAATCAATGTAACGCGTTGCGGGGTCATAGGCTGTCCTTTTGGGTGACGATGGACTGTCCATCAGCTTCTGTCACTTCGGCATATTGGGCGCGGTCGCCCAGCTCTGCAAATAATTCAGGCCCCGTGCCGGTCATGAACGCCTGCGCGCCAAGGCCGCAGATTTCGTCGTACAGCGCCGCACGTCGGGGGGCATCAAGGTGGGCTGCGACCTCGTCCAGCAACAAGATTGGTGGTGCCCCAAAGTCGCGGGCCAAGGCACGGCCATTCGCAAGGATCAAGCTGATCAAAAGCGCCTTTTGCTCGCCTGTAGAGCAGTCCTTGGCGGGCACGTCCTTACTGGCATAAGTCGCATCAAGATCGGCGCGGTGCGGGCCGATCAGCGTTCGCCCTGCCGCCATATCACGAGAGCGGTTATCCGAAAGTGCAGCTTGTAGATCATCCGGAATAGGATCGGGCGAAGTCAGAGCCAGTGTTGCCGTCGGGAACGCGGTGGTCGCCGCCTCTTGCGCGGCAGTCAGTTCCGCGATTGCGTTCAATCTGTTGCGTTGCATGGCAGCGCCAGATTGCGCCATCTGCCCTTCAATTGCGGTGTACCAATGCGGATCACGCACCATGTCTTTCAGCAATCTGTTGCGTTCGCGCATAGCCTTTTCATAGGTCAATACCGCCTCTGCATGGGTTGGCTCAAAGCTAAGGGTCGCGCGATCTAAGAAACGCCTACGCCCTTCGGCGCCCTCGATCCAAAGTCGGTCCATGGACGGCACCAGCCATAAGATGCGTGCGATCCGACCCAAAGCGATCTGCGGTGCGGCCTTGCCATCGATACGCAGTTGGCGCGGATTGCCCGCCTCGGCCCAAGTTTCAAGCTCGTGGGTTTGGTGTAACGATTGCAGGATGCCAGTGACTTTCCAGCCCAGCGCCTCTGGTCTGCGGGTCAGATCGTCCGCACCGGCACGGCGCAACCCCCGCCCGGGCGACAATAGCGAGACCGCCTCAAGAAGGTTGGTTTTACCCGCGCCATTGGGGCCATAGATCGCCATTGGACGCGCATCAACAGTCACCACCGCACGCTTGTGCGAGCGAAAATGAGATAGCGTAAGTTCAGATAGCGCAAGTTTGGTCATTGGCGGCGTTCACCCATGAAAGACGGCGCAGCCAGATGGCTTTGGATGTGACCGCGTCAAACGCGCATCGGCATCACGACATAGACTGCAGAGGTGTCATTGCCTTCGCGCATCAACGTCGGATCACCCGAAGAGTTGAACATGAAAACAGCATTCTCGCGGTCAACCTGGCTTGCAATTTCCAGCAGGTATTTCGCATTAAAACCAATCTCGAGCCGCTCGTCGCTATAGGCTACGGCGAGTTCTTCTTCGGCTGCACCGCTATCAGGCGCATTGACGGACAGGATCAAACGATCTTCGTCTATAGACAGCTTTACGGCACGTGATCGTTCGGATGATACGGTCGCGACACGGTCAACGGCCTTTGCAAATTCGCGGGCATCAACTTCCATTTTGCGGGTGTTGCCTTGCGGAATAACACGCGTGTAGTCGGGGAAGGTCCCATCGATGACCTTGGACGTCAGTGTGATTTCTGGCGTAGCAAAGCGTATTTTTGTCTCGGATACCGACACCGCGATTTTCATGTCGTCGTCGTCCAGCAGTTTGCGCAACTCGCCTACAGTTTTGCGTGGCACAATCACACCGGCCATGTCGGCAGCACCTTCGGGCAGATCGGCGTCAATGCGCGCCAAACGGTGACCGTCTGTTGCCACACAGCGCAAAACCTTACCGCCATCACTTTCGGCGACATGCATGTAAACGCCGTTCAAGTAGTAACGGGTTTCTTCGGTTGAAATCGCAAACTTGGATTTGTCGAATAGACGGCGCAGCACCGGTGCTGGCGCTGAAAAGTTCGCGGCATATTCAGATGATGCCATCACGGGAAAATCTTCTTTCGGCAATGTCGCCAACGAGAAATTCGAACGGCCCGCTTCGATCGTCAAACGACCAGAAGCACCATCTTCCGTAAGCGTCACCAAAGCCCCATCGGGCAATTTGCGCACGATTTCGTTCAGCGTCACCGCAGCAACTGTCGTCGCACCTGCCCGTTCGACCTTGGCGGGGGCCCGGTCCACAACTTCGATATCGAGGTCGGTTGCACGAAAGTGCACTTCATCGCCTTCGGCCTCGATCAAGACGTTTGCCAAAATCGGGATCGTGTTGCGTCGTTCGACCACTGATTGAGCCTGTGCCACTGCTTTCAAAAGCACCGCACGTTCAATGCTGAATTTCATATCCCAATCTCCGCATATCTTGCTTCCGAACGAGGTCCGGACGCAGAATGTACTCTATTCCACGACCGCCTCAAGCATTTTTTTAAACTGTTGACCAAGGCCCAGCCTTCGTCAAGCGCAGGACGCGCTATTCCTGCAGCGCGCGGCGCAGAAGTTCCAGATCATCGGCGATCTGGCTATCCAGCGCCATCAACTCTTCGATGCGGCGCACACCGTGCATGACTGTTGTGTGATCGCGGCCACCAAACCGGCGACCGATCTCTGGTAATGACCGGCTGGTCATTTTTTTCGCCAGATACATCGCGATTTGACGAGGACGGGCATAGTTGCGCACCCGCTTGGGGCCAATCATGTCAGACAGCCGAATGTTGTAATGCTCGGATACCTTGCGCTGGATTTCCTCGACCGTGACCTTGCGATCAGATGCTTTGAGGACGTCCGACAAGCAGTCTTGCGTCAGATCAAGTGTAATTTCACGGCCAACAAGTGAGGCGAATGCGAACAGACGGGTCAACGCGCCCTCAAGGACACGGACGTTGGTCGAAATGCGGTGTGCCAGAAATTCCAGCACGCCATCAGCGATTTCAAGCTCGGGATATTGGGCGGAGTACACTTCAACTTTCGACTGCAGGATGCCCAAACGCAGTTCGTAGTCGGTTGGGTGCAGGTCGACGACAAGGCCACACTGCAGGCGGGACTTGATCCGCTCTTCCAAATCTTTGATTTCACCCGGTGCACGATCAGCAGAGATGATGATCTGTTTGCCCGAATCAACAAGCGCGTTGAACGTGTGAAAGAATTCTTCTTGGGTGCTGTCTTTGCCGCCAATGAATTGGACGTCATCAACCATAAGGACATCAACAGAACGGAACAGTTGTTTGAAATCCATCATCTTGCGTTCACGAAGGGCGGTGATGAAGCGGTACATGAACTGCTCTGCCGACAAATACAGAACATTCAGTTCAGGCGAACGTTGCTTCAATTCATGCGCGATCGCGTGCATCAAATGGGTTTTGCCAAGGCCAACGCCACCATAGAGAAACAGCGGGTTGAAAGTTACTGGGCCGCCTTCGGCAACACGGCGCGCGGCGGCATGTGCCAACTCGTTCGGTTTGCCGACGATGAATGTATCAAAGGTAAAACGTGCATCCAGCGGGGAACCGGATGTCTTGTCGCGCGCAACACCGTGGGCAGTAGACTTTGGCGAAAGCGCAGGGCGTGCTTGTGATGGCACACGGAACTGCAAACGCTGCACCTCTTCGCCGGCTTTGTTCATCTGATAGATGATCTGATCGCCAAAGTTCTGGGACACATAATTGCCGATAAAATTTGTCGGCACATCAAAGGTCGCTACACCGCCTGAAAGTTGCGTAAATTCGAGTGGCGCAATCCAGCTGGAATAATTGCTTGTTCCAACGGTGTCTTTCAGCGCACCCAACACCTTTGCCCAGATATCGTTCGTCATATTACGTTTTGTCCCCATAACCTGTCATCTCAACCCACAGCACATTACGCACTGACGACACATTGCTCGGGACAAAAAAAGACTGTCGCTCAGGTTGCCTCTCCTGAGCGGTTTATCTTCTACCCATAACCAGTGGCTGCTGCACGGCCCAACCTCAAAGAGAGATAAGGCAGCGCCAAGTGGCAGCGGTTAAGGACCATAAGCAGCAGCCATCACCAAGGAGCAGCCCCCAGCTTTAGCGCAGACACAATTGGGACAAAGCACACAGCAAAAAGCTGCAAAATGCCCGATCACTATTGCATAAAGTTCAACATAAGACGCCCCGATAGACAGCCGCGATAACACAAGCAGGCCTACCTTTGGTCATATGCAAATCCCCTCATGTCCCCCCGGAACGATGTGAATCGCATGGACAAGTTAGCAAGGGGTTTGGGCTTCGTTCAACATAACATCGCGCTTGACTCAGTGATTGCCGGAAAAGAATCTATCGGCCCTTTGAAATGACACCATTTCTGCGCAGTCTCACAACACCCTCATAAAAAAAGCGCGCCCTGAAAGGACGCGCTTGATCTCTTTTCTTTCCGCGCGATGCGGAAGAATCGGATGGCTTAGCCGACTGCTTTGACGCGGGACGCCAGACGGGACACTTTGCGCGATGCTGTGTTCTTGTGCATGACGCCTTTTGTGACACCGCGCATGATTTCTGGCTGTGCTGCTTTCAACGCCGCTGTTGCTGCTGCCTGATCGCCAGAGGCAATCGCCTCTTCAACGGCGCGCAAATATGTGCGGATGCGCGAACGGCGCATTTTGTTGACTGCAAAGCGTGCTTCGTTTTGGCGAGCGCGTTTTTTGGCTTGTGGTGTGTTTGCCATGTGTTCGTTCCTTACTGGGCCCATGAAGGGTCAAATTGAATTTCAATAGCGCAATAAGCCCAAGCCCCGGGTTTTCGAACCGGATGATCTGGCCAGAGCGGGCCGCACGCGCATGTATGAAGCGGCTGATAGGATAGTTTACCGAAAAAGAAAAGCCCTAACGATCGCGGAACTGCGGCTCGCGCTTTTCGGTGAAGGCAGCCATGCCCTCGCTTTGATCTTCAGTCGCGAACAATGAGTGAAACAAGCGCCGCTCGTAATTCAGACCCTCGGCCAATGTTGTCTCATAAGCGCGGTCAACAGCGTCTTTGATAGCCATCGTCGCGATCAGAGACTTCTCGGTGATTTTTTCCGCGGCAGCTTTCGCCTCGGACATCAATTTCTTGACTGGCACCACACGGCTGACCAGACCGCTGCTTTCCGCCTCGGCGGCATCCATAAACCGACCAGTCAGATGCATATCCATCGACTTTGACTTGCCAACGAAGCGCGTCAAACGCTGAGTGCCGCCCAGTCCGGCCATGACGCCCAGGTTGATTTCGGGTTGGCCAAATTTTGCATTCTCGGCGGCAATGATAAAATCACACATCATCGCAAGTTCGCAACCACCGCCCAGCGCGTAACCCGCAACTGCTGCAATGATTGGCTTGCGCGTGCGGTTAAAACGGTCGGTTTCATTTTCAAAAAACCGCTGCGTGTACATTTCAACGAAGGACTTATCGGCCATCTCGGAAATGTCAGCTCCTGCGGCAAATGCTTTTTCAGATCCGGTAATGATAATGCACCGCACTTTATCGCTCGCGTCGGCCACTTCCAGCGCTGTGCAAAGTTCACGCAACAATTCACCGTTCAACGCATTCAGCGCGTCTGGCCGGTTGAGCGTGATAGTCGCAATGTAGTCGCTGATATCGACGATGATCTTATCATAGGCCATGCTGCTGTCCCCTTTGCCGCTGGTCAGGCCACAAGGCTTAGCAAAGCGAGCAGGCAGATCAAGTTATCTTTGGCATTGCGGACAAAAGAAAGATGAGCGTCCAGATTGCACGATTCGGTTGATTACGCTGTCACATCCATGGGTTACACAGTTCTGACCTTCGCGGTCGTAGACTTGAAAAACATGTTGGAAATACCCCAACTCGCCATCCGATTGCCTGTAATCACGCAAAGAAGACCCGCCAGCCGCGATCGCCTCGGTCAGAACAGTGCGAATAAGAGGAACCAAAGTTGCCACACGTTTGGCGCTTATTTGACCCGCCTTTCGTTTAGGGTCGATTCCGGCGCGGAACAAAACCTCGCAAACATATATATTGCCAAGGCCGGACACGATCCGTTGATCCAGTAAGGCCGATTTGATCGGCATGTTGCGCCCCTTCAGCCGCTCAATCAGATAGCTTTCGTTGAAGGTATTCCCCAACGGCTCTGGTCCCAAATCGCGAATCAGCCAGTGATCATCTTGGGTGGCGGTGTCCATCAGGTCCATCGCACCAAAACGGCGGGCGTCGTTAAAGGTGATGCGCACCCCATTGTCCATTTCGAACACAACATGATCGTGCTTGGCTGGTGCCGGATGTGCATGATGAAAATCACCGACCGTGTGCCCAGAAATTAGCATGCGGCCCGACATCCCCAAATGAATCAAAAGCGTCTCGTTGCTTTCCAAATCCACAAGGATGTATTTTGATCGGCGACGCAGGCCCAAAACGCGCTGACCTGTCAGACGCGCAGCCATGCCTTCCGGAAACGGCCAACGTAGATCAGGGCGGTTCACGAGTGCTTTGGCAATAACATGCCCCTGCATCACGGGGGCAATGCCTGCTTTGACGGTTTCAACTTCGGGCAGTTCAGGCATGTTTGCTTTCTTTCATGGCGCAATGGTCCAATTGTCATTCGCGTTTGGCGGCCTATAAAGTCTAGTAACAAACCG
>CBDTVI010000005.1:0-30794 GCA_965364065.1 uncultured Yoonia sp. | reverse complement strand
TTGTGGGCGCGCCGCAGCACGAACTGAAAATCAGTTCCCGGCAAACGCCCCGGAAATCCACGGTGCTTGTCCATATATGGCAGATTAGCCATGAGCGGCGGTCCTTTTGTGATCGCTAAAATTCATTACAGCGGGATATTGTCGTGCTTTTTCCACGGTGTGTGGACTTTTTTATTGCGCAGCGATGCAAAGGCACGGCAGACCCGTTTACGCGTGGAATGCGGCATGATCACTTCGTCGATGACGCCTTTTTCGGCTGCCACGAATGGGTTCGCAAACCGGTCTTCGTAGTCTTGGGTGTGTTGCGCGATCTTTTCAGGATCATTCAGATCACCGCGGTGAATAATCTCGGTCGCCCCTCTGGCACCCATGACTGCAATCTCGGATGTCGGCCAAGCGTAGTTGAAATCACCCTGCAAATGCTTGGACGACATAACCACATAGGCACCTCCGTATGCTTTGCGCGTAATAACCGTCACTTTGGGAACCGTCGCTTCGCCATAGGCATAAAGCAGTTTGGCACCATGTTTGATCACGCCGCCATATTCTTGGCTTGAGCCGGGCAAGAATCCGGGAACGTCGACAAGTGTCAGAAGCGGGATTTCAAACGCATCGCAAAAGCGCACAAAACGCGCGGCCTTGCGAGAGCTATCGATATCCAGGCATCCCGCCAAAACCATCGGTTGGTTGGCGACAACACCGACGGTAGAACCTTCCATGCGGATAAAACCGGTTAGGACGTTCTTGGCGAATTCTTCTTGGATTTCGTAGAAATCGCCCTCGTCGGCAAGCTTTGTGATCAGCTCTTTCATGTCATAGGGCGAATTTGGATTGTCCGGAATCAGTGTATCAAGACTGTCCTCAATGCGGTTCACATCATCAAAGAACGGCCGCACGGGTGGCTTTTGCGTGTTGTTAAGCGGCAAGAAATCAACAAGGCGGCGCACTTCGGCCAATGCCTCCACATCGTTTTCAAAGGCTGCATCCGCGACCGAAGACTTCTTGGTATGGGTTGATGCGCCCCCCAATTCCTCTGCCGTGACGACTTCGTTTGTGACAGTTTTCACAACGTCTGGTCCGGTCACAAACATGTAAGAGCTATCTTTAACCATAAAGATAAAGTCGGTCATCGCAGGCGAATAAACCGCACCACCCGCCGTTGGGCCCATAATCAAGCTAATCTGCGGGACAACGCCAGAGGCGGTGATGTTGCGTTGAAACACCTCTCCGTAGGCAGCAAGGCTGGCGACACCTTCTTGAATGCGTGCACCGCCACTGTCATTGATACCAATAATCGGCGCGCCGTTTTGCACAGCCATATCCATGATTTTGCAGATTTTCTGACCGTGGGTTTCGGACACCGAACCACCCATGACCGTAAAGTCCTGAGAGAACACATAAACCAAACGCCCGTTGATCGTGCCCCACCCCGTGACAACACCGTCACCCGCAGGGCGATCTTTTTCCATCCCGAAATCGGTACAGCGATGCGCCACGAACATATCAAATTCTTCGAATGATCCGTCATCCAACAAAAGCTCGACCCGTTCGCGCGCCGTCAGCTTGCCTTTGCTGTGCTGCGCCGCGATCCGGCGTTCGCCGCCGCCCAAGCGCGCCGCTGCACGCCGTGTTTCAAGTTCTTGCAAAACATCCATAAGATCACACCTTCGCCAGTTGTTATGTATGAATAGCCGTTGCGCGCCGCAGAAAGAAGTCTCAATGCGCATATTTGCAAATTACGCTATTTGCAGATAGTATGAATTGCAAATTTGCAAATTTACCTGCCCCTCACTTGCTGGACAAGCATTGTGAAGCTGCCTAAACAATCCTTATGACCACGCTTCCAACGGTCCGCTTTCTGGATCGCGCCACACCCCCACATATTCTGACGCTCGTGTTAATCACAGGCATGTCGGCACTAAGCGTGTCGATCTTCCTGCCATCACTTGCCACGATGACCACGTATTTCGATACGGAGTACGCGATCATGCAGATCGCCCTATCGGGATATCTGGCTGCAACAGCCGTTTTGCAGGTGTTCATTGGCCCCATCTCGGACCGGTATGGGCGGCGGATGTTGGTGCTTGGGTCGCTGTTTGTATTCGTTCTTGCCACAATCGGGGCGCTGTTTGCGACCACCGTCGAGACATTCTTGTTCTTTCGCATCCTCCAAGCGGCGGTCGCTACATCTATGGCGCTAGGGCGCGCAATCGTGCGCGATATCGTCCCCCAAGACCAAGCGGCATCGATGATCGGCTATGTCACGATGGGCATGGCGCTTGTCCCGATGGTCGGCCCGATGATCGGCGGCGCGCTGGAACAGGCTTTTGGCTGGCAGGCGACATTCGTGTTTCTGGGGGTGGCTGGGTTTGCCACGATGATATTGGTTTTCTTCGACCTTGGCGAAACAGTCAAAGGCGAAGGCACCAGCTTTCGTGACCAGTTAAGCACCTATCCGGAACTCTTCCGCTCACCCCGGTTTTGGGGCTATGTGCTGTGCGCCGCTTTCGGATCTGGCGCATTCTTTGCGCTGCTGGGTGGTACATCATTTGTCGCCAGCGAGATCTTTGGTTTATCGCCACTGTGGAGCGGGATCGCCCTTGGCACCCCAGCGGTCGGCTATGCCATTGGGAACTTTTTCTCAGGCCGCTTTTCCATCCGCGTCGGGATCAACCGGATGGCCATTGTCGGCACATTGATCACGATCTTTGGCTTGGGGCTTTCTGCAATCCTGACCTTCTCTGGCGTGCACCATCCACTGAACTTCTTTGGGTTTTGCGTGTTCTTGGGTTTGGGCAACGGCATCATGCTACCCAATGTTATGGCTGGGTCCATTTCGGTCAGGCCACACCTTGCAGGCACGGCCAGCGGTCTTGGTGGGGCAATCATGATTGGCGGCGGCGCTGCGTTGTCACAGTTTGCAGGTAGCATCCTGACGGTGGAAACCGGCACAATGCCGTTGCAACTGATCATGCTTGGCGTGTCGGTTATGGCGCTGTTGTCTGTCCTCTTTGTCGTGTGGCGCGAAAAGCAGATATCTTGACGCGGGCTTTGCAATAGCTAATCTTCATTAGCAAATCTGCAAAGGTGCGATATGGCCGTTCAAAAACTCTATGCTGGGGCGAAACTGCGTGAATTGCGCGGGCGTTTGTCGCTGACCCAAAAGGCATTTGCTGAAAAGCTGGGCGTGTCGCTGCCCTACTTGAACCAGATGGAAAACAACAACCGTCCCGTATCGACTGCGGTAGTGATGGGGCTGGCACAAGAATTCGGCTTTGACGTGACCGAACTGCAGTCCGGTGACGAGGCCCGCTTGGTCGGTGACATGCGCGAAGCGCTGGCCGATCCGGTTTTCACAGGCCCCGCTCCCGCCTTGGCCGATATGCGGCTGGCAGCGTCCAATGCCCCTGCCCTTGCCCGCGCATTCTTGGACTTGCACGCGGCCTACCGCCAAACCCACGAAAGGCTGGCGTCGCTCGACGAGGCATTAGGCCGCGAAGACGCCCGCCTGCAACCAAGCCCTTGGGAAGAAGTGCGCGACTTTTTCCACTATTGCGACAACTACATCGACGCGGTCGACCGCAGCGCCGAACGCTTTGCAGACCGCCGTAACCCCGAAGAAACCGTGGCTGAGGCTGCTATTCGCATGCTCAAATCTCACGGTGTCACCGTGGTGATGACCGAAGCAGCGGATGTACGCAATTATGATCCCGCCAGTAAAACTCTTTCCATTTCGCGTTTTGCCAGCAACGCGACGCAAAGTTTTCAATTACTTTTGCAATTGGCGCTGATCACCCAAACGCCCCTATTGGAAGCCACATTGGACTTGGCACGCTTTCAATCGGACGAGGCGCGCAGCATCGCCAAAGTCGGGTTGGCCAACTATTTCGCAGGCGCTGCCCTGATGCCGTACCGCATGTTTTTATCGGCAGCGAACGCAACACGGCATGATCTGGAAGTCCTTGCCACACGGTTTGGCGCGTCACTCGAACAAGTCGCGCACCGTCTGTCGACGCTGCAACGGCCCGGCGAAAAGGGCATCCCGTTCTTCTTTGTACGTGTGGATCAGGCGGGCACGATCACCAAAAGACACTCTGCCACGACCTTGCAATTCGCACGCTACGGCGGGGCGTGCCCCTTGTGGAACGTGCATCAAGCGTTTGAACTGCCCGGTCAATTCTTGCGCCAACTGGCAGAAACACCAGATGGTGCGCGTTATTTCTGCCTTGCGCGCGATGTCAGTAAATCTGGCGGAGCATACGGCGTGCCGACCCGCCGCTATGCAATCGGATTGGGCTGTGAGGTCAAACATGCGCCCGCCTTGGTCTACGCCGATCACATGGATATCGCCGCCGCAGAAGCTTATGCGCCTATCGGGATTTCATGCCGCATCTGTGAGCGGCGCAATTGCCACCAGCGGTCTGTTCCACCGCTTGAGCGGCAATTGCGCGTTGATCCAGATAGGCGGGGGATTTTGCCTTACCAACTTGAATAAGGCAGCCCCTAATTAGGCGGGGTTCAAAGCCGCACTGATCGTATCCTTCAGCGCCAAACGCTCTTTGCGCATCTGCGCCATGTGGATGTCATCTGTTGGTTCGACATCCGTCTCGGCCCGATGAATGGCGCGGTTAATGGTATGATAGTCGTCAAATAGTTTGGCAAAATGCGCGTCGGTTTCCTTAAGCTGATGCATCGCATCGACGTGTTGTGGGAATTCTTCATTCAGTTCGTGTGGCGTATGCGACATTGCTTGGTCCTTTGCGTTATGTTCGTCCAAACATAACACGCGCACATCACGCGCCGCATTGATCCGGATCAAAGGCTAGCGTCTTGCAGCACGCCAACCGGCGGATTCTGCTCGCGCCCGCGAACAAAACCAACGCTCCCCGTTTGCGGTATTGATGCTTGTGCGTGCGTAGTGCTGTTGGCCCGGCATATGATAGATGCGGCCGTTGCCAGAAATATTGCCTTTGATGGCGCAGTTTTGATTTGTGGGATCAGGACCAGCGGCCTGTGCTGCGCGATACTCTGACGGCACTTGCACCTCTACGGCCCACAGTCCGCGCCCCGCGACGGCAGCGGCCTTTTCGTCCAGATCATAGCTTTCGGAATAACGCCGGAATGCCCACGCCAGACCAGAGTGCACGATCAGTTGCCCCATGTCTTGCCCGTCAACCACGCAGACAGCCACGACCCGTCCGTAGCGATCGATGTCGCGTTCATCACAGCGCGCAAAAGTGCCTTCAAATCTGTTGCGCACGGCATCGCGCGTCCATGCCCCGCAATCCCATGTGCGCCCGTCGGCTGCACAAGGCTGGCCCATTTCCGGCGCATCAATCCCGAACAACCGCACGCGCACCGCGCCGACATCAATCGTGTCCGCATCGATAACGCGCACCAGCCCGTTCGGTGCGGCAAAAACAGGTGCGGAAATCACCGCGATTAAGAAGATCAGAATGCGTAACATCCCCTGATCTAGGGAAGGCCGAGCGCCCAGCGCAAGCTGCTTTGTTAATAATGGTTAAGAATGTGTTAACGCGGTCACCGCTGTTGCGTTTCCCACTCTGGATGAATCCAAGGCTGATCATTGGATGGCGCAAGCGGATTGCGCTGCAAGATATGATCCGCCGCTTTTTCCCCCACCATTAGTGATGGTCCATTGGTGTTACCATTCGGCACACGCGGGAAAATCGAGCTGTCCGCGACCCGCAGACCTGCCACGCCGATGACCCTAGTTTCGGGATCTACAACTGCCATCGGGTCATCTGCATCGCCCATTTTGCAAGTGCCACACGGATGATACGCGCTTTCTGCATGCGCGCGAATAAAGTCGTCTAATGCCTCATCGGTTTGCGCATCCACGCCCGGTTGGATTTCGCGACCGCGAAAAGGATCAAACGCAGCCTGCGCAAATATCTCGCGGGTGAGCCGGATGCATTTGCGGAACTCGACCCAATCTTGCGGATCGGACATGTAGTTGAATTCGATCTTTGGGTGATCTGCCGGATCAGCAGAACGGAGCGTGACTTGCCCGCGTGACTTGGACCGCATCGGGCCAACATGTGCTTGGTAGCCGTGTCCGTCAGGGGCGACTTTGCCGTCGTAGCTGACGGCAATTGGCAAGAAGTGGTATTGGATGTCTGGGTACTTGATCCCCGCGTCAGAGCGAATAAACCCCGCGCTTTCAAATTGGTTCGAGCTGCCAAGTCCGGTTTTCCACAGCAGCCATTCAAGACCGATCTTTGCTTTGCCACGGATGTTCCAATGGGCAAAAAGCGAGACAGGTTTGGTCGACGCCTGTTGGATATAAAGCTCTAGGTGGTCTTGCAGATTCTGGCCAACGCCGGGCCTGTCAGCAACGACGTCGATACCATGTTCCTTTAGATGCGCTGCAGGTCCAATGCCTGACAACATCAATAGTTTGGGCGAATTCAACGATGAGGCGGCAACGATGACCTCTTTGTTGGCCTTGATGACTTCGATCTTGTTGCCACGGCTGACCTCGACCCCTGTCGCCCGCCCATCTTCGATGACGATCCGCCGCGCAAAGGCACGGGTGATGTTGCAGTTCGGGCGCTTGAGCGCGGGGCGCAGATAAGCCGTTGCAGCCGACCAGCGGATACCTTTGTAGATAGTTGCGTCAAAGGGGCCAAAGCCCTCTTGCTGTTCGCCGTTGTAGTCGCCTGTGACCGGGTAACCTGCCTGCTCTCCTGCATCTACGAATGCACGCGTGAGCGGGTTTTTGCGCGGCCCGCGTGTGACATGCAGCGGGCCGTCTTTACCGCGCCATTCGGGATTGCCGCCGTGCCCGCCATCGTGCCAATGCTCCATCCGTTTGAAGTAGGGCAACACATCGGCGTAAGCCCAGCCATGCGCGCCACTTTCCGCCCAGTTGTCATAATCACAGGCGTGGCCACGCACGTAGATCATGCCGTTGATGGATGACGATCCACCGATCACTTTGCCACGTGGCGTTACCAGTTCGCGGTCGCCCAAATGTGGCTCGGGTTCTGATTTCATCCCCCAATCGTAGCGTTTCATATTCATCGGATAGGACAAGGCCGCTGGCATCTGAATGAAGGGGCCAGCGTCGCTTCCGCCGTGTTCGATAACGAGAACCTGCTTGCCGGCTTCAGCCAGACGGTAGGCGATTGCGCAGCCAGCAGAGCCTGCACCGATGATGACATAGTCAGCTTGCATTTCTTTATCAGCCTTTGGGTTTGATGTGATCGCCGGAGCCTCCGGCGGAAGTTTATTTCGGAAAAAGAAGGGGTTATTCCCCGCGTGGGAACCGTTGGTTTTCTTCAAGGACGTTGAGGTCCATGTGGTTGCGCATGTAACGCTCGGACGCTTTTTGCAGCGGTTGGTAGTCCCAAGGGTAATAGTTGCCATTGCGCAATGCCTCGTAAACTACCCAGCGGCAGGCTTGCGATTGGCGCACGGACGCGTCGAATGCGGCAAGGTCCCAGCGGGCTTCGGATTTGGCGCGCAATTGCGTGACAGTGCCTTGGTGGGCGGAATGATCTGCAAGGTTGGTCAGCTCAAACGGGTCAGCGTCCAGATCAAACAATTGATCAGGGTCCAGCGTGCAGCGGGTGTATTTCCATTTGCCATAGCGCAGCGAGACGAGTGGCGCATAGCTGCCTTCGGCGGCGTATTCCATCGCGACGGGCGTATCGCGCACCCCACCTTGGCCTAGATGCACAATGCTTTCGCCAGACGTCCAAGGGGCGACTTCTGACATATCAACGCCCGCGAGATCACACAGCGTAGGTGCGACGTCGATATTGCTGACAGGTGTCGTGTTCAGCCCCGGTTCCATATCCGGACTTGCAATCATCAAAGGTACCCGAGCGGACCCTTCGAAGAACGACATTTTAAACCAAAGCCCGCGTTCCCCAAGCATATCACCGTGGTCGGATACAAACAGGATCGTCGCCTCTTGGCGCGTGTCCTTAAGCGTTTGCAGCACCTCGCCGATCTTATCATCAAGGTATGAGATATTGGCAAAATACGCGCGGCGGGCGCGTTTGATATCATCTTCGGTGATGTTGAAATTATCGCGGTCGTTGGCATCCAGAATGCGTTGGGAATGCGCGTCTTGGTCTTCGTAGGGGATTGGGCCGACTTGCGGCAACAGATGCGCGCAGTCCTCGTAGAGGTCCCAGTATTTCTTGCGTGCAACGTAAGGATCATGCGGATGCGTAAAGCTGACAGTCAAGCACCATGGCCGGTCGTCTTGGCCGCGTGATAAATCATAAAGCTTGCGGGTCGCATTATAGCAAACCTCGTCGTCATACTCCATTTGGTTCGTGATCTCGGCCACACCAGCACCAGTGACGGACCCCATGTTGTGATACCACCATTCAATCCGCTCGCCCGGTTTGCGGTAGTCAGGGGTCCAGCCAAAATCGGGTGGGTAAATGTCGGTGGTCAGCCGTTCTTCGAACCCGTGCATTTGATCGGGACCGACGAAATGCATTTTACCCGACAGGCAGGTTTGATAGCCCGCGCGGCGCAAGTGGTGCGCATAGGTCGGGATGGATGACGCGAATTCAGCGGCGTTGTCGTAAACACCCGTGCGCGATGGCAAAAGGCCCGACATAAACGATGCCCGCCCCGGCGCGCAGAGTGGCGAGGCCGTATAGGCATTGGCAAACCGCGTCGATCTGGCCGCCAAAGCCTTAAGGTTCGGCGCATGCAGCCAGTCCGCAGGACCGTCCGGAAAAAGCGTCCCGTTCAATTGGTCCACCATGATGATCAGAATGTTTGGCTTGGTCATTGCGGGCGACCCCCAAGTTCGATGTGTAAAAGCGCGAGCGCTTGCGCCGTCGCATCCGATTGTTTGGCGTGGGTCCGCGAAAGACCTTGGCGCAGATATAGCCCATCGATCAGGCCCGCCAGTCGGGCGGCTGCACCCTCAGCACTCGGGCCAATCAAAGGGCGCAGATCATACAGCAGATTGCTACGCAAACGCTCTTGATAGATGTGCAAAAGGCGATGCGCCTCGGTCGAGGTCTGGGCCAGAACATAGAAGTTTAGCCAAGCTGCAATTACCTCTGGCTGGAAATTGTTTGAAGTGAAACCCGCGCGAATAATAGCCTCTAGCCGCGTGCTATGACCGTTGGCCCCATTGAGTGCCGCACGAACTTCTGCCGCATAGACCGCCAATGTATGCCGCATAGCAGCCAGAAAAATCTGATCTTTGCCACCAAAGTAGTGGTGCGCCAAAGCCGACGACATGCCCGCACGCTTAGCTATATTACTAACCGTCACATCCAAGTTGCCAACTGCCCCGATTTCATCAATCGTGGCTTTCACTAAGGCCGCACGGCGGATAGGCTCCATTCCAAGCTTGGGCATCTGATCCTCTTTTTTTGGTGACACAGGCAGTTAAATCGTTCTTTATTGACTCGTCAATCAAGAAAAATCAGGGAATACCGATATGAAATTGAAATCAACACTATCCGTTCTTGCGATCGTCGCTGCGGTTCCAGCCGTGGCCGATTGCGGCATGGTCCGTTTTTCCGACGTGGGTTGGACTGATATTACCGCAACAACGGCAACAACATCGCTGGTTCTGGAAGCACTGGGCTATGAGACATCCACAGATATCCTTTCAGTTCCAATCACTTACGCATCAATGGCACAAGGCGACATTGACGTCTTCTTGGGCAACTGGATGCCAACGATGGAAGGCGACATTGCCAGCTACCGTGAAGCGGGAACCGTGGACACAGTACGCGTAAACCTTGAAGGCGCGAAATACACCTTGGCAACAAACGCCGCTGGTGTGGCCGCGGGCATCACCGATTTTGCATCCATCGCTGCGGCATCCGATGCGCTTGATGGCAAGATTTACGGCATTGAAGCTGGCAACGATGGCAACCGTTTGATCCAAGACATGATCGATTCTGGGTCTTTCGGCTTGGATGGCTTTGAAGTTGTCGAAAGTTCTGAGCAAGGCATGCTGGCACAAGTTGAACGTGCCGTGGACCGCGACGAAGCCGTTGTTTTCCTAGGCTGGGAACCGCATCCGATGAATGCCAACTTTGATCTGACCTACCTTCCAGGTGGCGATGATTACTTTGGTCCAGACCTTGGCGGCGCTGTCGTGGCGACAAACACCCGTGCGGGTTATGTCGCTGAATGTGCGAATACCGGTAAACTGCTGCAAAATCTGGAATTCACACTGGCGATGGAAAACGAAATCATGGGTGCAATCCTGAATGATGACGTTGATCCAAACGATGCCGCCCAAGCATGGCTGGCTGCAAACCCTGCCGCGTGGACTGCGTGGCTTGACGGTGTGACAACCGCCGATGGTGGCGACGCAGTCGCAGCCGTCACTGCCGCACTGGCCAACTAAACCATCATAAAAGGGGGGCGGTATTGATCGCCCCCTTTTGCAATTTGGAAGTTAAATATGAACTGGCTGACAGAGAATAAAATCCCCGTAGGCGACTGGTCCGAAACCGGCGTTGATTGGCTCAAGGAAAATGGGCGCCCGATTTTTGACGCGCTCAGCGACGGGCTTGATGCGATGATCGATGGGATTGTGTGGTGCCTGCAGACCCCGCCAGAATTCATCGTGATAGCACTATTCATCGCACTAACGTGGTTTCTGCAACGCTCTTGGAAGACCTGCGTACTCGTGCTGGCCTGTCTGCTGTTCGTTGTAAACCAAGGCTATTGGGACGAAACAACCGATAGTTTGGCGCTGGTTCTGTCGTCTTGCCTCGTTTGTATGGGCCTTGGGGTCCCAATTGGGATATTCTTAGCGCACCGACCGCGCGCGTATCATGCGCTCAGCCCCGTATTGGATCTGATGCAGACCCTGCCCGCCTTTGTTTATCTTATTCCTGCGATTGTTTTCTTTGGTCTCGGCATGGTGCCGGGCCTGTTTGCGACCGTAATTTTCGTGCTACCCGCGCCGATCCGGTTGACGTATTTGGGTGTGTCGAACACCCCGACGCCGCTGCTTGAAGCCGCCGAAGCTTTTGGTGCCACTGGGTCACAGCGGCTTTGGAAAGTGGAACTGCCTTATGCCTTCCCGCAGATTATGGCCGGGCTGAACCAAGTAATCATGCTGTCACTATCAATGGTCGTTATCTCGGCCTACGTGGGTGCTAACGGCCTTGGCAAACCCGTTGTGCAGGCCTTGGGTCGCAATGACCCGGGGCTTGGGTTTGAATCCGGCCTTGTGATCGTGGCCGTTGCTATCATGCTGGACCGAATGTTGCGGGTGAAAACAAAATGAATGCTGTTGAATTTGATAACGTATCGATCGTGTTCGGTGACAAACCGCACTCGGCATTGCCCTTTATGGACGAAGGGCTAGAGCGGCCTGAAATCCGCGAGAAAACCAATCAGATCCTTGGGGTGCATAACTGTTCGCTCAACGTCGAAGTTGGTGAAATCCTTGTGCTAATGGGGCTATCTGGTTCTGGCAAATCCACACTGCTGCGCGCGGTAAACGGGCTGAACCCCGTCATTCGCGGCGAAGTACGTATCAACGATGGCGATTGGAGCTGTGGCGTTGGCAGTAGCTCTACCGCTGATTTGCGACGCGTGCGGCGCGAATGTGTGTCGATGGTGTTTCAACAATTCGGTCTACTGCCGTGGCGAACAGTGCGCGACAACGTCGGACTAGGGCTTGAACTCGCTGGCCTAGAAAAGGGCGCGCGTCTAAAACGGGTTGACCAAGAGTTAGAAATGGTTGGCCTCGCTGACCGTGCCGATGCTTTGGTGGGCGAGCTATCAGGCGGCATGCAACAACGCGTTGGACTGGCCCGCGCCTTTGCGACAGATGCGCCAATCCTGCTGATGGACGAGCCGTTTTCGGCCCTTGATCCGCTCATCCGCACCCGCCTGCAAGACGAACTGCTTGATCTCCAAAAACAGCGCGGGCGCACGATCATTTTCGTCAGCCATGATCTTGATGAAGCGTTCAAACTCGGCAACCGCATCGCAATTATGGAGGGTGGTCGGATCGTGCAATGCGGCACCCCGCGCGACATCTTCACCAATCCTGCGAACGGCTATGTGGCGGAATTTGTGGCGCATATGAACCCGCTCGGCGTTTTGACTGCGCGTGACGTGATGACCGCAGGGACCTGCGATGGCACAGCAATTGATGTCGAAACACCTGTCCAAGACATAATGCACCAAATCGACGGCGCGTCTCTGCAAGTTCTTGAAGACGGCCAGCCCGTAGGCATTGTTACACAAAGCTCGCTACTTGCGCGCCTGACCCCCCCGCCTTCTGAATAAAAACATCCCCGCCGGAGGCTTACCTCACAGGGGCAAACTCACACTTTGGTTGCAACAGCAGCCGGTGTGATTTTGCGCCGCGCCACTGCTTCGCGCCACGTGATGAAACTAACAGAGGCCATGATCACGCCACCCCCAAAGATCACCCAGCCATCGGCGGCTTCACCAAAGACGATGGCGCCCAAAAGAACGGCCCAGACCAGTTGCAGAAACGTGACCGGCTGCGTCACGGTCAAAGGTGCGGCCGCAAAGGCCAGCGTCATCGAATAATGTCCAGCCGTGGCAAAACAGGCGACCAAGAACAACCAACCTAACTGTGCGAGCGTAGGTGTCACCCAAACCGCTGCTGCAAAAGGCGCCAAACCAACTGTCACTGTGATCGACAGCATACCAACAACCACAGCAGCAGAGACTTCGCCCGAGAGCTGCTTGGCAATCAAATATCCAGCAGCAAAGAAAATGGCAGTGGCTAGCATTGCGATATGGCCGATCTCGACCTCTTTCATGCCGGGGCGCAAAATAATCATCGCGCCAATAAGCGCCATGATCACAGCAGCCAAGCGGCGCGGCGGTAGCTTTTCACCCAAGAATAACGCAGCCCCAAGCGAGACATAAACAGGCGAGAGATAATTCATCGCAGTCACCTCTGCGATGGGAATGCGCGCCATTGCAAAGAACCACAAGATCACTGCCAATGTGTGCATAGCACCGCGCGCCCAAAAGAGTTTCTTTTGTCGACCCGTCAGATGGGCTGCCAAAATCGGCTTTATCATCGGCAGCAAAAACACCAATCCCAGCACATACCGCAAGAACGCGGCTTGGGCTGCGGGCACGTCACTGCCAATGTGTTTAACAACCGCGGTGACAGCCACAAACATCAAACCTGTGAACACCATCCAAAGGATGCCAGCGACGGGACGTGATTGCTGTGCGGGTTCCATAAATCATGCGTCGCACCAAGATTAACCGATAGCAAGCCACCCGCGCAGAAACTGCTGGATGAATCAGCGCGTAGCCCATAACACCAGTCCCATGAAAATACTTTTCCTTGGCGATGTCATGGGCCGCGCTGGCCGCACTGCAATTACGAACCACCTGCCCCGTTTGCGGGCGGCGTGGAAACTCGACTTTGTTGTGGTCAACGGTGAAAATGCGACGGCGGGCATGGGGTTGTCGGCGGATCATGCGAAGGTGCTGCTTGATGCAGGCGCTGATGTGGTGACCTTGGGCGATCATGCGTTCGACCAAAAAGACATGCTGAGCTTTATTGAAAAAGAAAACCGGATCATCCGGCCCATGAACTATTCCAAAGCCGCCCCAGGCGTGGGTGCGCGGGTATTTAACGCACCAGGTGGGCGCAAAGTGCTTGTGGCCCAAGTTCTTGGCCAAGTCTTTATGAAACGCCCTTTCGACGACCCGTTTTCAGCGCTGGATAGTGTCCTGCGCCAATATCCAATGGGCGGCCAAGTCAGCGCCAGCCTGATAGATATCCACTGCGAGGCGACATCCGAAAAAATGGCAACCGGTCATTTCTGCGATGGGCGCGCCAGCATTGTGGTTGGCACGCATACCCATGTACCAACGGGTGATGCGATGATCTTGCCGGGTGGCACGGCATATCAGACCGACGCGGGCATGTGCGGCGACTATAATTCCGTGATCGGAATGGACAAAGCTGAACCGCTGCGCCGCTTTATCACGGGCATGCCAAAGGCGCGGTTTACCCCTGCGGCGGACGAAGCAACCCTATCGGGGCTCTATGTCGAAACCGACAACATGTCCGGCAAAGCCACGCGCGTCGAGATGGTCCGCCAAGGCGGGCGGTTGTCGCAAACCGGCCCTGAATGATCACGGAGCGTGTCCGGCTAACTGGCTTTTTGCTGCTTTTAGGGTGCGGCTGGGGTCTCACCCAACCCTTGATTAAAATCACTGTGACGGCCGGATATCAGCCTTTGGGCCTGATCTTTTGGCAGATGCTGATCGGGACGGTCTTTTTGGGCGTATTGCGCTGGCGCCAACTGCGCCGCTTGCCGTTCAATCGTCGCACATTGGCTATTTGGTTGATGATCGCGACCATTGGAACTCTCATACCCGGCGCTGCCAGTTTTCGCGCAGCGTTTCATCTTCCAGCAGGCATCATGTCGATCGTGATCGCAACCATCCCGATGATGGCTTTTCCGATCGCCTTGGCGCTTGGCAATGATACCTTCTCAAGGCGACGATTGGGCGGCCTTTTGCTTGGACTGATCGGTGTCGGCTTCATCGCTTTTCCCGACGCCAGCCTGCCCGAACGGGCAATGATTGCATTTCTACCTTTGGCGCTGATCGCACCATTTTGCTATGCTTGCGAAGGCAATTTCGTGGCCCGCTGGGGAACCGCCGGACTGGATCCCTTTGCAGTACTTTTTGGCGCTTCCGTCGTAGGAACACTGATTTCCTTGCCGCTAGCCATTGGCACGGGGCAGTTCTTTGTCCCTCAGATCCCCTTTATCTTAGCTGATTTCACACTGGTGCTAAGCGCTGTGGTCCATGTTTTGGTTTATACCGGATATGTCTGGCTGATCGGGCGGTCGGGTGCCGTGTTTGCGGGTCAAGTCAGCTATGTCGTGACCGGATCAGGCGTGCTTTGGGCGATGCTGCTTCTGGGTGAAACATATAGCATTTGGATCTGGATGGCGCTGCTATGTATGGTTTTTGGATTGATGCTCGTACAACCACGCCTTGCCCAAGCGCCCGCGCTAAGCGACAATAAAGCCCATGAGTGATCTGTTTCAGCTGACGCAAATGCAAAGTGCAATTCTCACGATGATCGTCGTCGTGGGCATGTTCTTGATGTTCTTGCGTGAAATCTACCCAACAGAAGTTGTGGCGATGATCGGTGTTTCGGTGCTCTTGGCCACCGGTGTTCTGCCCTACGAGGCCGCGGTGATGGCGCTTGCCAACCCTGCACCTTGGACGATTGCCGCGATGTTTATCATCGTAGGTGCCTTGGTGCGTACCGGCGCGCTGAATGCTATGACCCAACTTGCCGAACGGCAGGCTAAGATCAGTCCAGCGCGCGCCATCGGTGGCAGTTTGGTTTTTGTGGCCTTTGCCAGTGCGATCATGAACAACACACCACTGGTTGTCGTGATGATCCCCGTCTTTGTGCAGCTTGCGCGCAGCTTGGGGACGTCAGCGTCAAAACTGCTGATCCCGCTTAGCTATGCGGCCATCGTGGGTGGTACGATGACCCTGCTGGGCACATCGACAAACCTGCTGGTCGATGGGGTCGCACGCGCATCTGGATTGAAACCTTTCGGTATTCTAGAAATCCTGCCCATTGGCTTGGTCGTTGTGACATGGACCTTTGCATATCTTTATTTCATGGGACCGCGCCTACTGCCTGACCGGCAAAGCATGGCCACGATGTTGTCAGACCGCTCTAAGAAAAAGTTCTTTTCCGAGGCCGTGATCCCCCCCGACAGCAACCTGATCGGGCGCGAAGTATCTGGCGTGCAGTTGTTCAAACGTGACGGCGTGCGCCTGATCGACGTTGTGCGCGGCGATAAATCGCTGCGCCGGAACATGAAGGCCGTCACTTTGCAGGTCGGCGACCGCGTTGTTTTGCGTACCGAAATGGCAGAGCTATTATCGCTGCAGAAAAACAAAGAACTGCGCCGCGTCGACCAGCTTTCAGCAGTGGAAACAGCAACCGTTGAGGTGTTGATAACACCAAACTGCAAAATGGTTGGACGGCGTATGGGAACCATGCGGCTGCGGCGGCGCTATGCGGTTTATCCATTGGCAGTACATCGGCGCAACACCAATATCAGCCAACAGATTGACGATATCATCGTGCGTGTTGGCGATACTTTGCTGCTCGAGGGCGCACCGGAAGACATCCAGCGTCTAGGTGAGGATATGAACCTTGGCGATGTATCAGAGCCATCACAACGCGCCTATCGCCGCGAACGCGCGCCTGTCGCGATCGCCGTCCTATTGGGCGTTGTGATCTTGGCAGCCCTTGGCGTGGCCCCGATCCTGATGCTGGCGATGATCGGTGTTACCCTTGTGCTAATGACGCGCTGCATTGATGCAGATGAGGCATTTTCCTATGTCGATGGACGCCTGCTTGCGCTGATTTTTGCCATGCTGGGCGTCGGGTCGGCGCTGCAATCGTCAGGCGCTGTGGGCATCATTGCCGATACCCTGTCGCCTGTCATGCTGGTGATGCCGCCATTTCTTGTGGTGTTGTCGGTTTATCTTTTGTCGAGCATTCTAACAGAACTCGTGTCGAACAATGCGGTGGCTGTCGTGATGACCCCGATTGCCATCGGTTTGGCTAGCGCCTTGGGCGTTGATGCGCGCCCTTTAGTTGTTGCTGTGATGATTGCGGCCAGCGCCAGTTTCGCCACGCCAATCGGCTATCAAACCAACACACTTGTTTACGGCCCCGGCGGATATAAGTTCACTGACTTCCTAAAGTTCGGGGTGCCATTGAACTTGTCGCTGGCCCCTATCGTATCCTTCTTCATTCCATTCATCTGGCCGCTTTAAGCAAACGCTTGGCCCATTGCGCACGGGGTTGCGGGGCAACCTGTGCATGCCGTATAGATGCCCGAAATTATACCACGATAGATGAGGTTTCCGATGGCTGGCCACTCCAAATGGGCGAATATTCAGCACCGCAAAGGACGTCAGGACAAACTGCGTTCCAAGCTATTTTCAAAGCTTGCCAAGGAAATCACCGTCGCCGCCAAAATGGGCGAACCCGATCCCGATAAAAACCCGCGTTTGCGCATGGCTGTGAAAGAAGCAAAATCCAGCTCTGTGCCTAAGGATGTGATCGACCGCGCGATCAAAAAATCCCAAGCTGGCGACGCCGAAAACTATGACGAAATTCGATATGAAGGTTACGGCCCCGGTGGCGTGGCCGTCATCGTCGAAGCGATGACCGACAACCGCAACCGCACTGCGTCGACCGTGCGGTCGACCTTTTCGAAAAGCGGCGGCAACTTGGGCGAAACCGGTTCTGTTGGGTTCATGTTCGACCGCAAAGGCGAAGTCGTCTTTCTTGCATCCGTCGGTGACGCCGACACCGTGATGATGGCCGCAATCGAAGCAGGCGCCGAAGATGTGCAAAGCGACGAAGACAACCACGTCATCTATTGCGAAGACACCGATTTAAACGATGTTTCTACCGCGCTAGAGGCCGAATTGGGCGAATCTGAATCCACCAAACTGATTTGGAAGCCAAACATGTCGACCGAGCTTGATCTCGAAGGCCTGACGAAGCTGATGAAACTGCTTGATACGCTGGAAGATGACGACGACGTGCAGCGTGTCACATCTAATTTCGAAGCCTCTGACGACGTCATGCAGGCATTCGCTGAAAGCTAATCCGCCTCAGGGCGTGATGATGCCCTGCTCTGTCACAATCAAATCAAGCGGTTGATCTGTCGCCTCGAGCGGCAGATCGCTATCTTCTTGCGCCGCGTAGGCAAACCCGACGGCCATTGTGGGCTGGGCCGCGCGCAGCTTTTCCAACGTCCGGTCGTAAAATCCACCACCATAGCCCAAACGTCCGCCATTGCGGTCAAATGCGACTAGCGGAACAATCAAGATTTGCGGGGTCATCCACTCTCCTGATGCGGGGATCTGTGCGCCAAATTCGCCCGCAATCATTTCGCAATCAGGTTCCCATAGACGAAACTGCAACGGCTGGCCTGCGCCCATAATTACAGGCACGCCGACGGCCCCATGCGCTGCGGCTTCTTCCATCGCGGCAGTGGGGTCTATTTCTGTACGCATTGCCATGTAGCCCGCCAACGGAACACCGCGGTACCCCGCCAGAACCTCGCTGAGGTATCCCGCCGTTGCCGCACTGGGCTGATGCGCCTGCTTGCGACGCGCAAAGGCAGCGTTCCGTGCCGCAGATTTATCCATCAAAGCAACCACATCGCTGCAAGGCCCAAGAACGCAAAGAAGCCCACAACATCAGTGACGGTCGTCACAAAAGCACCAGAGGCAAGGGCCGGATCGACCCCCATTTTTTCTAACACAACGGGAATGCCCGTGCCTGCAAAACCGGCGACGACCATGTTGATCACCATGGCCACCGCAATCACGGCCCCCAGCATCGGCGAGCCAAACCAGACGATGCCGACGATACCCATCACAACGGCAAATATGACCCCGTTGATCAGACCAACCAAGACTTCGCGGCGAATAACGCGCCACATGTTGGCTGTGGTCAAATCACGTGTTGCCAAAGCGCGCACGGCCACGGTCAACGACTGTGTGCCTGCATTGCCGCCCATTGACGCGACAATCGGCATCAAGACAGCCAAAGCAACAAGTGTTGCAATGGTTTCTTCAAACATCGAGATCACCAAAGACGCAAAGATCGCGGTCACAAGGTTGACCGCCAACCAAGGGAAACGTTGGCGGGTCGTTTCGATCACACGGTCAGACAGGCTGCCTTCGCCGACACCGGCCAAGCGCAGAATGTCTTCTTCGGCTTCTTCTTCCAAAAACGCCATCGCGTCGTCGATCGTAATTACACCCACGATGCGTCCGTCATCGTCGACAACAGGGGCTGTGATCATGTGGTAGTGGTTGATCGCTTGAGCGACTTCTTCGACGTCTTGGTTGACGTGGAACGTGCGGAATGTGTCTTCTGTCAAATCACGCAAAGGGGTGGTGCGGGAATGGCTTAGGATACGGCCCAAGGTCACATACCCTACGGCCTTTTGGCGCGGATCAACCAAGATAATATGATAAAACTGGTCCGGCAGAACCACGTCAGAGCGTAAATAATCAATTGCCTCGCCCACGGTCCAGAACTCTGGCACGCGCACCAGTTCGGACTGCATGTGGCGACCAGCGGATTCCTCTGGATAGGAAAGCGCTTGTTCGACAACAACACGGTCACCCGCATCAAGCGCGCCCAGCACTGCCTCTTGCTGCGCGTCGGCCAAATATTCGACCAAATCGACAACATCGTCGCTTTCAAGATTTCGAACCGCGTCGGCCAATTCCGCTGGGGCAAGCTGCGCGATCACCTCTTCGCGAAGGTTTTCTTCTAGCTCGGACAGGATATCGCCATCCAAACCGCCTGGCCAAACCGTCAAGAGGTCGCGGCGGTCTCGTGCATCAATCTGTTCGAGTAGGTGTGCGACGTCGGCAGGGTGCAGATGATCAAGCAAACCGCTGATAACATCGCCTTGTCCCATCGCAACAGCGGCCATTACATCAGCGACCAGACGGTCCGTGATGCCAAATGCCTCTTCGTTCGTGTTTTCGTCAGTGTCCGCCATGTGAAGCCCCTCCTGCAGTGGCAACATAGTCAATCACTGCGAGCGTACAATGTGCATTTGAGTGATTTACCAACTTCGCTTGGTGCCATATGAAAAGGGGATGACACAGCATCTTCTTCTTGGCCAAACCTTGGGTTTTTCCGGCAATCCGCTGACAGGTGACTGGCAGGATACCGTACAATTTAACAGCGCAGGCGGCGTTTTGATCGCAAACGGACGTATTGCTGCGGTCGGCGATGGCGCAGCCCTCAAGGTGGCGCACCCTTTGGCAAAAATCACTGACTATGGCGATGCCGTGATCACTGCGGGCTTTGTCGATGCGCATATGCATTACCCCCAGACCGGTATGATCGCGAGTTGGGGCAAGCAGCTGATTGACTGGTTGAACACCTATACTTTCCCGGAAGAATCCAACTTTGGGGACAAGACATATGCCGACGACGTGGCTGGCCGTACGCTTGATTTGGCGTTGGCACATGGCACAACAACGCTAACGAGCTTTTGCACGATCCATCCGCAAAGTGTAGATGCGTTTTTTGAAGCAGCCGCGTCGCGCAACATGGCCGTAATCGCTGGGAAAACCTGCATGGACCGCAACGCACCCGACACTCTGCGTGACGATGCAAAATCCGCGTATGATGATAGCAAAATGCTGCTGGAAAAGTGGCACGGACAAGGTCGCGCGACCTACGCAATCACACCGCGATTTTCGCCGACATCGACACCGGATCAACTTGCCGCTTTGGGTGCCCTTTGGGCTGAGCACCCTGAATGCCTGATGCAAACGCACCTGAGCGAACAACTGTCGGAAATCGCTTGGGTCCAAAAGTTATTCCCAAATGCACGCGATTACCTCGACACCTACCAAGAATTCGGTCTGCTGGGCGCACGCGGCCTTTATGGCCATGCTATCCATCTTGAGGACCGCGAGATCGCAAAACTGGCAGAGGTCGGCGCCGCAGTCATCCATTGCCCCACATCAAATACCTTCATTGGGTCGGGCTTGTTTGATCTGATGGGCTTGGCCAAAGCATCTGTTAGCATCGGCTTGGCGACAGACACCGGCGGCGGATCATCGTTTTCGATGCTGCGCACGATGGCGGCCGCTTACGAAATCGGACAGTTGCGCGGAACTGCCCTGCATCCGGCACAGCTAATGTGGTTGGCCACCGAAGGGTCCGCCGAGGCGTTGAAAATGTCCGGCGAAATAGGCCGCCTTGGCGCAGGTGCGGCGGCAGACATCACTGTGCTTGATCTGGCCTCAACCCCTGCGATTTCACAGCGCAGCGCACGGGCGACAGACATCTGGGATGCGCTGTTCCCCACCATTATGATGGGCGACGATCGCGCGATCAAAGATGTCTGGATTGCAGGGAAACGCGTACAGGCCTAGCAGCCGGACGACAATTTCATGACCCAAGTGTCACCAACGCGGCCAAGGCCATATTCGGTATAGTTCCGAACCAACAAGTTTCGGCGGTGTCCGGGCGAATTGCGCCAAGCTATGAATACTTCTTGCTCGGACTGTTGGCCTTGCGCGATGTTTTCGGCACCGGAAAGTATGGTACAGCCTGCGGCCGACGCACGCGCGACAAAATCTGTACCATTCGGGCCACCCACAGAACGATGCGAAAAATAGCCGCGTTGTTCCATATCGGCTGCATGGGCGACTGCCGCGCGCGTAAGCAACGTGTTGCTTCGCATCGACGACAAGCCTTGGCTGGCCCGGAAAACATTCAGCGTATTTGTGAAATCGGCAGCAACAGGTGTTTGAACGCTTGCGTTTTGCGGCGTTATATCTGTCTGCGTTGGCGCAGATCCACAGGCTGCAACTGCAACCAAAATCAATGCTATAAATCCGGTTTTCATGGCGCGCCTCGTTTTGCTGTTAGGTTGTGACAACCATACCAACAAAAATGACAGAAATAGGACGGCGATTAGGCTTCGGCGAGTTTTCGCGCTAAATCGTTCTGACGCGTGATCGCCTTGCCCATATCGATGGATGTCATGCGGCCTTCGGCTACGATTTGCCGCCCCTCGACAAACAAGGCGTCAACCTTGGTTGGTCCCGCCAGCAACAAAGCCGCAGGATCCCAAGAGCCTGCGTTCTCGATGCCGTTGGCATCCCACACCGCAATATCAGCACGCATTCCGACAGCAATCTGACCGCAATCATCACGGCCCAGCACCTGCGCGCCGCCGCGAGTTGCTATCTCGAGCGCCTCACGGGCCGACATTGCATCAGCACCGCTTTGGACACGCTGCAACAGCATGACCTGACGTGCCTCGGCGGCCAAATTACCGATGTCATTGCTGGCAGACCCATCAACGCCCAAACCTACCTTAACGCCTGCGTCACGCATCGCGCGCACCGGCGCGATCCCCGACCCCAGCCTGCAATTGGAACAGGGACAATGGGCGACACCCGTGCGTGAGCGCGCAAAAAGATCGATTTCTTGTGCGTCCAGCTTCACACAATGCGCGTGCCAAACATCGTCACCTGTCCAGCCAAGATCTTCAGCATATTGTCCCGGACGACAGCCAAATTTCTCGAGCGAATAGGCGATGTCTTCGTCATTTTCAGCCAAATGCGTATGCATCATCACGCCCTTGTCGCGCGCCAAAAGCGCCGCATCCCGCATCAAATCGCGAGACACAGAAAACGGACTGCAAGGCGCCACGCCCACACGGACCATCGCGCCGGGGTTCGGGTCATGGAAGGCGTCGATGACCCGAATGCTGTCTTTCAGGATCGCGGCTTCGTTTTCGACCAGCGCATCTGGCGGCAAGCCACCATCGCTTTCACCGATGCTCATTGCGCCGCGCGTGGCGTGAAAGCGCATGCCAACTTCGGTTGCGGCAGCAATCGTGTCGTCCAATCGGGAGCCGTTGGGATAAAGATAGAGATGATCCGATGTCAGCGTACAGCCAGACAACGCCAATTCAGCTAGGCCAATCTGCGCCGAAACAAACATCTCTTCAGGACCAAAGCGCGCCCAAATCGGGTATAATCGCTGCAACCAGCCAAACAACAGCGCATCCTGCGCGCCCGGCACGGCACGGGTCAGCGTTTGGTAAAGGTGATGATGTGTGTTCACCAAGCCAGGCGTTACGATCTTGCCTTGCGCGTAGAAAACATCACATCCGTCCGTCGCAAGATCGTGCCCGACCGCGTCGATAACGCCATCTTTTATCAAGATGTCAGCGCCGTGTAATTCACGGCGCGTGTCGTCCATCGTAAGCATCACATCAGCGTTTTTGATCAATAATTTAGTCATCGACATACTCCTGCAAAATCACGAGGGCCTCGGCATGGATATCTGCATTCGCGGCCGCAATCACGCGGCCACCTTCATGCGCAGGCCCACCTTGCCAATTGGTTACAATTCCGCCCGCCGCTTGGATCACTGCAATGGGGGCTTGGATATCGTAAGCGTTCAGCCCCGCCTCGATCACCAGATCGACCTGACCCGCAGCCAACAGGGCGTAGGCATAGCAGTCCATGCCGTAGCGGGTCAGTTGCGCCTGTGCGGCCACAGCGTGAAAGGCACGGCCCTCGATATCCGTGCCAACTTCGGGAAATGTGGTTAGCACTGTCGCGTCGCACAGCTTGCGCGCCTGACGTGTACCGAGTGTGGATCGCCCCATTGGGCCATCCACCGTTGCGATGCCAAAGCCACCGACGAAACGTTCTTGAATATACGGTTGATCAATAATTCCGAAAATGGGGCCTGTCGCGTCAGCAATCGCGATCAAAATACCCCACGTGGGTGTGCCGCTGATGTAGCCACGCGTCCCATCAATGGGGTCAAGGACCCAAGTCAGGCCGGAGGTCCCCGCCTGATGGCCAAATTCCTCTCCGAAGATACCATCATCGGGGCGTAATTCGGCGAGCACTGCGCGCATGGTTTTTTCAGCATCGCGATCAGCCACAGTGACCGGATCAAATCCTGCGCTGTCTTTATTGTCAGTCGCCAAGCCCGCTGCGCGGAAATGCGCCAATGTGACTGGTCTGGCCGCATCAGCAAGCGCGTGGGCGACGCCAACCAACTCCGCTTGGGTTGTTTTATCAAAAGGCATGATCAAGTCCTCGCGCAGCTCCGCATCTACCATTGGCGGTAGCGCGGCGCGGCACAAGAGGTCAAGCGCGCTAAGCGGCTTCGCTAAGTACGCGGGCCAAGTCGAACAAACGACGGCGCTGGTTTTCTGGAATTGCGTAATAAGACCGCAGCAATTCGAGCGCTTCTTTGTCGGTCAGGATATCGCCCGGCATGTCAGATGTGCTCGCAGTTCTGGGGGCATCGTCGCTGATCCCTTCGAAGAAGAAAGAAATCTCTACATTCAGGACCTTAGAAATATCCCACAAGCGTGATGCGCTGACGCGGTTCATGCCTGTTTCGTACTTTTGGATCTGCTGAAACTTGATCCCGACGGCTTCTCCAAGCTGCTGCTGTGTCGTGCCATTCATCCAACGACGATGGCGGATACGCTTGCCAACGTGGACGTCAACTGGGTGTTTCATTGTTTCTTCCTCACAATCAATAAGCCTGTCCAAGATAGAACTCGCGCATTTTTCGCGGAACGTCGCTTCCGGTTTAGGCGATCCTCACTCTTCACAGGTAGACCAAGACAACAATAGCACAAAACACGCAACGGTTGCAGCCCGCGTCCTAACCTTAAGGACAGGTTCTACCCCTCACTTTCTTTAAAACGGCAAGAATTACCCCTCTTTTTCTATCGTCCATTTCTGCCATAGTAGGTGTAAAGAACCCCTTAATTCTAAAGGAACAGCAAGCCATGCGCGCCTTCCAAGTGACCACTTTCGATCAACCAGCCATGATAATTCAATGTCCGGACCCTGCCCCTGCGGCAGGCGAAGTCTTGCTGGATATTGCAGCCTGTGGGCTGAATTTCGCTGATCTGCTGATGGCAAAGGGCAGTTATCAAGACACACCTCCGCCGCCCTTCACCCTCGGGATGGAGGTTTGCGGCACGGTTATCGCCCATGGTCCCGATGTCGACGCCCCCGCGATAGGTACACGTGTAGCGGTCTTTGGCGGACAAGGCGGCATGGCCGACAAGGGCGTGTTCCCTGCCGCTCTATGTAGAGCAGTCCCTGACACGATGGATGACGCGACCGCCGCCGGATTTATGGTCGCGTATGGCACCTCGCATCTTGCGTTGACGCGGCGCGCCCAATTGCAAAAGGGTGAAACGCTTTTGGTTCTGGGGGCAGCTGGCGGCGTTGGCTTGACGGCTGTCGAAATCGGTAAAGCGATGGGTGCCACTGTGATCGCAGTGGCACGCGGAGCGGATAAGCTGGCAATTGCAAAATCTGCAGGGGCCGATTACCTGATCGACAGTTCTACCCAAGATATCAAAGCCGAAGTCAAAGCGCTTGGCGGTGCGGATGTCGTCTATGACCCCGTTGGAGGCGATACCTTCAAGGCCGCTCTTGGGGCCTGCAACCGCGAAGCGCGGGTGATCGTGATTGGTTTTGCGAGTGGCGATGTTCCGCAAATCCCGGCGAATATTATCTTGGTCAAGAACATTACGGTGATTGGCTTTTATTGGGGTGGCTATCTCAAGTTCAACGCCACGGCCCTGACCGAAAGCCTTGCAGAGTTGATGGCATGGCATGCCGAAGGACGACTGCGCCCGCATATCAGCCATAAAATCCCGCTCTCCGATGCCGCCGATGCGCTGGAATTAATGCGCAGCCGCAAATCGACAGGCAAAGTCGTCGTTATGCCGTGACCAACTGCGGCATGACGGGCGGTGATGCGTAGCAACGCTGAATGATATCTGCCATTGCCGCACTTGGGTGATCTTCGGGTTTCAGAACGTAAAGATTGATATTTTGCGACTTCAACGCCGGCAAAAGGCCACCGTGATCAATGACTTCTGTATGAGGCGGCAGACTGCCCTTCAGTGCGACATGCACTGCGAGATCAGCGCTGACTGCCGCCTCGACTGCGTTGTCCATTTCCGAATCGACCGACATATGCCAATTAATGCCGTCCTCGTTCAGCGCTTGCAGCACACCACTTCGGAAAATGCAGTTGGTGCAAAAGGCGATGGGCAATGGTTGTTTGCGCCAAGACTGCCCGTCAATCGCACCAATCCACTGCAACGGCAGCTGCACCAATGCACGCCCACCAGAGCCGCAAGTTTCTTCGGTGGTCAGAATCAAATCAACCTCGCCCCGGCCGAACATGCTCAGTAGTTTGCGTGTTGGCGCAGAAATCAGACGAACCTGCATGCGTGGAAATTCAGCTGCGAACCGCTTAAGTACCGCAGGCACGACGGGATAGATGATGTCATGGGGCACACCGAGTTTCAGCTCTCCCTCGAACTCTGTCGCGGTCAGACGGTTCAGAACCTCATCATTGATTTTCAGCATATTGCGCGCGTAGCCCAACAGTTGTTCACCCGCAGGTGTCAGCCCGAT
The DNA here is from genome assembly GCA_965364065.1 of uncultured Yoonia sp. Lineage (GTDB taxonomy): Bacteria > Pseudomonadota > Alphaproteobacteria > Rhodobacterales > Rhodobacteraceae > Yoonia. The sequence continues at coordinate 4,769 of CBDTVI010000005.1, read as the reverse complement.
AGTCCGCGCAGAGCGATCCAAAAGCGCAAGGTTTAACGATTCCTCTAACCGCTTAAGCTGCATCGAGACCGCCGATTGCGTCAGGTTCAAAATACCCGCCGCACGGGTAACACCACCTGCATCAGCGACCGCCACAAAAGAGCGCAGTGCAGTCATATCCAAATTTCGCGCCATATCACAATCCTTGATATCAAAATTCAATAACATTCATTTTCATTATGTATGCAGCTGCCCTATCTATCAAGTATCAAAATATGAAACGCCCCATACATCACGAAAGGGAATGTTATGAACCTCTCCTTAGAGAACACCCAAGTCCGGTCCACTTGCCAACCAAAGCGCATGTCATTGCGCACACGGGTCGGCCATTTCTTTGCCCTCGCACATCAGCGCCGCCAGCTCGCTGCACTTGACGCTCATATCCTTTGCGATATCGGTGTAAGCCGTGAACAGGCCGTAACTGAAAGCCGGAAACTTTCTTGGAATGCCCCAAACCACTGGCAACAATAGCCGCAATTTCGGGTTGCCTGCGACATTCCCGCTCAAAACGATCAGAAATACGGCCATAGGGCCACTCTGGCCTTGAAATGCGGCCGATCCCTGCCAATATCTTAGTCAAGGATACCGCTTTACGGTGCCGCTGTTTATTTTGGAGGTCTCAATGGCTCAATTTGATACAATTAGAACGGTCGGCGGCGTACGCACGGCTGAAATCGATGCGGGACTGCGCGCCCACATGAACAAGGTCTACGGCACAATGTCCGTGGGCATGTTGCTGACATTTGCGGTCGCTTGGGCTGTAGGCACATCGCCTGCGCTGCTGGGTTTGTTCCGCAATCCCGTCACACTCGCACCAAACATGCTGGGCTGGATCGTGATGTTCGCACCGCTCGCCATGGTTTTTGGCTTCGGCGCAATGATTAACCGCTTTTCTGCGGCAGCAGCACAAACATTTTTCTACGCATTCGCATCCGTTATGGGTCTGTCGATGGCGTGGATCTTTGTGGCCTTCACAGGCTTTTCGATTGCACAGGTCTTTTTGATTACATCAATCGCGTTCGCAGGTCTTAGCCTCTACGGCTACACCACGAAGAAAGACATTTCTGGTTGGGGCACATTCCTGATCATGGGTGTGATTGGTCTGGTTGTCGCGATGATCGTCAACATCTTCTTGCAGTCCCCTGCAATCATGTTTGCGATCTCAATCCTAGGTGTGTTGATCTTTGCAGGTCTGACAGCCTACGACACGCAGAAGATCAAGAACGAGTACGTGGCACACGCCGCATCTGCTGACAAAGAATGGTTGGCAAAAGCTGCGATTATGGGTGCGTTGAACCTGTACCTCGACTTTATCAACATGTTCATGTTCTTGCTGCAATTGTTCGGCAGCCGCGAATAGAAATTGAATAACTCTAGTGATTGGGGGCTGATGGCAACATCAGCCCCTTTTTCGTTTGTGAAAGTGAAATTCCGACCATGACGTTAACCATTACTTCCTTCACTGCCGTCCTTGCTGGTCTGCTTATCCTGATGCTGACTTCAAAGGTTATCCAGCTGCGCAGGCGCGACGGGGTAGTCTTGGGCGACAACAACGACCGCCCGCTGACAAAGGCCATCAGAGGCCATGCCAACGCGGTTGAGCAGCTGCCGATCGCCCTGATCCTGATGGGCCTGTCAGAGGCACAGGGCGCCGCTGCGCCCGCCCTTCTTGGCGCGGCAATCCTGCTTATCGTTGGGCGCATCATGCATGCCATCTATTTTGCGATCGACGGCACACATTGGCGGCTGCGCATGTACGGGATGATGCTGACGTTGATTGCACAAATCGCGTTGATCGTGATTCTGGCGGCGACCTTGCTAGGCTGACCCCTTAAAACGCAAAAGGCCGCGCTAATGCGCGGCCAAATCACTTGCAGTCAGGCGATCAATTACTTGATCTTGCCTTCCTTATATTCCACGTGCTTGCGCACAACTGGATCGTACTTATTAACGACCATTTTTTCAGTCATTGTACGTGCATTCTTTTTGGTGACGTAGAAATGCCCGGTACCCGCAGTGGAGTTCAGGCGGATTTTGATGGTGGTAGGCTTCGCCATGGCTCATCTCTCCTCGTTGCGGGCCGCATGCGGCACATCGCGTGAATAACATTGAAGCTGCCTTTTACCCTCGCGGGGGGCCGAGTCAACCGTAAACCCACGTTTATACGTGGGGAATATGCGCGGACGGCCTATAAGCCGGATTTTGTCCACTGTAGTTGCCCACAGATGGATGACCATTCATCTTAAGCGCCTGTTACCAAGCGCCCTCTAGCTGCCAACCCGGACCGTCTGGGGTTCAAGCATCCCCGTCTTGCGACGCGAGGTCCCTATTTGGCATTGCTCCCGGTGGGGCTTGCCGTGCCGCTTACGTTGCCGCTCGCGCGGTGGGCTCTTACCCCACCGTTTCACCTTTTCCTGCGCTTTGACGAATGCGCACCATAGATGCGACGCAGGTAGTCTGTTCTCTGTGGCGCTGTCCCTAGGGTTACCCCCGCCGGGCGTTACCCGGCACCGTGCTTTTTGGAGTCCGGACTTTCCTCGACATTGCTGCCGCAGTCATCCAGCCATCCGCGCAAAAATGCAGTTAGGCGACAGCCGCGTTCACGTCAACGGGAAAGCGTGTGGCAAGGTCAGTGATCATCGCAAGATCAACGGCATCAAGCGGGCCGGCATGGCGCGGTCGAAAGCGTAAACGAAAAGTTGCCAGCATCAGTTCTGGATCATCTGTTGCAGTATATCCAAAGGTTGCCATGGCTGCTGCGAAACGGGCAGCGTCGACATCTAGGGGCAGTTCTTGGGCCTGAGGCCAAACCGACAGCCCTTCGCGCGCCAGCCTGCGCCAATCAAACCGCGGTCCAGGATCAATCTTGCGACCCGGTGCCATGTCGGAATGCCCAATCACACGTTCTGGTCGGACAGCCCAGCGCGCATTGATACCTTTCAGCAAATCCGTCAGCGCATCCATCTGAGCTGCTGCAAATGGGGCAAAGCCTGTGTTCGACAGCTCGATCCCGATAGAATGGCTGTTTACGTCTAAGGTCGCACCCCATTGCCCTGCACCTGCATGCCAAGCACGCATTGCCTCTGGGACTAGCGACAGAACTTCACCGTCTTCAGCAATCAGATAGTGTGCCGAAACTTCGTTGTCAGGGTTGCACAATGTATCTGCGGCCGCACTGGCGGACATCATCGCAGTATAGTGGATCACGACCAGATCGGGCTTAGCGCCCTCCCGACGTGGCCCGCAATTGGGCGAAGATCGCGTTGTCAGCCTCAGTTGCTGAACGTCAGGATGAAAGGTGCAGGATCCCAACCGCAGGCAAAGCCGTCGCCATCGGGGTCAATACCGCGACGGTCACGGTCAGGTCCACCGCGCGAAAGGAAATCACGCTGCGCATCATCAGGCGTGCTATAGCCAGCACAGTTCCGGCGGAACCGCCCGCCACCAGACAAGAGCGATCGGCTGTACCATTCCTGCCCAAGTATATTGGGGGCGCTTAGCGCATATTCAACGATATCAGGGCCAACATTGCGCGGGCGCTGCGGCACCTCGGTTGGGGCGACTTGTTGGCGCACTGCGGCTTGTGCTGCACGACGCTCTGCATCGCTTTCGATGGTTTCACGGCCAGCGACCGCGTCAAAATTCTGCTCGTCGGACAGGCCAGTGGAATTTGCCAGCTCCGGCGCGGGATTGCTGGGGGATGCGTCCAAACCTTGCGTGCGCAATGGATCAGCGCCCAGATTGGCGGGCAAGTCTGGTTGCGCACTTTGTCCAATGCCAGCTGCAGCAAGTTCAGCGCCCGCAATTGCAGATGATCCACTAGAACGCAGGAATGGCGCTTGCGACGGGATCGAATTCACCTGCGGCGGCGGCACAATACTGCCGACCGATGCGGACAACTGCGCCTCGCGCAGCGCGCGGTTCGCCGCGTCATCGAACCCGACACCGCGTTCCGTTGGAACCACGACCGGTGAACACGCGGCAAGAACCAGCGCTGTGACTGAAATAAAAACGCCTGATTTTATCATTACCATACCTGCTTCACTGCTTTTATTAATAAAAAGCCTACCACCACTTTGTAGGTTTGGCCACAAATCCAGCCGACTGCTCAAGGCTATAGGCTACATTCAGCAATTCGCCCTCTTCCCAAGGACGGCCAATCAATTGCAGCCCCAGTGGCAGGCCTTGTGCATCCTGCCCAATCGGTACCGCAATCCCTGGCAAACCAGCCAAGTTGACTGTCACAGTGAACACATCATTCAGATACATCTGGATGGGATCGGCGTTCGTCATTTCGCCCAATCCAAAGGCCGCTGACGGTGTGGCGGGCGTCAAAATCGCATCAACACCGTCTGCAAACACCCTGTCAAAGTCTTGCTTGATCAACGCGCGCACACGCCGTGCACGGTTATAATAAGCGTCATAGAAGCCTGCAGACAGCACATATGTGCCAACCATAACGCGACGCTGCACCTCTGGACCGAAACCTTCGGCGCGGGTTTTTTCGTACATCTCTGTGATGCCGTCCCCTGCGGCGAGTGTCGCACGGTGGCCAAAACGGACACCATCATAGCGCGCAAGGTTCGATGACGCCTCTGCGGGCGCGATCACATAGTAGGCAGGCAAGGCATACTTGGTGTGCGGCAGCGTGATCTCAACGACCTTGGCGCCCGCATCTTTCAGCATCGTTGTGCCGTCTTCCCACAGTTTGCCAATCTCGGCAGGCATGC
>CBDTVI010000004.1:0-31458 GCA_965364065.1 uncultured Yoonia sp. | reverse complement strand
GACGCGGATCAGGTTTAGGTCCACCACCGCTGCCGCCGCCTGCGGCACCACCCCCGCCGCCGCAACCGGAAAGCCAAAGCCAAGCGCTGACGACTATGAGAAAATTTGAAAAACGCCCAATCATCACCTAGCCCTAGCAATACTTTGCGAAACTTTCGTTAAGCGCTGCACCGCGATTGCCCTTTTCGCGCCAAGCGCATAAAGCGTGATCCATGACAAATCGCCCGCCCCTTCCCCCTGAGATCGCCCGCCGCCGGACCTTTGCGATTATCTCGCATCCCGACGCAGGCAAGACGACGCTGACTGAAAAATTCCTCCTTTATGGTGGCGCTATTCAGATGGCGGGTCAGGTGCGTGCCAAAGGCGAAGCACGGCGGACGCGGTCAGACTTTATGCAGATGGAAAAGGATCGCGGCATTTCGGTTTCGGCCTCTGCGATGTCATTTGATTTTGAACACTACAGATTCAATCTGGTGGACACGCCCGGCCACTCTGATTTTTCCGAAGATACTTACCGCACGCTGACGGCTGTCGATGCCGCCGTGATGGTCATCGACGGTGCCAAAGGTGTGGAAAGCCAAACGCAAAAGCTGTTCGAAGTATGCCGTTTGCGCGACCTACCAATCTTGACATTTTGCAACAAAATGGACCGCGAAAGCCGCGATACCTTCGAGATAATTGACGAAATCCAAGAAAACCTAGCGATTGACGTCACTCCCGCCTCTTGGCCGATTGGTGTCGGCCGCGAGTTCATTGGCTGCTATGATATCTTGCGCGACAAGCTGGAATTGATGGACCGTGCGGACCGCAACAAGGTCGCCGAAAGCATCCAGATCAGTGGACTTGATGATCCAAAACTAGCCGATCATGTGCCAGCACATTTGCTTGAAAAGTTCCTCGAAGAAATCGAGATGGCAAAAGAATTACTCCCCAAGCTTGATCGCGAAGCGCTGTTGAACGGATCGATGACGCCGATCTGGTTCGGCTCTGCGATGAACTCGTTTGGGGTCAAAGAACTGATGGACGGGATCGCGACCTATGGGCCCGAGCCGCAAATCCAGTCGGCCACCCCGCGTAACATCGCGCCTGAAGAAAAGAACGTCACAGGATTCGTTTTCAAAGTGCAGGCGAACATGGACCCAAAACATCGCGACCGCGTGGCGTTCTTGCGGCTTGCCTCGGGGCATTTTAAACGCGGTATGAAGCTGACCCATGTCCGTTCCAAAAAACAAATGTCGATCACAAATCCGGTTCTGTTCCTTGCCGCTGATCGCGAATTGGCCGAAGAAGCATGGGCCGGCGACATCATTGGTATCCCGAACCATGGGCAACTGCGGATCGGTGATACGCTGACCGAGGGCGAGGCGATCCGCGTCTCAGGCATTCCGTCATTTGCGCCCGAATTGCTGCAAACCTGCCGTGCAGGTGACCCGCTGAAAGCCAAGCACCTTGAAAAGGCGCTGATGCAATTCGCCGAAGAAGGTGCTGCCAAAATCTTTAAACCGACCTTTGGATCAGGGTTCATCGTCGGCGTCGTTGGCCCGCTGCAATTCGAGGTCCTCGCCAGCCGGATTGAGTTGGAATATGGCCTGCCCGTCCGGTTTGAACCTTCACAGTTCACATCGGCGCGTTGGGTAGCAGGCGAACAGATCGCAGTCGACAAATTCGTCAACGCCAACAAGCAGCACATCGCGACCGATAATGACGGCGACACCGTTTATCTGACGCGACTGCAGTGGGACATCGACCGCGTTGGCCGCGACTATCCTGATGTGACGCTCACCGCGACAAAAGAAATGATGGTTTAACGACTAATTAACCATATCGCTGCCAAGATATGTCATGCGGCGGTACCTTTTCTTTTTGATGTTCGGGTTGGGCGCCTGCGCACCGCCTCAAAGCGTTATTGCCAGCACGGACAGCTGGACTGGGTTCGCCCAGATCGTCACGCCGGAGCGCGAGATTTTTCGCGACGCGAAAGCGATCATGACCGTGCGGCCTGTGTCAATCGCGCGTAACGGAGAACGTGCCTTTGGTGTCCTGACCAACGTTCGGCGCCGTGTTCCCAACGGACCAATCATCAACTCGATGTATTCCGGCAATGTCAGACTGGATTATCAACGCCATGACCGGCTGCTGACGCACTGCATTGATGGCTGCCAAAGGGCTGAAATCGGTGTCATCAATTTGACCGAAGCAGGCTTTCGAATCGCTGCCCGCACTGGTTTACCTTTACGGGTTTTCGGGCGGCGTGGGCGTTACGCAGGCACAGTTCCAGCGCAGCAATTTCAACAGGTACTGGACGCCATTTCCAAGACCCGTCATGAATAGGCACAGCGACACGTCACTTTCACATCACCAAGAGGCCACTTCGTGCGCAAACCAACCCAGACATTCCCCGGCGGTATAGGGTCACTTGTCCCACAATACCAAAAACGGCGCGCATTGCTGACCGGACCTGACCTGCCACCGATCGATGTTGATTTCAGCTCGCTCAAAGGCCAGCCGCTGCCCGCCCAAATTCTGCCGCGCCCCGAAGGGCTAAGCCGTGTCGCCAAGAAACGTCACATGTTGCTGGGCGAATTGGCGGGCCACTGCGAACTGGCTTTGCTGCACGGGCTTTTGGTCTCTCACCTGCGCAAACATACCTACCCTGACTTTGCGCCCGCGCTATTCTTGCGCCTATGGACCGAGGAGGAAGACTGGCTGCTGCAAAACCTACCGTCCCGCTGGCTGATTTCGGCGGTGATTTCCTTTGCTGAACACGGCCCATCAGAGGCTGACCGCAACCTTGCCGCACGCATGAACATGCTTTTCTCGTTGATGAAAATTTTCGAGGCTGAACGGTGCTTTTCTGGTCTTCCGCCGCAAGACCCTTTCCGCATTGAAGACCGCAACAAAGCGCCACTTCCCATGGGAATGAAAGATTTCTCGGTCCTCAATGGAGACCTCGAGGCCCATCTGCTTGCACCTTTGTGGCGTGATGCGTCCAAAGCGCCTGCAACGGGGCGATTGGTTCTGCATTTGCTGGAACTGTTGAACCAAGATGATGGCAGTGTTTTTCGGCGATTTGCCTTAATGCGTGAAACGGCAACAACGCCGCGCTAATACATGTGGCAACAGGGGTCTTCTTGACGCAGTGAAGCAATTAAGTTAGCTGAAAGCACAGTCAAAAATGACTGCTGACGCGGGACGCGATCATAAAGCGTCCTTTCACCTTTGCGGACCGATCCGCAGACATAGGACGTATATGACCAAGTTTACTGATTTGAACCTTGACGCCAAGGTTCTCAAGGCCGTTGCCGAAACAGGCTACGACACCCCCACCCCCATTCAGGTCGGCGCAATTGTCCCTGCCCTTGAAGGCCGCGACGTTCTGGGCATTGCCCAAACCGGCACCGGCAAGACGGCCGCATTCACGCTGCCAATGATTACGCTGCTGGGTCGCGGGCGCGCACGCGCACGGATGCCACGCTCGTTGATCCTAGCGCCGACACGCGAATTGGCCGCGCAAGTTGCTGAAAACTTTGACACTTACGCCAAATACACAAAGCTGACCAAAGCCTTGTTGATCGGCGGCACAAGCTTCAGAGACCAAGACAAATTGATCGACAAAGGTGTGGACGTGTTGATCGCGACACCCGGTCGTTTGTTGGACCACCTCGAGCGCGGTAAATTGATTCTGACCGATGTGAAAATCATGGTTGTCGACGAAGCCGACCGCATGCTGGACATGGGTTTCATCCCCGACATCGAAGAGATTTTCAAACGCACGCCTTTCACCCGCCAAACCCTGTTCTTTAGCGCAACAATGGCCCCCGAAATTGAACGGATCACAAACACGTTTTTGTCGAATCCCGCCAAGATCGAAGTCGCCCGTGCCGCGACAACGAACGTGAACATCAAGCAAGGTGTTGTGATGTTCAAAGGCTCTGCCAAACCAAAAGAACCGACAGAGAAACGCGAATTGCTGCGTAAGCTGATCGATGCTGAAGGCGATGCCTGCACGAACGCGATCATCTTTTGTAATCGCAAGTCTGATGTCGACCTCGTATCTAAGTCACTGAATAAATGGGGCTATAACGCGGCTCCTATCCACGGCGATCTGGAACAAAGCCACAGGACCAAGACGCTGGACAAGTTCCGCGACAACGATTTGCGCATCCTTGTGGCGTCTGATGTGGCTGCGCGCGGCTTGGACATTCCAGCTGTAACGCACGTGTTTAACTTTGATGTGCCCAGCCATGCCGAAGACTATGTGCACCGGATTGGTCGCACAGGTCGTGCCGGCCGATCTGGCACCGCGATCATGATTTGCGTGCCACGCGACGAGAAAAACCTCGAGGATGTGGAACGTCTGGTCAAAACAACGATCCCGCGCCTGGACAGCCCAATGGGCAGATCCGCGGCCCCTGCCACTGCCCCAGCAGCACCGTCAGAAGTTGAAAAGACCGAAGACACGCCAAAGCGCACGCGCAACCGCCGCAAGTCAGAGCCGAAGGTCGAAGATGTAAAAGTCGCAGAGACCAAGCCTGCAGCAGCACCTGCGCCAGAAGTCAAAGCAGACGTAAAAGCAGACGTAAAAGTAGAAGTGAAATCTGAACCAAAACCCGAGCACACTCACAAACCACGTGAAGAGCGTTCACGCGGCGGACGTGGCCGTGGGAACGATCGCCGTGATAACGGCCCAAAGATCATTGGTATGGGTGAAGAAACGCCAGCGTTCATCGCATTAAGCTTTGCGGATCGGGCGAAGGATTAAAATAGTCGGGATCACTCCCGACTAATACAGTCTATAGTTTAATCAAAAGGCCGGGGTTTTATCCCCGGCCTTTTTTTACGCCCCTAACCGCGACACGATCACAGTTACTTCGGGTTTCTTCCCAATTTCGCCATGGGCAGACCGCCGTGCAATCGTCTTCAACTCTTTCTCCAGCTTCACATCATCGCGCAATGTCTTGGCATTGGCGCGGTTCACAAACTGGCTCAAATCTTGTTCGACGACTTCAACCAAAGCTGCGTTGTTGCGCCCTGTCTCGGCCAAACCAGAGGTCTCGACCCACGGATCACCCAGCGGCTCATCGTTTTCGTCGATGATCAGCGTCACGATCATATGCCCGTTCAGCGCCATGCGGATACGGTCGCGCACGATGCCGTCCATCGCGCCAACCTGAACAGATCCATCAAGATAAGTCCGGCCAGTTTCGATGTATTCAGCCACTGTTGCGCGGTTACCGGACAAGTCGATCATCATGCCGTTGACGGCTACGATGCCCGCAAGCCCGCTTTCGCCGCCCAGTTTGACATGCTCGCGCAAGTGACGGTGTTCGCCGTGCATCGGGATCAGAATTTGCGGTTTCACGATGTTATGCAGACGCTGCAAATCAGGGCGGTTCGCATGCCCGGAGACGTGGTATTTGCCTCCCGCATCATCAATAACATCAACGCCAAGTTCGGACAGTTGGTTCATGATACGGATCACGCCGCGTTCATTGCCCGGGATCGTCTTGGACGAGAACAAGAATGTATCGCCATCCTTAAGCTTCAGTCCCATATAGGACCCTTGCGCCAATTGCGCAGATGCCGCGCGGCGTTCGCCTTGGCTGCCGGTGACCAACAACATCACGTTTTCACGTGGCATGTTCAGCGCATCTTCTGGTGACACGACCGGTGGGAACCCGGTGAGGATACCGACTTCTGTAGCCGCTTCAACCATCCGGCGCATCGCGCGACCCAAGAGCACGACCGAACGGTCGGCCTTTTGGGCAGCCATCGCCAATGTCTTCAAACGCGCAATGTTCGAGGCAAACGTCGTGGCAACAACCATGCCGCCCGCCTGTTTCATCATGTCAGCGATCGCATCGCCAATTGTTGACTCTGACCGACCCGCCTCGCGGGAAAACACATTGGTACTATCGCAAATCAGGGCTTTGACACCGTCTTTGGAAACTTCTTCCCAAAGGGCCTCATTCCACGGATCGCCGACAATTGGCGTTTCATCAATTTTGAAATCACCCGAATGCAGCACGCGGCCCTCTGGTGTATCGATTAACAAACCAGCACTTTCAGGAATCGAGTGGCTGATCGGCAGATACGACACCTTGAGCGGGCCACAGGTTATCACCTCGGGGTAGACGCCAACAACTTTGACCACACTTGCAGGATGGCCATGCTCGTCCAGCTTGCGCCGCGCAATATTGGCCGTGAAGGCCCGCGCGTAAACCGGCGCACCCAAACGTTCCCAATAGTGCCCGATTGCACCGACATGGTCTTCGTGCGCGTGCGTGATAAAGATGCCTTCGATCTGCGCTTTGCGCGCCTCAAGCCATGCAATATCCGGCAGGATCAGATCAACGCCCGGTGTGCTGTCCATGTCTGGGAAAGTCACACCCAGATCGACCACAATCAGTCGCTCCTTGCCGGGTGCGCCATAACCATAAACATAGGCGTTCATGCCAATTTCGCCGGCGCCCCCAAGAGGCAGATAAATCAGGCGGTCGGTCATGCGTTTTCCTTGTTATACTTGTGGATCACGGTCAGGCCGTGGATTGTCAGATCGTCGTCATAAGCATCAAATAGCTTTTCGGCCTGCTGAAACAATGGCGCCAACCCACCGGTTGAGATCACTTGCATTGGCACGCCTCGTTCGGCCTTGATCCGCGCACATATCTCGCGAACCAACCCGATGTAACCCCAAAAGACGCCCGACTGCATGCAGGCGACCGTATTGGTGCCAATCACCGCCTGCGGTCTCGAAATATCAACGTGCGGCAAGGCGGCGGCGGCATTGTGCAACGCCTCGAGCGACAGGTTCACGCCCGGTGCAATCACGCCGCCCACATAGGCCCCATCAGCTGCAACGACGTCAAAAGTGGTCGCAGTGCCAAAATCCACAACAATCAAATCACCGCCAAAACGGTCATAGGCTCCTGCGGTATTCACCAAGCGGTCAGGTCCAACTTGCGTGCCTGCATCAACGCGCGGCTGCGCAGGCAACAGGCAATCGGATTTTCCGACAACCAAGGGACGGCAGTTATAATAGCGATCAGCAAAAACCCGGAGATTGAACACCACACGCGGCACGGTCGAACTGACGATCACCTCGTCGATGTCGACATCTACTTTTTGAAACCGCATTAGGGTCGACAGCCAGACATAGTATTGATCCGCCGTGCGCTGCCATTCGGTGCTGGTGCGCCAAATTGCGATGAACGTCTTTCCGTCCCAGATTGAAAACACCGTATTGGTATTGCCGCAGTCGATTGCCAGTAACATCAGCCGCCCTCCATCTTAGAAAAATACGTCCGCCGCTGAAATTGCGCGCGGGCCAGTGCCTGTGATCAGCACAAGGTTGCCGTCTTTGTCGATGCTGTCAAAGATACCCGTCACGTCCTCGCGGCCAGTGCGTGCGGTGATAACTTCGCCCAGACGAGCGGCTTGCGATAGCCAGTCTTCGCGGATGCGTCCAAATCCCATGCGCAATAGCTTGGCTTCTTGCGTAGCATAAGCGTCGGCAAGCGTTGCGAGGAAATCAAGCGGTTCGACTTCCCAGCCACCTGATCCCATCAAGCTGGTTGGGGCAAAACTGGCATCGGTCACACCTTCGGGCGTGTGCTTAAGGTTCACACCGATCCCGATCGACAACCAATCCACAAACGGGCCCTGCCCGCTGCTTTCCAATAAAATGCCGGCGACTTTGCCGCCAGACAGCAACACATCATTGGGCCATTTTAGGCTGAGTTTCTCCGAGGGCACATAGATTGCGAGCGCTTGATAAAGCGCGTTCGCCGCCAAAAAGGACCGCTTTGCAGCCTCTGCCGCAGTCGCCTCGGGACTAAATATCAATGTGGCGTTCAAGTTCCCTTCGGGAACGATCCAAGGTCTGCCCCGCCGTCCGCGCGCGGCGGTCTGGGTCTTGGCCACAATCCACGTTGGGCGGTCTATCGTGGGCGCGCGGCGTGCCGCCTCTGCCATTGTGCTATCAACGCTGTCGAGCACGACGCGGGCATAGCCTTCTGGCCAATGCCCGTGTCCGGTGTCTTTAATTGACAAGTGTTGCCGCCGCTGCGGCTGCAATCGGTTCGATGCCGAACAGGTTCACAACACCAAAGACCATCGCCGCCGCAGAGCCCATCAAAAAGGCCCACAACACAGGGTTCATTTTGCTGTCCAGCTGCTCGCCCTCATCACCGAAGTACATGAAGTAAACGATGCGAATATAGTAGAATGCGCCGATCACGGACGCGACCACACCCGCCACAGCGAGCCATGCAAGCCCACCATCGTATGCCGCGCGCAACACGTAGAACTTACCGAAGAAACCAACCATCGGTGGAACACCAGCAAGGCTAAACATCAAGACAAGCATCGCCAAAGCGCGCAGTGGCTGGCGCTTGGAATACATGCGCAGGCTTTGGATGTCCGTCACAGGCCGCCCATCACGTTCCATCGACAAGATGAAAGCGAAGGTGCCGATATTCATCGTCACGTAGATCGCCATATAAATCAGCATCGCCTGAACACCAAAGGCCGTTCCAGCCGCCAAACCCATCAGCGCAAAGCCCATGTGCGCAATGGATGAATAAGCCATCAGGCGTTTGATATTGGTTTGCCCAATCGCTGCAATCGCGCCAAGGAACATCGAAATCACGGACAGGAACGCCACGATCTGCTGCCAGTCGCTCACGATATTGCCAAAGGCATCATGCACAACACGCGCAAACAGCGCCATCGCCGCGACCTTGGGGGCCGTCGCAAAGAACGCGGTCACAGGTGTCGGCGAGCCTTCGTAAACGTCGGGTGTCCACATGTGGAAGGGGGCTGCAGAAACCTTGAAGGCAAAGCCCGCCAACATGAACACCACACCAAACAGCATCCCGAGTGACGCGCCATCGGCTGTCGCCTCAATGATGCCGGAAAACAGTGTCGTACCTGCAAAGCCGTATGTCAGCGACGCACCGTAAAGCAGCAAGCCTGACGACAATGCGCCAAGCACGAAATACTTCAGGCCAGCTTCGGTCGATTTAGCACTATCGCGGCGCAAGGATGCGACCACGTAAAGGGCAAGCGACTGCAGCTCTAGGCCCATATAAAGCGCCATCAGGTCGCCTGCAGACACCATAACCATCATACCGACCACAGCCAAAGCGACCAAAATAGGGTATTCGAATTTCAACAATCCACGTTGCTGCATATAGCTTTCTGACATCAGCAAAACCGCAGCAGCAGACATCAAGATTAGGATCTTAGCAAAGCGTGCAAAGCCATCGTCGATAAACATACCGCCGAAGGCGACGTTCGTGCCTTGCCCGTTCACACCGATCCAAATGGCCAGCAACACAAACAGCGCGGACGTTGTCCACGTCAGCAGCGGCGCAAGCGCGTCTTTGGTAGTGTAAACCGCGATCAGCAATGCGGCCATTGCAAAGACCGCCAGTACAATCTCGGGCATCAGGATTTGGATATCAGCGCCAATCATCGTGGGCCTTCCTTAATTCGAAGCTAACTGTGTGGCGGCCTCAAAGGCTGCCACAGCAGTTTCGTAATTGACGACCAGCGCCGCAACGCTTGGGCCAGTGATGTCGAGAACAAGTGCGGGGTACACACCCAAGAGCAGTGTCATAAAGACCAGCGGAGCAAAAATCACCCGCTCGCGTGTCCCCATGTCCGTGATTGTACGCAGGCTTTCCTTGATCAGGTCACCCATCACAACGCGGCGGTATAGCCACAGCGCATAAGCAGCCGACAAGATCACGCCAGAGGTCGCGACTGCCGCCACCCAAGTGTTCACTTGGAAGATACCGACCAGTGTCAGGAATTCGCCAACGAAACCAGATGTCCCCGGTAGGCCAACATTTGCCATCGTGAAGAACATAAAGATCAGCGCGTAAGCCGGCATCCGGTTGACCAGACCGCCGTAAGCATCAATTTCGCGGGTATGCATCCGGTCGTAGATCACACCGACGCATAGGAACAATGCGCCCGAGATAAAGCCGTGGCTGATCATCTGGAAAATCGCACCATCAAGGCCTTGTTGGTTCACCGCAAAGATACCCATCGTCACGAAACCCATGTGGGCGACCGACGAATAAGCAATCAGCTTTTTCATGTCTTCTTGGACCAGCGCGACCAGTGAAGTATAGACAATCGCGATTGCGGACAGCCACAGAACCATCGGGCCCATGACTTCTGATCCCACTGGGAACATCGGCAGGCTGAAGCGCAGGAAGCCATAGCCGCCCATCTTCAACAAGATCGCCGCAAGTACGACAGAACCCGCTGTTGGCGCCTGCACGTGAGCATCAGGCAGCCACGTATGCACCGGCCACATCGGCATTTTGACCGCGAAGCTTGCAAAGAAAGCCAGCCACATCAGAGTCTGCATGCCACCGATAATTTGCACACCAAGAATACTAAAGTTCTCGGTTTCGAAGGTGAACGTCATCAGCGTTGGAATGTCAGTCGTGCCCGCCTCAGAGAACATCGCAACCATTGCCACAAGCATCAAAACCGAGCCAAGGAAGGTATAAAGGAAGAACTTGAAGGATGCGTAAATCCGGTTCTTGCCGCCCCAGATACCGATGATCAGGAACATCGGGATCAGGCCTGCTTCGAAGAACAGATAGAACAGCACCAGATCAAGCGCCATAAACACACCGAGCATCAGTGTTTCAAGCAACAGAAACGCAATCATGTATTCTTTGACGCGGGTCGTCACATTCCAACAGGACGCGATGACGAGCGGCATCAAGAATGTCGTCAACATCACAAACAGGATCGAAATACCATCGACGCCCATTTTGTACTGAAGCCCCAGCAGCCAGTCACGTTGTTCCACCATCTGGAAACCCGTGTTGCTGGCATCAAAATTGCCGAGGATAAACAGCGATGTCAGGAACGTCACCGCGGTGGTGACAAGCGCCACCCACTTCGCGTTGCGCTGCGCAGCTTCGTCATCGCCGCGCAAGAACAGCGCCAGAATCACTGCCCCTAAAAGCGGCAGGAACGTTGTGAGGGAAAGTAGGTTACCCATTAGTTTGCTCCCCCGAACAGCGTCATCCAGGTCAACATTGCGGTAATCCCGACGACCATCGCAAAAGCGTAGGTAAAGATATAGCCCGACTGCGCGCGACCCGCGAGCCGCGTGAAGAATGGAATAATCCCCATAGCAAGCCCGTTGATGCCGCCGTCGATTGTTTTGGTGTCGCCCTGCTTCCACAGCAGTCGGCCCAATGCGAGGGTCGGCTTGATGATGGCAAAGTTGTAGATTTCGTCAAAGTACCACTTGTTCAGCAAGAACTGGTAAAGTGGTGCCTGCTGTGTCGCCAACTTGTGCGGCCAATCTGGGCGGCGGATATACATTTGATACGCCAGACCAAGTCCCGCCAGCATCGCAATGAACGGCGCGAGTTTGACCCAAATAGGAACTTCATGCGCCTCGTTTATGACATGGTTTTCAGGTGCAACAAAAATCGCCCCCTCACCCGGTGTGCCAGCAAAGTTGTAATGCGGCTTTTCTGCCTTTGCATCCGTGTCATGTGCAGTTTCTTCGCCTTGAACTGCGTCATCGCCCGCTTCGGCAGTGTTGTGCTCGGACGCTTCGGCAGCATACGGCACGCCAAAGAACTTAGCGACCTTATTGGTGGCACCAAAGAATGACCCATACCAGACCATGCCGCTAAAGATCGCGCCGACGGCCAGCACATAAAGTGGAACCAACATCGAATTGGGGCTTTCATGTGCGTGCTCGTGTGTATGCGCATCGCCGCGTGGGGTGCCGTAGAAGGTCATGAACATCAAACGCCAGCTGTAGAAGCTTGTCATCAGTGCCGCAACAACCAGCATCCAGAACGCATAGCCGCCAGCGGTGCCCGCATAAGCGGTTTCGATGATTGCGTCTTTGGACACGAAGCCTGCGAAACCAATCGGAAAGCCCACATAAAGCAGCGGAATGCCAACACCTGTAATGGCCAGCGTACCGATCATCATCATCGCAAATGTTTTTGGGATCTTATGACGCAAACCGCCATAATTACGCATGTCTTGTTCGTGATGCATTGAGTGGATCACCGAACCGGCGCCAAGGAACAACATCGCCTTAAAGAATGCGTGGGTCAGCAGGTGGAACATCGCTACCGAATAAGCACCCAATCCAGCGGCCACAAACATATAGCCAAGCTGCGAACAGGTCGAATACGCGATGACACGCTTGATGTCGTTTTGAACCAAACCAACGGTCGCGGCAAAGAATGCTGTGCTGGCACCAATGAACACGATAAAGTTCGTGGCCTGAGGCGCATATTCCATCAGCGGTGACATGCGGCAGACCAAGAATACACCCGCGGTAACCATCGTCGCGGCGTGGATCAGGGCTGACACAGGTGTCGGACCTTCCATCGCGTCAGGTAACCATGTGTGCAGGAACAACTGCGCCGATTTACCCATCGCACCAATGAACAACAAGAACGCAATCAGGTTCAGTGTGTTCCAGTCACCCCAAAGGAATGTCAGCGTGTGATCTTGCAGATCAGGGATTGCCGCGAAAATATCTGTAAACTTGACGCTGTCTGTCACCAGATAAAGCGCAAAGATACCCAATGCGAAACCAAAGTCACCAACGCGGTTGACCACGAACGCCTTGATAGCCGCGGCATTAGCAGTTGGTTTGCGGTAGTAGAAACCGATCAAAAGATAAGACGCGACGCCCACGCCTTCCCAACCAAAGAACATCTGCACAAGGTTGTCAGCGGTCACCAGCATCAACATCGAGAACGTAAAGAACGACAGATACGCAAAGAAACGCGGGCGATAGCTCTCGCCTTCTTTGAAATTGTCGTCGTGAGCCATGTAGCCAAAGGAATACATGTGAACCAGCGCAGACACAGTCGTAATCACGATCAGCATCGTTGCAGTCAGACGGTCCATACGGATCGCCCAATCGGTGCTGAGCGTGCCACTTTCGATCCAGCGCAGGATATTTACGGTATAGGTGCCGTTCGGATGCGCAGATGCATCAAACGTCAGGAATATGATCCACGACAAGAAGGCCGCAAGGAACAACATGCTTGTTGAAACCCATTGTGCAGCCGTTTCGCCGATGAATTTCCAGCCAAATCCACAAAGGAGGGCACCAACGAGCGGCGCAAATAGGATGATGGTTTCCATGTGATCAGCCCTTCATCACGTTGACGTCTTCAACGTCGATGGTTCCACGGTTGCGGAAGAAACAAACAAGGATCGCAAGGCCAATCGCGGCCTCGGCGGCGGCGACTGTCAGCACGAACAACGTGAAGACTTGGCCGACCAGATCACCCAAAAAGCTGGAGAAGGCGACAAGATTGATGTTCACCGCCAACAGCATCAATTCGATGCTCATCAGCAAGATGATCACGTTCTTGCGGTTCAGGAACAATCCGAAGATCCCGATGACAAACAAGGCCGCGGCCACTGTCAGATAGTGTTCAAGTCCGATCATTGGGACATTCCTTCAGTCTTCATCACAGGCCCTGCCCCGGTTTCACGTCTTTAAGTTCCATCGCTTTGGCGGGATCACGGTACATTTGCGCAAGAACGTTCTGGCGCTTGATATCCACGCGGTGGCGCAGCGTCAGGACGATCGCACCGATCATCGCAACCAGCAGGATCAAACCCGACAATTGGAACAACAGAATATAGTCGTCGTAGATTATCAAACCCAGTGCGCGGGTGTTTTCAATGTCGCCAGCAGGTGCTGCAATCCGGTCTTCAACGCCGTCTGCAAAACCCCAGACACCAAGCGCCATGGCCAATTGCATCAACACCACCACACCGATCAGCAGACCCAGCGGCAAGTACTTCGTCATTTCCGCCTTCAATTCGGCGAAATCAACATCAAGCATCATCACAACGAACAAGAATAACACCGCAACCGCGCCGACGTAGACGATGATCAGCAACATTGCGACGAATTCAGCGCCCAATGTCACGAACAATCCGGCAGACGACAGGAACGCAAGGATCAACCACAGCACCGAATGCACTGGGTTACGGCTGACAACAGTCATCAGCCCTCCCGCGACAGTCGTCACTGCGAATACGTAAAATGTGAACGCGAAGACGGTCATGCGCTTTCGTCCTTTTCCAACACTTCATTTGCCAGTTCCATGGCTTTCGTCATGGCAGGCACACCTGCGAACATGCCCATCTGAGCAATCGCTTCGGCAATTTCTTGTTTCGTGGCATCGGCTGCGATCAAGTGACGAACGGTAAGGCGGATCTGCGCCTCGGCTTGTGCGCCCAGAACGGTCAAACCAGCCAACGTCAGCAACAGCCGTGTTTTTGCGTCCAAACCATCAGCGTTCAAACCGTTGCCAAAGAACATTTCCATAGTCTCTTTTGACATGGTGGGCCACAGGGCCTCAAAACCCTTAGGCGTAAAGGTATCGGTGTCGACGTTCATCGATTTGGCCCAGTCCTGGCCCATCTTCATCATCGCTTCAAAGGGGTTCTGATCGGTCATCGGTATGGTGCGTCCAATTCCAGATTGCGCGCGATTTCGGCTTCCCAACGGTCACCGTTCTCAAGCAGCTTTTCCTTGTCGTAATACAGCTCTTCGCGTGTTTCGGTGCTGAATTCGAAATTCGGACCCTCGACAATTGCGTCCACTGGGCAGGCTTCTTGGCAGAAACCGCAATAGATGCATTTGGTCATGTCGATGTCATAGCGCGTGGTGCGGCGGCTGCCGTCATCGCGCGGTTCGGCGTCGATCGTAATCGCTTGAGCAGGACAAACCGCTTCGCACAATTTACAAGCGATGCAGCGTTCTTCGCCATTGGCATAGCGCCGCAGTGCGTGTTCGCCACGAAAACGCGGGGACAACGGCCCCTTTTCATGCGGATAGTTCAGCGTGGCCTTGGGTGCGAAAAAGTACTTCATGCCAAGGCGGAAACCTTGCCAGAAATCCTGCAACAGAAAGTATTTGGCGGCGCGGGTGTAATCGATTTGTGTCATTGATTATGCTCCTACTGCCCAGCGTGCCCAAAAGCCGCCGAGAACTTCGTATTTCGCCAAGAACGAAACCAAGACAACCCAAGCCAACGACATTGGCAGGAAGACTTTCCAACCGATGCGCATCAACTGGTCATAGCGGTAGCGCGGTGTGATGGCCTTGACCATCGCGAACATGAAAAAGACCATCGCCATCTTCAACACCATCCACAAGATGCCGTCAGGCAAACCCGGGATCGGTGACAACCAGCCACCAAAGAACAACAGCGAGATCAGTGCGCACATCAGCACGACGGCCATCAATTCACCGATCATAAACAGCAAGAACGGCGTGGACGAATATTCAACCTGATAGCCCGCAACCAGTTCTGATTCCGCTTCTGGCAGATCAAACGGTGGGCGGTTTGTTTCCGCCAAAGCACTGATAAAGAACAAGAACAACATCGGGAAGTGCGCAACCCAGTACCAATTGAACAGGCCTGCATTGCCATCTTGCGCTGCAACAATCGCGCCAAAGTTCATCGAACCGGATGAAATAATGATGCCGATAATAATGAGGCCGATTGAAACTTCGTAAGAAATCATCTGCGCGGCAGAGCGCAACGATCCCAAGAACGGGTATTTTGAGTTCGACGCCCAACCGCCCATGATCACGCCGTACACCTCGAGCGAACCAATCGCCAAGATAAACAGGATCGCGACGTTGATATCAGCGAGCACCCAACCGTCATTGAACGGGATCACCGACCACGACACAACAGCCAGAACGAAGGCGATCAACGGGGCAAGGAAAAATACGACTTTGTCCGCGCCCGCAGGTACGACGATTTCTTTGACGATGTATTTCAAGAAATCCGCAAAGGATTGCAGCAGACCAAACGGACCCACCATGTTGGGACCGCGGCGCATCTGCACAGCAGCCCAAATCTTGCGGTCCGCGTACATCAAAAAGGCAAGTGCAACCAAAAGCGGAACTAGGACCAGTAAACATTGGCCCAAAATCACAAGGACAATGCCAAGGTTGGTGTTTGTAAAGAATTCAACCATTCTTGTCGTCCTTATTCCGCAGCCATTGGTGCGGCTTTTCGTGCTTTCGCATTCGCGCTCAGTTCAGCCATCAGGCTAGACGCGCGTGCAATCGGGTTCGTCAGATAGAAATCACTGACCGCATAACGCAGATCATCGGCCGCAGGCTTTGTGACGGCCAAGGGCTGCCACTCATTTTCGGTCACTTGGTCAACTTTTCCAAGATGAGGATGCGCTGCAACCATGGCCTGACGCAACTGCGCCATGCTATCGAAGGGCAGCGTCGCATCAAGTTCCGCGGACAAGGCCCGCAAAATCGCCCAATTCTCTTTGGCATCACCGGGCGGAAAGCTGGCCCGCAGCGCCAATTGTGGACGCCCTTCGGTATTCACAAACAAGCCGTTCTCTTCGGTATAAGCCGCACCTGGCAGGATGATATCGGCGCGGTGTGCGCCTCGATCACCATGGCTGCCTTGGTAAATAACAAATGGGCCAGCAGGCACGTCGCCTTCGTCGGCGCCAAGGTTATAAACCACCTCTGCCCCGTCCAAAGCGGCAGTTAAACCGCCATCAGTTACAGCACCCACATCCATTGCACCCACACGGCCAGCAGCAGTGTGCAACACCAGCAACTTTGATTTCGTGCTTTCGGCCAGCGCCATCGCTGTTGCAAGCACGGCTTCGCCATCTTCACGGGCAAGCGCGCCTTGGCCAATGATGATCAGCGATGGCTTGTCAGCAACCTCTGAATGATCTTCGCCTAGCATATCGGTCATTGCGGCAGGTGATGTGCCCAGATGCGCATATTCAAAGGTCAAATCGACCTGCGGGCCGATTAAGCCCACGTTCGCGCCGCGCGCCCAAGCTTTGCGCAGACGTGCGTTCAAAACGGGGCTTTCCGTGCGTGGATTAGTACCGATCAGCATAATTGCTTCTGCGGTATCGATATCTTCAATCGTTGCAGTACCTACATATGCGGACCGGTTGCCGGTCGGTAGCTTTGCACCATCGGTCCGGCATTCGACGGAACCGCCCTGCCCTTCGATCATTGTCTTGAGAGCATAGGCAGATTCAACAGACGCCAAATCACCGACAAGTCCGGCAAGTTTCTTGCCCTTCATCGCTGCGGCCGCAGCAGTCAGCGCCTCGGGCCAGCTGGCTTTGCGCAACTTACCGTTTTCGCGGATGTAGGGTGTATCAAGGCGTTGCTTGCGCAAACCGTCCCAGACAAAACGCGTTTTGTCGGAAATCCATTCTTCGTTCACGCCGTCATGGTTGCGCGGCAAGAAGCGCATGACTTCACGACCTTTGGTATCCACGCGGATGTTTGAGCCAAGGGCGTCCATCACGTCGATAGATTCGGTTTTGGTCAATTCCCAAGGGCGGGCGGTAAATGCGTATGGTTTCGACACCAACGCGCCAACAGGACACAAATCAATGATGTTGCCCTGCATATTCGAATCAAGTGTTTCGCCTAAGTAAGACGTAATCTCTGCATCTTCGCCGCGACCCGTTTGGCCCATCTGGTGGATGCCTGCGACCTCGGTCGTGAAACGCACACAGCGGGTGCATGAAATGCAGCGGGTCATATGGGTTTCGACCAATGGACCAAGGTCCAAATCTTCGGTCGCGCGCTTCGGTTCGCGGAAGCGGCTGAAATCGACGCCATATGCCATTGCTTGGTCTTGCAGATCGCATTCGCCGCCTTGGTCGCAAATCGGGCAATCAAGCGGGTGGTTGATCAGCAGGAATTCCATCACGCCTTCACGGGCCTTTTTGACCATAGGCGAGTTGGTTTTCACAACAGGGGCTTGGCCTTCGGGACCGGGGCGCAAGTCTCTGACCTGCATCGCACATGAGGCTGCAGGCTTGGGCGGGCCGCCAACGACCTCGACCAGACACATGCGGCAATTGCCAGCAATAGAAAGACGTTCATGATAGCAAAAGCGCGGGATTTCGACCCCGGCTTCTTCACAGGCCTGTATCAGGGTCATTGCCCCGTCAACTTCGACCTCGTTTCCATCAATGACAACTTTGCGCAGATTAGACATGGCGTGCCTTTTTGTTCCCGATCGCGTCTATAGCCGCAAAGGATAAGACACGTTGGGTCGGGTTCTAACGCGGCCTGCCCCGCGACGCCAGTCAGATATAGAAAAAATCCAGCAATTTTCGCACCATTCGTGGAAGATTATCGTAACAACCAACCCACACGGGTGTTTGCAGCAATCTGCGCGCGGCCAACGACGCAATAGCTGGCCTCTTCGCCCTCAACCACGCCCATCGCGGTCAGTTGCGCGCGCGCTATCGCTTCAAGCCGCTTCTTTTCATCGCGGTCGTTAACGTAATCATCAATATCTTCGTCAGAATAACCCAGATCCGACGCATGCCTTTTGAGCGATTGCAAGAAACTGAGGCCTCGAAAAAGGCGGGTACGCAAACCGCCGCAACGCTCTGACAGCTCATATGCCATGCCGACATGGACGATGCCGTCACGCACGTGGGCCACATCCTTGAGCGCTGATTGCGCAGATGCGGACCCTGCGCTGAGTATGCAGGTAAGTGCTATTGCTGAAACCAGACCTGACGTCTTCATTTGTAGTCTCCTTTGTGCAGCGCTATTGCCGCAACTCTTGGCCAACTACATCGTCCTTAGGCGCAAGATATTCAATATCACCGCAATGACATCACTGTGTGGGCAAGGGATCGCCCATCGCCAAGGCCTTTAATTGCTGGGCACCAAAGATCATTTCAGTATCGCCATGCTTTTGCAGGGCATGCCAGCGCGCCATGCCCTCCGCAACGCTTGGCTCAGAACCCTCGGTTACCCACCAACACACCAGATGACCGCTATCGCCCGGCACAAACCAGTCTGGTGCACCCTTCATGATCCGAGCGTGCACTGTGCGGGTCACAAAGTGGTATAACGCGGCAGGATCTTGCCAAACCGACAGGGTCGAAGCGGTATTGGGGCGGTCTAAAAGCGCGCCACCGGCATCATTTTGTGCAGCATCCATTACCTCGTCCGGCATACGCCAGATAAAACCCGGACTGCGCGCACCAATCGCGTTGACTTGCGCAACCGCATCCACAAACCCCGCAACGCGAGGATCACCCCATGGATAAGCCAATGTTCCAAAATTGAATTCTGCCAGATGCATTTGTGGTCCTTTGCGATGTCGGTGGGTTCAGACCCGCCCTACATCACCTCTGCCGTTGGCGGGTGGGGGCAATGCCGCGCATACCTTTGCGCAAGAATGCAAGCGTCAGGATTAACCCAATGACACCAAGTGCTGCGACAAACCCGTAGACCCAGACAGGCGCAAGGCCCGCGCGCACAGCCACAAATGTGAACCAGACAGGCACGCCACAAACCCCGGACGTAAAAAGGGCCGCGCAAATGCTCGCGGCCCCGTCTAAAAAATTTCGAATAGCCATGTTCGGCTTAAACTGAGATCAACAATGCGCTGAGTGCTGATCCTTCAAGCGTTTCTGCATCACCGGCAGCACACAGATCATCGGCGCCGATTTCAATCGCATGGCGCGCTTGAAAGCTGCGCTTGGCCACGTCAGATTCGATATCAATCGCATCGCGCTGTGCAATCGCCGAAAGCGAGCCGCGTCCGACCTCGTTGCGGGCCTCGTTCAATTGAAAATCAAGGGCAGCATCGTATTCATAGCGTGCGCAGCTTTGCGCAATCTGTGTGGCGAGCGTCAAGTCCGCATAATACGCCGGAGTGGACTGCGAGAAGAGTTTTTGAACTGCCGGATCATCAAATGATCGTGCCGCCCCAGTTGCCCCACATGCTGCCAAAGTCAAAGCCGCACCTACCATCAATCCGCGTGTCATCATTCTGCTGCCATCCCTGCAATACGTTTGTCTTTAATGCGGTCTTCGATCTCGCCTCTAAAGTTCTTGATCAAACCTTGGATCGGCCAAGCGGCCGCATCACCTAATGCGCAGATTGTATGGCCTTCGACCTGTTTTGTCACGTCCAACAGCATGTCGATTTCGTCCACGCTAGCATTGCCTTCGACCAAACGCGCCATGACGCGCATCATCCAGCCTGTGCCTTCACGGCAAGGCGTGCACTGGCCACAGCTTTCGTGCTTGTAGAACTTGGACAAACGCCAGATCGCTTTGATCATATCGGTAGAGTTATCCATCACGATCACGGCTGCAGTACCCAGCGATGATCCTTTTTCCTTCAGCGCGTCAAAATCCATCACCGCATCGCGCATGTTTTCACCACGCACACATGGGACAGATGATCCGCCCGGGATGACCGCTTTGAGGTTATCCCAGCCACCACGAATACCACCGCAATGCTTTTCGATCAGCTCTTCGAACGGAATAGACATCTCTTCTTCGACGACGCACGGGTTGTTCACGTGACCGGAAATCGCAAACAACTTGGTGCCTGCGTTGTTCGGACGGCCCATGCCCGCAAACCAGCCGCCACCACGGCGCAAAATTGTTGGAACCACGGCAATCGATTCGACGTTGTTCACTGTCGTCGGGCAGCCATAAAGACCAGCACCCGCAGGGAATGGCGGCTTCATCCGCGGCATACCCTTTTTGCCTTCAAGGCTTTCCAGAAGTGCAGTTTCTTCGCCGCAAATATAAGCACCTGCCCCGTGGGTCAGGTAGATATCAAAGTCCCAACCGGATTTCGCAGCGTTCTTGCCAACCAAACCAGCGGCGTAGCATTCATCAATCGCAGCCTGCAGGGCTTCTTTTTCGCGAATATACTCGCCGCGAATGTAGATATAGCAAGCGTTTGCATTCATCGCGAAGGACGCAATCAAGCACCCCTCGACCAATGTATGCGGATCATGGCGCATGATCTCGCGGTCTTTGCATGTTCCCGGCTCTGATTCGTCAGCGTTCACAACCAGATAGGCAGGACGACCGTCGCTTTCCTTGGGCATAAAGGACCATTTCAGACCCGTCGGGAAACCCGCACCACCACGCCCACGCAGGCCAGAGGCCTTCATTTCGTTGATAATCCAGTCGCGACCTTTTTTAATGATCGCTCCCGTGCCATCCCACTGGCCACGTGCCTGCGCGCCTTTCAGCGTGCGGTCATGCATCCCGTAAAGGTTCGTGAAAATCCGGTTCTCATCTTTGAGCATCAGCTATCGCCCTTGTCGTCTTGGCGCACGCGCCACAATTGAAATGTCTGCCATAGGGCAAACCCGAAACCGGCGAGCGCTGCAAGATCAAAAAGCGCCCTGACGCGGATTGGCCAGTCGTATTCTGTCCCGACCAAGTTTGCCACGACCCAGAAAACACCGGTTCCAGCCAAAATCAACGCGGCGCGTTGTCCTGCCCTGCCCTGATTTGTTTTTCCGTGTTCTGCCATTAACCTCGCGTCGTTGCGTAAACGCCGCCCTTCTTACTTCTTCTTGGAAAAAGCGGTTTCACCGCCGTCTGCCAGTATTTTGGCCTGATTGACCCAATCATCTCGGGTCGCACGTCCTTTGAAACCGGCAAGATTGTCGTTGATCCATGCCTGCTCTGTCGGGCCCCATTTTGCGATCTGGTCAAAATGGTAAAGGCCCATCTCATGCAGCGTTTTTTCCAGCTTGGGGCCAACGCCTTTGATCAGCTTCAAATCATCAGGACCGCCGTCGCGGGCGGCACTTAGGAATTGGGGTTTGTCTGCATCTGCCGTTGCAGTTGGTGCAGCGGCTTTCGCCTTAGGCGCAGCAGCAGGAGCTTTGGCCTTGGGTGCGGCAGCAGGGGCTTTCGCCTTAGGCGCAGCGGCAGGAGCTTTCGCCTTCGGTGCAGCAGCAGGGGCTTTCGCCTTCGGTGCAGCAGCAGGGGCTTTCGCCTTCGGTGCGGGTGCTGCGGCAGGTTCTGCAGTTGGTGCGGGAACATTCAGTTGGTCCGACTGAGGCTCAGCCCAACCATACAACATTGCAATGATTGCAATACCACCAATCACGGCCCCGATGACTAGGGACGCAAATAGTGAAAAACCGAATAGAAATAGGGCGATGCCAGCAGCGATGATCGCGATCACGCCGGCCACGACGGCGGTGCGCTGATTTATTGGTCCAATATCGTTCATAGTCGTTTCTCTCCCTCAGGTGACCGCGGAACGCGGGCATGCAGATGTACTACAAAATCCGCGTCTTTCTGACCCAGCGTAGCACCTTGGGACACATCTACCCGAAATTTAGCCCTACCGTAAAGAAATACTGCGCGCGGGCGAGGTTACCCGTCAGCGACGGCCACCCCATCGCGCAAATTCAATGCAAACTTATTTGGCTTTTGCCAATTTTGCGGCCTGTGCCATCCAGTTATCGCGCACGATCCGGCCTTTGAATTTCAATCGACTATCGACCCATTCAATTTCATTGGCGGACCATTTGGCGACCTGATCGAAGTGCCAAAAACCAAGGCCATTTAAGACGCCTTCCAGTTTTGGCCCCACACCACTGATAAGCTTAAGGTCATCAGCTGCACCACCGCGTGGCGCATCAAGCGTGTCAGGTTGCGTTTTGGCTGGCGTATCTGGATTTGATTTGCTTACCGGTTTTGCCTTGGTCTTCGCGACCGCTGGCTTTGCAGCCTTTGGTTTAGGCGCTGCAGTCTTTGCCTTTGGCGCGGCGGCCGCTTTCGCGTCCTTAATCCAAGGGGTCAGCAATGGCACTTCTGTACCGTCAATCCGCTTGACCGTATCGCCGATATCAGTGGCCAATTGTACGCTGGCGTTATGTTTTGTCTTACCGCTGTCATATTCTTTCAGCGTGGTCAGGCCTTTCAGCGGCTCTGCTGCAAAGCGGCCATTCTGCGGGCCCGGTGTCGGGACACGGCCTGCAGCCAATTCGTCAATAATCTCGCCTAGACGTTTGGCAGTCAGGTCTTCGTAATAGTCTTTGCCGATTTGTGCCATTGGCGCGTTCGCACAGGACCCAAGGCATTCGACTTCTTCCCAAGAAAACTTACCGTCCGCTGACAGGTCGTGGGCTTTGTCGGCAATCTTGTCTTTGCAAACACCTATCAGATCCTCGGCACCGCAGATCATGCACGACAACGTGCCGCAAACCTGAACATGAGCGACCGACCCAACAGGCTGCAGTTGGAACATGAAATAGAATGATGCCACCTCAAGCGCGCGAATGAACGCGAGGTCTAGCATCTGGGCTACATGTTCAATTGCGGGGCGGGTCAACCAGCCCTCTTGCTCTTGGGCGCGCCACAAGATCGGAATAATCGCCGAGGCTTGACGGCCTTCGGGGAACTTTTTCATCTGCGCTTGCGCCCATTTCTGGTTGTCTGGCGAAAATGCGAAAGTTTCAGGTTGGTCGTGGTAAAGGCGGCGTAGCATTAGATCATTCCATTCAAGATTGTAGCGCTCGTCATCAAGGCAAATAGCGCCCCGGGAACGATCCCCGCAGGGCTAGCTAACAGAAGCAGCAATGCTGGCAAACCAATTGTTGCACTCATGCACAAGCCCCCGTCATCACGCGAAAGGACGCTCCGTCTGCCGCGATCTGCCCGCGACCGTCAGCTTTGAGTTCAGTCATGATACGCGCAAGATCGTCGCGCGACAGCGTCGCCCCGGCAAGGATTGCGGCTGAATTTGTCTGGTTTACTTCGCAACCGTTGGACGCTGCTGTTGCGATGAAACGCTCTGTTGCGGACCGCGGGATCGCCGGTGCGGGCGCTGGCGCAAGTGGTGCAACCATGGGTCCGGGACGGAAATCAGGAATTGTCAGCGAACAGGCTGACAAAGCGACAAAGCAAAGAAGCGTCAGTTTGCGAAACATATCTTAGTTTTCCAATCCGGCCTGCCCTGCGGCAAACACGTTATTCAGCCCGTAAACAAGAATCATGACTGCGAAGGCCAACCCGACCACACCGCCAATAATCACCCCGGTCATGCGCTTGCGAAACATCCGCGACACCGCAGCCGAAACGAAAAAACCGCAGGCTATCAGCAGACCCAACAGGATATCACCAAGGGTCATCTGTCGATCTCGCCGAAGACGACGTCCATCGTTCCAATAATCGCACTCACATCAGCCAACTGGTGGCCTTTGCAAATGTAGTCCATCGCTTGCAAGTGAAGATAGCCCGGCGCGCGCAACTTGACGCGGTACGGCTGGTTTGTGCCGTCGGCGACCAGAAACACGCCGAACTCGCCTTTGGGCGCCTCAACAGAGGCGTAGACTTCACCAGCCGGCACATGGAAACCTTCGGTGTAAAGTTTGAAGTGGTGGATCAGCGCCTCCATCGAGGTTTTCATCTCACCGCGTGTCGGCGGGGTCATCTTGCCGCGCGCCATCACGTCGCCCTTTTCATGGCGCAGTTTTTCGCAGGCCTGACGGATAATGTGGGTCGATTGGCGCATTTCTTCCATGCGGCACAGATAGCGGTCATAGCAGTCGCCGTTCTTGCCGACAGGGATTTGGAATTCGAATTCATCGTAGCATTCATAAGGCTGCGCACGGCGCAAATCCCATGCAAGGCCAGAGCCGCGCACCATGACGCCCGAAAAGCCCCATTCCTGAATATCTTCTTCGGTCACGATGCCAATATCGGCGTTACGCTGCTTAAAAATACGGTTTTCAGTCAGCAAGCCGTCAATGTCGGCTAGCACCTTGGGAAACTCTACGGCCCATGTGTCGATGTCTTCAACCAGCTGATCTGGCAGGTCCTGATGCACACCACCAGGGCGAAAATAGGCGGCGTGCAGACGCGCGCCACAAGCGCGTTCATAGAACACCATCAGCTTTTCACGTTCCTCAAAACCCCACAACGGCGGGGTCAGCGCACCGACGTCCATTGCTTGGGTCGTGACGTTCAGCAGGTGGCTAAGAACGCGGCCAATCTCGGAGTACAGCACACGGATCAACGATGCGCGACGCGGCACTTCGGTGCCGGTCAGCTTTTCAATCGCCAGACACCAAGCGTGTTCTTGGTTCATCGGCGCCACATAATCGAGGCGATCGAGATACGGCAGGTTTTGCAGATAGGTGCGCGATTCCATCAGCTTTTCGGTGCCGCGATGCAGCAGGCCAATGTGGGGATCGCAACGTTCTACGATCTCGCCATCCAGTTCCAATACCAAACGCAGCACGCCGTGGGCGGCAGGGTGTTGGGGGCCGAAGTTGATGTTAAAGTTCCTGATCTGCTGCTCGTCAGTTGCAGCGTCAGTTGACCCGTCATCATATGTGTTCACACGGATATCGCCGTCCATCATGGCTTAAGCCCTCGCTTGATTGTCTTGCCACCGCTGTGGCAGGGGCCCGATGTTGCGGGCCACCCATTCATAGTGTTCATTCAATAGCCCCAATGCACGGGGCCGCAGTTTATCCAGCATTACAACCTGAGGTCCCTCATGGACAGGCTGTTGAACTTCGGCCTTTGCGGCCGCAATCCCTAGAAATTCGCAAACCCGCGCCAGACCTTGCGGCGTAAAAAGATCCTCAGTGAATTGGATCAATAACCGCCCCTGCGGGATCAAGCGACGCAGCTTGCGGATGATTTTTGGATAATCACCGCGTTCTAGAATATGCGTCTCATGGCCACGGTTAAGCATCCGGTAGAGGATATTATTCGATTTCTTCTCGTAGACTTCATGCGCCTGCCGTTGGCGACGGGCCTGCATGCGGATGTGCGACCATAACCGATCTAGCGGGTCACGGATCAGAAAAATGAACTTTGCCGCAGGCTGCGCATCGCGCATGCGCGTGATAGCGTCATCGCTCAGCGTCGCGTAGCTTGGCGTCATATCACCAACAAGCAGCGCATCAGAGCGTCCGGAGGTGAGCCATCCAAGATAACCGGCATCATTGGTACGGTCACCTTCAAGGGTGTCCACAAGTGATTTCATCTCGTTGATGCGGCGGTCGAGGTTTTCAACCTGCCAACCGCGCCCTGCATCTGCAGCATCAAGCTTGGCATCGCGCATTTCACGCAAACGGACACGATAAAACGCCAACTGCTTTTCCAAGTCGTCCGCGTCAAAAGTATCCCAATAATGGGCCTCTTTGACGGCAGGCATGGCGCAATCGGGGTGATCATGCAGATAACGGTAAAGCCAAGACGTCCCCGCCTTGGTTGCACCCATGCCGTAAAGAACGGTTGGCGTGGCCATCAGTCCGCTTTCTCGGTCTTCTTTTCGTCACCGGGAAGAATGTACTCGGCACCTTCCCACGGCGACATAAAGTCGAACTGGCGGTATTCTTGCACAAGGCTGACCGGCTCGTAAATCACGCGCTTTTGCACTTCGTCATAGCGCACTTCGGTATAACCCGTTGTCGGGAAATCTTTGCGAAGCGGGTGACCACGGAAACCATAGTCCGTCAAAATACGGCGCAAATCGGGGTGGCCCGAAAACAGAATACCGAACATGTCAAAGACTTCACGTTCGAACCAATTGGCCGATGGGTGGACCGACAGGATCGACGGTAGCATATCTTCTTCGCGGATCTGAACCCGCAGACGAATGCGGTGATTCTGATACATGCTGAGGAAATGATAAATCACGTCAAACCGCTTGGCCCTCGTCGGATAATCAACAGCCGTGATGTCGACCAGCGATGAAAACTTGCAGGTTGCGTCAGTCTTGAGAAAATCAACAAAGCTAACCAGTGACGAAGGTGCGACGGTCACTGTCAATTCGTCATGGACGACTTCCCAAGACAGCACACAGTCCGTGCGCTTGAGTTCAAGATGCGTGCCGAGTTCTTGCAGGGCTTCAGTCATGTCTAAGTCCTTTTGCCGTGCTTAGCGCACGATTGTGCCAGTACGGCGCATTTTGCGCTGCAACTGCAGGATACCATAAAGCAACGCCTCTGCGGTCGGTGGGCAGCCGGGTACGTAAATATCAACCGGTACAATGCGGTCACACCCACGCACAACGGAATAGCTATAGTGATAATAGCCGCCCCCGTTCGCGCAGGACCCCATTGAGATCACGTAACGCGGCTCTGGCATCTGGTCGTAAACCTTGCGCAAAGCGGGTGCCATCTTGTTGGTCAGCGTCCCAGCAACGATCATCAAGTCCGACTGGCGCGGTGACGCGCGCGGCGCCGTGCCGAACCGTTCAAGATCATAGCGCGGCATGGATGTGTGCATCATTTCAACAGCACAACACGCCAGACCAAAAGTCATCCAGTGCAGTGATCCGGTGCGCGCCCAGTTCACGATGTCCGCAGTCGAGGTCACAAGGAAGCCCTTGTCCTGCAACTCGGAATTGATCAATTGCGCGCCGTGTTCCTTATCGGCACCCACGGAGGTTCCAGTCATTACTCCCATTCGAGCGCCCCTTTCTTCCATTCGTAAGCAAAGCCAATTGTCAGCACGCCCAAAAAGACCATCATCGACCAGAATGCGGTCATGCTAATATCTTGGAACGCGACGGCCCATGGAAACAGGAACGCGACCTCAAGATCAAAGATGATGAACAGAATGGCGACCAGATAAAAGCGCACGTCGAATTTCATGCGCGCATCGTCAAACGCATTAAATCCACACTCGTAGGCTGATACTTTTTCGGGGTCAGGATTTCTGACGGCAATAATGGCGGCCGCAAGGATCAAGATCACGCCCAGCGCAATCGCAAGTCCCAGAAAAATCATGATCGGCAGGTATTCGGAAAGCATTTCCTGCAAAGGGGTGTTCCTCTCGGTTCGGCAGACCCGGAAGAGGGCGCCGCATGTTGGCTTCCCGTTGCATACCGCTGACACCGCAAGGGGTCAACCAAGCGCAATGCCGCAGAGCATCAATTTTAGTGAATTATTCGGTGCGGTTTGAGACAGGCGCTCGCGGCGAAAGGATCGCACCAGCAACCGACAAGAGAGAGACGTTGTGTGCCACGCCGTTTGTGCGCCCTGTTTGTCCTACGACAGCGTCTGCTGTTTCGGTCAAATTGTCGGTTTGTTGGTCGGTCAACCAAAACAAAACATGCATACCTGCGGTAAAGTCACCGGGCAGATCGCAAACTTGCACTTCGCAACCATCATCTGTCTCGGCAAAATGCTGCGACGTCACTGTCACGGAACCGTTGCGCAAAATCATCATGACATCGTGACGCTCAGGTGTGGATTTGAGAATTTTGGCGTCGAGCTTAACTACTTCCATCGCATTCTGCGTACCGTCGTCGGTCGTTGCGACGACCGCAACAGCCACATCAAAGAACCCGTTATCATCTACAGGGCCGGTCAGAACACGACCGCGGCGCGAATCTGGGCGCAGTGCAAACTGCTGGAAGGCCACGTTGGGAGAACATGGCACGACCATTTTTGTCTTAAGCGTCTTGCGCACAACAGGACCTGTATAAACCAAAGCCCCTAACAAAATCTGGATCAGCGCCATAACAACGCCCATGGCCGCAACTGCCAAGCTCATCAAAATAATAAAGGCCGCCGTTGCATGTTCTGCAGGCGCCCAAAGAGAGACGTTCTTGATTACCGGCATCACAACGATCAACAAAGTGGCCGACAGTGACAGCGCAAAGGTCTCAAGCGTTACATTCGGGAAAATAACCACATGGCCAACAACCAAGCTCGCAATGCCAAGACATGCCAACGTCGCATGGAAGGCTGAAAGGACAGTCGGGTCCATCCACGCTACGGCCAGTACCATCATTGTCGGGATCGCAACTGCAATCGCAATCAAACGACGCAAACGCATCATGCGGTAAAAGACTTGTTCGGTCGTGGGCCAAGCGAAAGACATCGTAAATTCCTCTTCGCCTATCAAAAGACCCCTTGAATTAGTCAGAAGTGAGACGAAATTCTGGCGCTTGAGCTGTATTTAAACCGCCCAACGCGGCTTTCTCTTGGCAAAAAAGGCAGAAATGCCTTCTTCTGCCTCATTTCCGCTCCATTGTGTGATCAACGCATCAATCGAATGTTGAATAGTTGATTCGTCGATAACCGGACCCAAACTGCGGGCATAGGTCTTTGCCGCCGCCACAGCACCAGGCGCACATTGCAGATACGCAGCCACTTCAATTTCGACCGCGGCATCAAGTTCAGATGCAGGTACAGTCACTGCGACGATGCCCAGCACCTTAGCCTCTTGCGCGTTAAAAATGCGTGAAGACATGAAAACACGCCGCGCAAGCGCTTCTCCCATGCGGGCCAAAACATATGGACCAATCGTTGCAGGAACGAGTCCCAGCTTTGTTTCCGTCAGCCCGAATTTTGCATGATCAGCCGCAATCACGACGTCACAAACGCAGGCCAGCCCTACGCCACCCCCAAAAGCATTGCCCTGCACCCGCCCGATCACAGGCTGCGGCAAAGTATTTATCGCACCCAGCACATCGGCAAGGGACTGCGCGGCCTCCCGTTTCATGGCGATATCACCGGCCATTTGCTCCTGCATCCATCCCAAATCACCACCGGCGCAAAAACTGGTGCCTGTAGCCCCAAGCACGACCACGCGAATGTCTGCGTTTGCAGCAATCTCTTTCGTGGCCTCTTGCAAGGCGTCAATCACGGCACGCGATAACGCATTGTGTTTCTCGGGACGCTGTAGTGTCAGTGTCGCCACGCCGCGCTCATCTACGCTCAGATCAATCATCGCATTTCCTTTGCCATCTTGGCCGCCTGCGCAATGATCGCGGGATCAACGCCAGTTTCAAAACCCAACCGCGCCATAAGGTCCAAAACGGCCTCTGTAGCGACATTACCGGGCGCACCGGGCGCATAGGGACAGCCGCCCAAACCACCCACAGCACTGTCAAAGGTACGCAAACCCAGATCAAGCGCTGCTTCAATATTCGGCAATGCACGCCCACTAGTGTCATGGAAATGCCCTGCGAGGTCTGCCGCTGGTGCGACCTTCAACACCGCCTCAAGCATCTGAGTCACTCGCTCTGGCGTGCCGTTGCCCAATGTATCCCCCAAAGACACCCGCATCGGGGCTATGTCGCGCAACATACCCACCACATCGGCGACTTGTGCAGGCGAGGTTGGCCCGTCAAACGGACAGTCTGTTACACAAGACACATATCCGCGCATGCCGACACCTGCAGCCGCGGCCGCCGCCACAACCGGCGCCAAATTCGCAATCGACTGCGCAATCGCGCAATTCAAATTACTTTGTGAAAACCCCTCAGAGGCCGAAATGAACACAGCAATCTCATAGTTGGCCATATCATCGCGGGCAGCGGCGAACCCTTCCCAGCCGCGCATATTGGGCACAAGCACAGCATAGGTGACCCCCGCCACTTTGGGTAAACGTGCCATCACCTGATCCGTGTCAGCCATTTGTGGCACCCAGCGCGGGCTGACAAAACTGCCCACTTCGATATCTGTCAAGCCAGACCGCCCAAGCATTTCAATCAATGCGACCTTCTGTGCGACCGGAATGACGCGGGCTTCGTTCTGCAGGCCATCACGCGGACCAACTTCATGAATACGGACAGCGCGGGTCATACCCCAACCCTTCTTCTGTTCTTAAATACCTCGGGGAGGTCCCAACGGGACCGGGGCAGCGCCCCTGACAACACTAGCCGCAAACAGCCCAAAGTTTGCGTTTGTACGACCTGGCTTAGGTAGCTCATTCTTCAGGCTCCAATCCAACCATCAACGCACCAGCCGTCACCTGTGCACCCTGCGTCACATCAACAGATTTAATCACCCCGTCACGCGGCGCGCGCAAGACATGCTCCATCTTCATCGCCTCAAGGACAACCAAACGGTCCCCTGCAAGAACGCTTTGACCAACTTGAACAGCAACATCGCAAATCAAACCCGGCATAGGGGCAACAACAGTATCCCCGCCAATAACGCTCTGACCCCGGTTGGCAGGGTCAATCACCACGAAGGTCTGCAGCTGCGCACCAAACAGAGTGACGTGGCTACGATGGCAGATCGCAGGCACACCCCAGTGTCCGCCGCGACGCGTCAGCGCAATTTGTTCGCCGTCAATCATCACGTCACATTGGTTTGGCCCACGCACGCAAAGCTGGGTTTCAAAAGTGTCTTCGCCCTGCCCCAACACGATATCACGCGCGAGCGGCGCCCAAAGTGTAAACCCGATATGCGGCCCCTCACCCAACTGTGCGGCGGCTACAGCCGCCACCGCAATCTCGAAGGCACTTGGAAGTGGCTGCGCGCAAAACACGTCACTTTGCCGCGCAATCAGACCGGTATCGACTTCACCCGCCACGAAACCCGGATCGCGTGCGAGCTTACGTAGGAAACTAAGGTTCGTGACGGTGCCTGCCACCTGTGTCGCATCCAATGCTGCATGCATAGCCCGCAACGCCGTGGCGCGATCTTTCCCGTGTGTCGTGATCTTGGCGATCATTGGATCATACCAAGGCGAGATTTCATCACCGGCCTGAACACCACTATCGATACGCGCGTTTTGCGGAAAGCTTAGATGATCAATCGTCCCTGTTGCCGGCAAAAAGCCCGCTGGAACGTCCTCAGCGTATAGCCGCGCCTCGAACGCGTGTCCGTTGATGTGCA
>CBDTVI010000003.1:0-41927 GCA_965364065.1 uncultured Yoonia sp. | reverse complement strand
CAAATGTCACCGACAATCGAAAGCCGTAAATGACCCGCGCCAACACGTCGCGTTTAGTGTCATCTGTGCCCAACCAGTTTTCGCCGCTTGGCGGTGACGGGGCAACGCCGCCGACATCGACAATGGAATTAAAGGAATAGGGAATGACCGGCCAAAGCATCCAGCCAGCCTGAAAATCGCCATCAAGGGTCTGACCCGCATCAACAGCAGCAATCAACTCTTCTGGCGTATCAAAGCAATCCTGCAACCCGCCAGTGACAATCAGGCAATCTACTTCGACCTCGCCGTAGCCAGCCTCGGTTGGGAAATCACCACCAAAGTCTTTCTCTGAATAAAAGCTAAAGATCGGCATCCGGATCTCGCCCTGATAACTGACCATGATCGGTTTATCGTTGGCGATGAATTCTGCCATTAGCGACAAGCCAAACAGCACGCTAAAGATCATCAACGACCAAGTGGCACGTCTGTTACGCTTGAAATTGCGCACACGCCGCTGGTTCAACGGGGAAAGGAACGGGCGACGGGCCATCAGTTGCGGGCCTCAAAATCAATGCGGGGATCTATGAGGACATAGGTCAAATCAGTCAGGATGCCGACGACCAATCCAATCACCGAGAACGCAAATAGCGTGCCAAAAACGACTGGATAATCGCGGGCCACTGCGGCCTCGAACCCTAGCCTGCCTAAGCCATCCAGCGAGAACAGCGTTTCAATGATCAGCGAACCGCCAAAGAAGACACCAATAAACAATGCCGGGAAACCAGAAATCACGATCAGCATCCCATTGCGAAACACATGCCCATAAAGCACGCGGCGCTCTGATAGACCCTTGGCACGGGCGGTCATCACATATTGCTTCTTTATCTCATCCAGAAAGCTGTTTTTGGTTAGCAAAGTCAGCGTCGCAAATGCCGAGATCGTGGACGCCATTACGGGCAACGTAATGTGCCACAGATAATCCAGCACTTTGCCAATCATGCTGAGGTCTTCAAAATTGGCAGAGGTCAGACCACGCAGCGGAAACAGCCGCCAGTATGACCCGCCCGCAAACAGCACAATGAGCAAGATCGCGAATAAAAATCCAGGGATCGCATAGCCCACGATGATCGCACCAGAGGTCCAAGTATCGAACGGTGTGCCGTCGCGCACGGCCTTTTTGATGCCCAGCGGAATCGAGATCAAATAGGCAATCAGCGTAGACCAAAGGCCCAATGTGATCGACACGGGCATCTTTTCCAGCACCAGATCGAACACGCTGATGGACCGGAAATAGCTTTCGCCAAAATCAAGCCGCATGTAGTTCCACATCATCGTCAGAAAGCGTTCCAAGGGCGGTTTATCGAAACCGAACTCGCGCTCAAGATCGGCGATGAAATCCGCAGGCAGGCCGCGTCCGCCGATATAGTCGCTATCGCCAGTTTCAACCAATTCACTGCCACCCCCAGAGATGCCTTCAAAGACATCTCCGCCGCCTTCCATCTGGGCCAAAATCTGTTCGATCGGCCCGCCGGGGACAAATTGGGTGAGGGCGAAGTTGATGATCATGATGCCCAACAATGTCGGGATCACGAGCAGCAGTCGCCTTAGGATATATGCGCCCACTTAGCTTGACCCTACTGAAACGCGCCGGCGGCGCGCAAGTTGTCAGCAGCATCAGCATCGAACCACCAATTATCTATGGGTGACAGCGCAAGTGGCGGCACCTCTTTGAAGCGGTACATATTGTAGTATGCGACCGTATGAACGCCCTTTTGCCATTGCGGGATCCAGAACCGTTCGGCGCGCAAAACACGGTCAAGCGCGCGGGTACGGATGGTTAAGTCTTCCAGTGCCTCTGCCTCGACAATTGTGCGGATCAAGCGATCAGCAGCGGGCAGCTTCAGACGCATCGGGTTACGCGAACTGTCTTCTGCCGCTTCAGACCCAAAGAACTGCGACAATTGCTGACCGGGCTCGTAGCCTTGGCCAAGCGACGCATTCACAATGTCAAAGGTGCCCGCACGCCGACGTTCGATGAACTGGGCGGTATCAACGCGTTCAAGCGCGGCATCCACGCCGAGGCGTTTCAGGTTTTCCACGATCGGGTTGATGATGCGGTCGAACTGTGGCGAGCGTTCAAGAAAAGCCACAGACAGGACTTCGCCGTCTTTGCGGCGCATGCCATCATCACCAGCAATCCAACCCGCCTGATCCAACAGTGCAGAAGCCGCACGCAGATTGGTGCGGTCCAATGGACGCGCTGACGTGGATGATACGGGCGGGATCGTCGCCTCGGTCGTCAAAATGGACGCATCAAGCAACCCTTCGTCGACCAATGGCTGCAGGATCGCCAGCTCTTCGGCTGACGGCAAACCCACGGCTTTAAGATCAGAGTTGTCCCAGAACGATTCAGGACGCTCGTACAGGCCGTAAAACAGCGTCTCATTCATCCATTCAAAGTTGACCATCAATGTCAGGGCTTCGCGGACTAATGGATCTTGGAATTTTTCTTGGTTCAGGTTGAAGACAAAACCTTGGCCGGTGCCGATTGACCCATCGGGCAGTTCTTCCACATTGACCCAGCCTTGTTCACGGGCGGGAAAATCATAGCCAGTGGCCCACTGCAGCGAACTGTTTTCGTCGCGAAAGGTGTAGACGCCGGATTTGAAACCCTCGAACGCAGCACTGCTATCGGCGAAATATTCGACACGGATCGTCTCAAAGTTATTGCGACCTTGGTTGATCGGCAGCTCAGCACCCCACCAATTTGGGTCCATGCGGTAAACAATCTGACGGCCGATATCGACTTCATCCAGACGGTACGGGCCTGTCGCCATAAACGGTTCGACAGAGGATTCGTCCAAACGTGTCTCGGTCTGTGCAAACCAGTCTTTTGAAAATGCCGACGTACCGCCAACCCATGTGACGACATCGCGGCGTGGGGCATTTTCAGTGAAGGTGAATTTGATCTTGAAATCATCCATCACTTCGACGCTGTCGATAAATTGTGAATAGACGCTGCGGTATTCCGTGATGCCCTGCTCAAGATATAATTCAAATGTAAACTTGATGTCTGCGGCGGTCATCGTCGTGCCGTCCCAGAATTTGACATCGTCACGCAGATTGAAAATCACCCAATCAAGGCTTTCAGGATACTCGAGCGTTTCGCAAAGATAACAGTAAGCGCCATAAGGATCATCACCGGTTGAGGTGAGAATGCTTTCATAGCCGATCGTTGACAGCGCGGCGGGCACCCCCTTGCGGGTGGAAAGGTTGAAGCTGTCAAAGGTGCCTTGCGCCCACTGCGAATACTCGCCGCCCTTGGGCGCGTCGGGGTTCACGTAGTCCAACACTTCATTCGGGCCGTACTTGAGTTCGCCGAAATTCGTATATCCGTGGCTTTTGACCACTGCCTCGTGGCCGTCTGCAAAAACCTGCGATCCGGCCCAAAGTGCGGCGACGCCGATCACAGACCCGACCAACCAATGTCTAATTGAGACTTCACGGGCATCACGCCCTGCTGCATTGGTCCGGACTTGGGGGCGATTTTGCATCATTCTCTCCGCGTTGACTGATCTCAAAGTGATTAAATGAAGTAAACGGACAGTTTGGCAAACTTTCAAGTTGAGTTTACGTGATCAACCCGTGTGATACCCGTAACATCCAACAAAAAAGCCGCCCCAAGGAGCGGCCTTTTTAGCAATTATTCAGGCGAACCTTATCCGCCAATCGTTGCGAGGTAAGCAATCAAGTTCGCGCGGTCTTCGACATCACGCATACCGTTATAGCCCATTGCAGTGCCAGGTGCATAACCGCGTGGGTTTTCTAGGAAGCCGTTAAGATGCTCCGGTGTCCAGACATCAACAACTTCGGCCAAAGCACCGGAATATGCGAAATCATCATAAAACTGCACAGGACGGTTCACAACGCCGTAAAGGGCGGGGCCTGTACCGTGCACACCTGATTCAAGTGCGTGGCAAGACCGGCAGCTGCGCCACAGGCCTTCGCCTTCGGATGCGCTGGCTGATGCCATGACAACTGCGAAATCAACTTCGACAACTTCTTCTTCAACGCCGCCTTCGGCATCTTCGACTTCGATCACATAGGCTTGTTCGCCATAATGGCCGCCTGAATGATAAATCTCTTCTGCTAGCCAAGCGCCAAGCAAAAATACAAGAAAAGTGCTGCAAAGTGCACCGATCACTTTGGTCGTCGTCATTGTGTCGAACATGTCGCGTTCCATTCCGTTCATATATTTGCGTTTATCTATCCGCTTCCCACACCGAGTTGCAAGGTATACTGCCGCGACTAAACGCCCAATTTTAGCGGGTTCGCGTATGGAGGTCACAATCATGTCTCAAAAAATCGCATTTCAAGGCGAACTGGGTGCTTACGGGCACGAAGCTTGCGTCACCGCACGACCTGATTTTGCCCCTCTGCCTTGCAGCACATTTGATTCTGCGATTGACGCCGTGCGCAACGGTGCGGCCGATCTGGGGATGATCGCAGTAGAAAATTCGACCTATGGTCGCGTCGCCGACGTGCATTCGCTGCTGCCCGAAAGTGGACTACATATCGTCGACGAGACCTTTGTGCGGGTCCATGTGAACCTGTTGGGAAAGCCAGAGGCGCAATTAGGCGACATCAAAGAGGCACACGGCCATCCGGTCATCTTACCGCAGTGTGGGCGTTTTTTGCGCGAACACGACATTATCGGACGAACAAGTTCGGACAATGCGCGTGCCGCCCGCGAAGTTGCGTCAGGGGATGATGTCAGCGTTGCGGCCCTTGCGTCCGAATTGGCTGCTGACATTTACGGGCTCAAGGTACTCGCGCGCCACATCGAAGATCACGCCCGCAACACGACACGCTTCTTGATCATGGCACGTGACCCCGACTACACCCGCCGCGGTGAATTTGGCATGATGACCAGCTTCGTCTTTCGGGTCCGCAACATTCCTGCTGCACTTTATAAGGCGATGGGCGGCTTTGCGACGAACAGCGTGAACATGACCAAGCTGGAAAGCTATATGGTCGACGGTGAATTCACTGCAACCCAGTTCTATTCCGAAATCGAAGGGCATCCTGACGATGCAAATGTGCAGCTAGCCCTAGAAGAGTTGGGGTATTTCACCGACCACCTGCATGTGATGGGCGTTTATCCTGCCGCCGCGCGCCGGCACGAAAAATCCGACTAGACGTCGCGGCGATAGCGGTCGTCGATGTCCTCTGCGTAGTCCAGAACGCGTGCCTTAAAGCGTTTCGTGATTTTGGTTTTCGCCAATTTCAGTGATTGCAACAAAATGCGCGCGGTCAGTGTCTTTGCACGCAGTTCAAAGCCGACCAACACACGCGTTCTAGATTGTGACAGGGCGATCAATTCCACCTCGGTCACGGCATTCAACCCGTCAGAGGCGCTGTCGATGGACAGTATATGAGGCACATCAAGCTGGGTTAGTTCCGCCATAACTCTGCGGTTGCGACCGCGAAATTGAAAGCCGATATCCCAGATCGCACCTTGGGCAATTGGCCCATCACCGCGCCGCGCTACGTCTGCACCCTGCCGCATGGCACGCCGCTCGAATGCGGCGAAGTCGCTGACTTGCGCGAACACATAATCAATGGGTGCTTCGATATCTTCGCGGGTGCTGAATTTCATTCAAGTCGTTCCCAAAACAACGTCAGTCAAGCCGGTCAGACAACCAAGCCTCAAGCAAGAAATGCGCAATGGCGCCTTTGCGTGCCGGCAACATCTTAGGATGATTTCCTGTGAAAGCCAGTGCGATATCTTCACGGGTAACCCACATCGCATCTTCAATTTCATTTGTGTCGATTGTCAGCGCGGTATCCAGCGCTTCGCCCGCACATCCAAACATCAGTGATGATGGAAACGGCCATGGCTGGCTGGACAGATAGCTGACTGGGCCGACGCGCACGCCTGCTTCTTCGAAAACTTCGCGGCGCACGGCAGCCTCAATCGTCTCGCCCGGTTCGACAAATCCAGCCAGCAGCGAATACATCCCCTCCGGCCAGCCTGGCGACCGCCCGACAAGCACGGAGTTTCCGTAAGTGATCAGCATAATAACAACGGGATCGGTGCGCGGGAAATGATGCCCACCACAGGCCGTACAATCGCGCTGCCAGCCGGCCATCGCAAATGCGCTTTCAACACCACAGCGCGCACAAAAACGGTGTGATAAATGCCAGCTCATCACGGCCTTGGCGCTTGCAGAAAGTTCGGCATCGCGCGCCGACAGACGTGTCATAATGGCGCGTAGTTCGGCAAAGACCCCGTCCGAAAGCGCGGGATGTTGCTGTTCTGACGGATCAAGGAAACCTTCGAGTGTGGACGCATCCAGATCAGCGGGTTCCCACCCTGAAAGGTCTGCAGCAAAGGTTGGCACATCACCTTCAAGCCCCAGAAAAATATAATCTTTAGAGGCATCCGCGAGCACCGGATGATCAAATGGCACCCGCACCAATTCATCGCCTGCAATCATCGGCTTGCCGCGCCACATCAATATGGCACGTGCGTTGTCTTGGGCTTCAAGCGTTTGGGCTTGGCCGCGCAATTCTGCGGCGCGGTTCAGGCCCGATCCACCAAAGGTGACTGTCTCTGCAATTTTCATTTCGCCCAGATGCCACGCGCTGTTCGCAAGTGCAAATTCTTCCGCGCAGCCAGATGGCGGACAGCCCCGACCTTAAGGAGTTAATAGACCAGTTACAGCGGCCGATCGCGTTGACCAGCGGACGCAACCGTCTCTATTGTCCTATTGCAGTGCGTCGGCAGCTGACCTATATCACCCATGAGAGGTTGGCGCGGGCGAGCGCCTCGCCAACCTGGTCAGATCCGGAAGGAAGCAGCCATAACGAGCCCCGCTTGGGTCGTTGTCAGCCTCTCACCTCGATTTTGCTGCGCAAATTCGAGGAATGGGACAGAGTCAAATTGCACCGCAATTTGACGGAGCCCCGCTAACGCAGACCATCCAGTAAAAGGAGGATGTCCATGACCCAAACACCAAACACCCTCCCGGTTCAGTTCCGCTGAATATATCCCCGCATCTGTGTCCGGATCCCGCGCAATGACAGATCTTACGCGTGCCGACCTTGGCTGGTCACCCTTTTATATGTCCCAGCTTGAAATCGAAGAGCTGGAAACTCTAACGCCTGCCCGCATCGCCACAGTTCACCGCGACCGCGTCGTGGGTTATTCGGACATTGGTCCGCTAGAAATGACCCTTGATCCCGGCATCACGACGGCGTCTGTTGCCGTCGGCGACTGGGTGCTGTGCGCGGTAGAGCAACACCGCCTGACCCGCGTTCTTGAACGCCAGACGGAACTTACGCGCGGAACCGAATATCACACAGGTGACAAACAGTTGATCGCCGCAAACCTTGATACGCTGTTCATCACCTCATCGTGCAACAACGATTTCAACCCTGCCCGCCTAGAGCGTTACCTCGCCCTTGCCCATGACGCGATGGTCACGCCTGTGATCTTGCTGACCAAAGCCGATCAATGCGACGACCCCGACAGCTATGTGGACCAAGCCCGCCAGCTTGGGCGCGACCTTGACGTTGTTGCCTGCGACGCGAAAAACGATGATGTGGCAGAGGTTTTGGCCCTGTGGTGCGGCAAAGGACAAACCGTGGCTTTGGCCGGATCGTCTGGCGTGGGCAAAACGACAGTTGCGAATGCTTTGACAGGCGGCAATGCCTTGACCCAAGACGTCCGCGAAGATGATGCGCGTGGGCGGCATAC
This sequence comes from uncultured Yoonia sp., assembly GCA_965364065.1. GTDB lineage: Bacteria > Pseudomonadota > Alphaproteobacteria > Rhodobacterales > Rhodobacteraceae > Yoonia. The sequence goes on along the minus strand of CBDTVI010000003.1, from coordinate 34,186 downwards.
GACCACCGGCCGGTCCTTACACCGCATGAAGACAGGCGGTTGGTTGATCGACACCCCCGGTATGCGCGGGCTTGGCGTGGCAGACGTTGCGTTTGGGATCGACGCAACATTCCCTGAAATTTCGGAACGCGCCACGCAATGCAAATTCCGCGACTGCGAACACGAGACCGAGCCGGGTTGTAAGGTGCAAGCTGGGATTGCGTCTGGCGATATTGACCCCGACCGGTTAGAGCGTTTCAGAAAGCTCAAGCTTGAAAACGAACACGCAACCGCAACGATTGCGCAGTCACGCGAACGGGGCCGCAAGCAAGGCAAGATATATCGGGCAGCCATACAGAAAAAAGGCCGCTAGGGCGTCAAACTGCTCTGCGTAGCCCAAGCCATTTGCGCGTCTGTTTCAATCGCGCAAGGGCGTATGCCGCGCAGCCGTACAAGTGCGGCGTCAGGATCTTCGCCTGACGCAATCATTACCCGCAGCGCAATCATACCAGACCGCCCGCAGCCACCCATGCAATGCACCAGAACTTTGTCGCCAGCCTGCAACCGCGCAAGAACGCGATCACGCATATCCGGCCAATCCAATTGCGCGGGCACATCAAAATCACGGGTGGGTACATGCAGCCAAGCTATACCCGCAGTGGATAAGTCAGCACCAAGTTGACCCGTTTGCTTTTGGTCAAACTCTGCCGTCTCAACCATGGAAATCACCAGCGACGGAGACCACGCAGCAAGTGCGGCCACATCACTAAGATAAGTGCCGCCTCGCCCCGGCATGGGCGCGATTGCCAAGGTGCCGTCGCCGACGGGCAAATCAAAAATGGTAAATGCTGACAAACTTATCGCCCTAAAATTCTACACCACACCTCGCAGCACAGAATGTTTCTGCTATATCAAAGCGCATGACAGACCAAAATGAACAATCGAAAAAGCGAACAGAATGGGCTGAGGATCGCACGATCATGGCCAATGAACGGACTTTTTCAAGCTGGATGGGCACAGGCTTAGGTGCAATCGGTGTCGCAATCGGCCTCAAGGCCGTGTTTGGCGCATTTGACCCGACTTGGGCTGCCAAACTGGTCGCCAGTATCTTTCTTGGCGTGGCAATCGCGATTTTTTGGTCGGCGCGCAATCAAGCCTGCCAAACCTTTGCACGCCTTAGTGAACGCGACATCGAGGCCACGCCTTCGCGTAATTATACGCGTCTAGCCACCATCATGACCATCGCGGCTTTGGCGACCGGTGCGATCCTTTGGTCCCTTTGATGCGCTAGACCTCTGGCGGCACTGCCCCTAGTCTGACCCAACGCCCGAATCCCATGCGAAAGCTGTTATGACCGATCAACCAACCTACCAAGTGCTCGCCCGTAAATACCGGCCCGAAACCTTTGCCGATATGGTTGGGCAGGACGCGATGGTGCGCACGCTAAAAAATGCGTTTGCGGCGGACCGGATCGCGCAAGCGTTTATCATGACGGGTATTCGCGGCACTGGCAAAACCACGACCGCGCGGATCATCGCCAAGGGGATGAACTGCATCGGGCCCGACGGCACAAGTGGTCCAACAACCGAACCATGCGGGAAATGCGAACACTGCGTGGCAATCATGGAAGGGCGTCACGTTGACGTCATGGAAATGGACGCCGCGTCGCGCACAGGCGTGGGCGACATTCGTGAAATCATTGATAGCGTCCATTACCGCGCAGCTTCTGCTCGCTTTAAAATCTACATCATCGACGAAGTTCACATGCTGTCCAAGAACGCGTTCAACGCGCTGCTTAAGACACTCGAAGAACCGCCAGAGCATGTGAAATTCATCTTTGCGACCACAGAAATCCGGCAGGTTCCTGTGACCGTGTTGTCGCGCTGTCAGCGTTTTGATCTGCGCCGGATTGAACCCGAAACCCAAATCGCCTTGCTGCGCAAGATCGCGACCGCCGAAGGTGCTGAAATCACTGACGAAGCGCTAGCGCTGATCACCCGCGCCGCCGAAGGGTCTGCACGCGACGCGCAATCTTTGCTGGATCAAGCAATCAGCCATGGCGCTGGCGAAACATCGGCAGATCAAGTGCGCGCCATGCTTGGCCTTGCAGACCGTGGACGGGTCCTTGATCTATTTAATATGATCCTCAAAGGCGAAGCCGCCGCAGCCCTGACCGAACTTTCCGGCCAATATGCCGACGGTGCCGATCCTATGGCAGTTTTGCGCGATCTCGCAGAGGTCTGTCATTGGGTTAGCGTGATCAAGATCACTCCCGAAGCGGCCGAAGATCCCACCATCAGCCCTGATGAGCGTACACGCGGCCAAGCAATGGCCGCCGATTTGCCGATGCGTGTGATGTCGCGGATGTGGCAAATGCTGCTCAAGGCGCTCGAAGAAGTCGCAATGGCGCCCAACGCGATGATGGCTGCCGAAATGGCGGTGATCCGCCTGACCCACGTTGCAGACCTGCCCAGCCCAGAAGAGCTGGTGCGCAAGCTGCAAGACGCAACACCGCCGCCCAGTGGCCCATCTGGCGGACGCCCTGCCCCGCAAGGTGGCACCGTTGGAACGACCGCGATATCCAGCACACCTGCGCCAACGCATATGGGATCAAGCGGGCCGAGCGCGTCAGGCGCGCAAACGGCCGTCGCGCTGCAGACCGACCCGCTGCATCACTATGCGAGATTCGAGGATGTGGTCGAACTGATCCGTATGCACCGCGACGTGAAATTGCTGGTCGAGGTCGAAACTGGTCTGCGGTTGGTAAGCTATCAACCCGGCCGGATCGAAGTGAACCCGACACCTGACGCAGCCCGTGATTTGATGGGCCGCCTTGGTGCACGCTTACAGGCGTGGACAGGCAATCGCTGGGCGATCAGTGTGGCCGACGGTGGCGCGCCAACAATTGCGGAAACCCGCGATGCTGCTGAAAATGCCATCCGCCACGAGGCCGAACAACACCCGCTGGTGCAAGCCGTGATCGCAGCCTTTCCCAAGGCCAAAATCACCGAAATTCGCACCGAGGCCGACAAAACCCAAGAGGCCCTGACTGACGCCCTTCCTGAAGTTGACGAGGAGTGGGACCCGTTCGACGAAGATTAATCACGGCGGCAGCTCTTATTTTTCCAGCCCCCGCTTGGGCGGAAGTTTGCGAAGACTTGCGCCCGAACTGGGACGGCACCACGATGACTGGCGTGGGCGAAATGCTGCATCTGTTTCAGACGCCGCTGGTTCTGCTACTCATTCTTGCCACCGCTTTGACGGTGCGGTTTCGCCGCGAATGGGCCGGTGTCGCGATTGTTGTCGGATGGAGCCTTGCAACCTTTTTACTAACTGGAACAGGCGGCAGTTATGGCGTCATGGACCTTGGCCGCGTCGAAGGCTGCGTGGGCAGTCCCGCGCTTTTCATTGCAGTTGCTGTGGCGGTATGTATCGGTGTAGTCCTCTACACAGCACCCCGAAAAAGGGGCCACGAATGACGGGAGAACGATATCATGCTTAAGGGACTTGGCGGGCTTGGCGATATGGCCAAGATGATGAAGCAAGCACAAGAAATGCAGGGCAAAATGGCCCAGATGCAGGACGACCTTGAAAATATCATGGTCGAAGGCGTCAGTGGTGCGGGCCTTGTAAAGGCAACCGCGACTGCAAAGGGCGATTTGAAAGGCCTGAACATCGACCCGTCGATCTTTAACGGTGACGACAAGGAAGTTGTCGAAGACCTGATCCTCGCTGCGATCAAAGATGCGCAGGCCAAAGCCAGCGCGCGCGCGCAAGATGAAATGGGCAAGATGACCGAAGGCCTAGGTCTGCCGCCAGGCATGAACCTGCCGTTCTAAACCGCAGATGAGCAACGGCAACCAAGACCTCGACAACCTCATCGCATTGATGGCGAAATTACCCGGGCTTGGGCCGCGCTCGGCCCGACGGGCTGTGCTCCATTTGATCAAGAAGCGGTCGCTTTTGTTGATGCCATTGGCCGACGCGATGCAGCAAGTCGGTGCAACTGTGCGGGAATGTCTGAACTGCGGGAATGTCTGCACGGACGATATCTGCGACATCTGTGCGTCTGAAAAACGCGGCATTGGCCAGATTGCCGTGGTCGAAGATGTGGCTGATCTTTGGGCGATGGAACGCGCAAAGGTATTCAAAGGCCGCTATCACGTTCTCGGCGGAACATTATCCGCGCTTGATGCGGTTGGACCCGATGAATTACGCATTCCCAAGCTGATTGACCGGATCAAAACCGAAGAGGTGACAGAAGTTATTCTGGCCCTTGCGGCCACGATCGACGGACAAACAACCGCACACTACATTGCTGACCAATTGCCCGGGATTGCAGTCACATCACTTGCACAGGGCGTCCCCGTGGGTGGTGAATTGGATTATCTGGACGACGGCACGATCACCGCCGCGCTGAATGCGCGCAAGGCGATTTAGACGCCTGCGCCAACGCGCATGAAAGGGACTAAACCTATGGCCAATGCCACCTTCTGGGACAAAGCCGCAAAGAAATACGCCGCGTCGAAAATCGCCGATATGGGCGGATACGAAGAAACGCTGGACCGCACCCGCAGCTTTCTGCGCCCAGAGGATCACCTGCTCGAAATAGGCTGTGGCACGGGCAGCACCGCGCTGAAACTCGCGCCGTCTGTTGGACGCATGACGGCGACCGATCTCTCGGGGGAAATGCTCGCGATTGCCGAAGACAAACTGCGTGCGACGGACGTCAAAAACTTGAGCTTTGTGCAGACCGAGGCAACCAAACCTATTGAAGGCGCTCCTTTTGACGCGGTCTGCGCATTTAGCCTGCTACACTTACTGGATGATCTGGACGCAGGGCTCGCGCATTTTCATAGCCTTATTAAACCCGGCGGTATGCTGATCACCAAGACAGCCTGCTTGCGTGACATGAGCTTTGCGATGGCCCCGTTGATCAAAGTTATGCAGTGGCTTGGCAAAGCGCCGCACGTCCTCGTTTTCACTGCGCCACAGCTTGAAGTCGCGTTTGAAAAAGCAGGCTTTGAACTGGTTGAGACCGGCTACCACGGGAAAACAAGATCAACGCGGTTCATTGCTGCACGACGCAAATGAAAAAGGGCGCGGCATTCAGAAATGCCACGCCCTTAGCCGTCAAAAGCTAAAGAACTTTAGTCTTTGTCATCCTGATCGTCGTCGTCAGGAAGGTTAAAGAAGCTTTCCGCGTCTTTCACATCACGCTTGTCTTCTACTTCCTCGTCATCATTGCTGTCAGACAGGCTAAAGGTTTCCAGACCAGCCATCGCTGATGGCATTTTCGGCTCTGCGGCCATGCCCAGTGACTGTTCTGTGCTGACCAGCTTGCGTCGCTCGTCGTCAGTCATTGCTTCGCCGTCTTTGGCCTTTTTGGCGTTGGCTTTTTGCACGGCTGCGTCCAGTTCGGACTGCTTGCATAGACCAAGTGCGACCGGATCAATCGGGTCGATATTATTGATGTTCCAATGGGTCCGCTCGCGGATCGCTTGGATCGTTGGCTTGGTTGTGCCGACCAGCTTGGAAATTTGACCATCTGTCAATTCTGGGTGGAATTTAACCAACCAATAGATCGACGCAGGACGGTCCTGACGCTTTGACAACGGCGTGTAACGCGGGCCACGGCGCTTTTCTTCGCCAGTAGCGGCTGCATAAAACTTGAGCTTCAGCTGGTGTGCTGGATCGGCTGCGGCTTTATCAAGCTCTTCTTGGGTCAACTGGTTGTTTGTAATCGGGTCAAAGCCCTTAACGCCAGTCGCTACATCGCCGTCAGCAATGCCTTGCACTTCCAATTCGTGGAAACCGCAAAAATTTGCGATCTGCTTGAATGTCAGCGTTGTGTTGTCGCAAAGCCAAACAGCAGTCGCTTTGGCCATAATCGGTTTATCGGACATCTTTCATCTCCATCTTATCAGCAGACAAGCCTCTCCCGCGCCCTTAAGTTGGGCAGACTGCACTGGCAGCCGGGTTCGCATTGTCGGGGAACTTGGCAACTGTATAGTGACTGGCAAACCGATAGGAAAGATCAAAAATGTACCGCTTATTTGCCCTGCTTAGTTTGCTGGCCACACCGCTATCCGCCCAAGAACGCGCGGGTGACTTTGACTACTATGTCATGTCGCTTTCGTGGTCGGCAAATTGGTGTGCTTTGGAAGGGGACAGTCGCAATTCGCCGCAATGTGATCCAGAGGCAGAATTCGGTTGGATCCTACACGGGCTTTGGCCACAGTTTGAGCGTGGCTATCCGGCCAATTGCAACACGCCAGAGCGTGCCCCTTCGCGCAGTGATACCGCCGCGATGGCGGATATCATGGGCACGCCAGGACTGGCATGGCACCAATGGCGCAAACATGGCGTATGCAGCGGGCTGTCATCTGACGACTACTTTGCTTTATCACGCGAAGCTTACGCCAAAATCACACGGCCAGAGGTATTTCGGGAATTGACCCGCGAAGTCACGCTGCCTGCTTCTTTGATCGAAGAGGCATTTCTGCGTGAAAACCCTGCACTTGCTGCCGACAAGATCACGATCACCTGCAAATCAGGTTACATCCAAGAGGCCCGCATCTGCCTGACACGCGACTTGGAATTTCGCGATTGTGGCCGTGATGTCATCCGCGATTGCGCAATGACAGACGCGCAGTTTGATCCCATGCGCTAACGCAAAAAGGCATCAGTCACCTGATGCCCTTTTTCAAATTCTCGTTCGTTTGGGATTAAGAACCCGTGTTTATAGGCTCTTGCTCGGCCAATACCATGCTGCCGTCTTTGAGCATAACCTCGCCACGGGTGTCCTGACACTTTGGCGTCCCATCGCGATTAAGGCGTGGGGTCATGAAACCCTCAATTCCGTCATCAATGTACCAATGCTGGCACCCATCAGGATCAATCCAGACATTGGCCACGCCGTCACGCAAGAACCCACCGTCAAGGCCGCCATCAGTCACATCATCAGCATCGCCGGAACGTTCACACGCGACCAGCGCCGTCGCCGCCAAAACCAAGATTACACTGCGTACAAAAACCATGTGTTCCAAACCATTTAATTTGCGCGATTCGCGCGTTTATTTTCACGCTCACACTAGGCTGACGGCGTTCATTGGTCCACCGCCCCAACCCTTTCTGGGGTCGGAATTGCCCTTTAGGATACAAAATCCAGACCCTGCCCGCGGTTTTCCGCTACATCTATGCGCTTGAAGTTAAAACTTCGTGAACAAGCGGGCTGTTCGAATCTGCCATATCTTCGATCACATTGAAGTGGTGAAGACCCGGAACAACAATTTCTTTGCAGCGCCATGCATCAGACAGCTTGCGCGCTTGGGCGATAAAGACCGGCCTTTCACCTCCGCCAACCCAGACAGTGACTGGCGGTTTCGGGGCGGGCAAATGTACGGGGCTTTCGCGCAAAACCTCGGCTTGGGTCAATTGCAGGTCTTTGTTCATGGACGTTTGCATTAATGGTTCCAGATCACCAACTGGCGACACAGGTACTATTTTCGCCACCCGCCGCTGCCAACCGCTTGGATTGGGCACTGCCATGACACGCGCGACCGCATGCCCGCCTGCCGAATGCCCGACCAATCTGATCGGTCCAGTCACGCGGTTTGCTGCCATTGCAATCGCATTTGCAACCTGCTGCCCGATATCGGTGATCCGCACGTCAGGACACAAATCATAGGACGGCATCGCGACAGCCCATCCATGCGAGAGCGGCCCTGCGGCCAGATGCGACCAGAACGATTTATCAAAGCGCAACCAATAGCCACCATGCACAAACACGACCAACCCCTTGGCTAGCCGGTCGGGATGAAACAAATCCAGCTTTTGCCGCGCAGTTTCACCATATGGCAGATCGATCTCGCACAAGGTCTTTGCCCGAAATGCGGCAGCGGCCTGCGCCCATTTGTCCGGATAGGCGTCAGCCCCCGGAATATGCGCCGCATTCGCATAAGCATCGTCGAAATCCATCATGTCCCCCTTTACGACCCGCGCCTTCATCGTTCAGATAGCGTCAAAGTATAAGGGAGACTACCATGCTCGATGAAACAACCAACCTAAAGTCCATGCTATCGCGCCCAGATCTTGTTTGCGATCAGGCGTTCATTTCTGGTGAGTGGGTGAACGCTGCCAGCGGGAAAACCTTTAACGTGACCAACCCTGCCCGTGGCGACGTAATCGCTCAAGTCCCCGATCTGTCGCGCGCCGAAGTGGCCGCCGCTATCGCAATGGCCGAAAAAGCACAAAAACCGTGGGCCGCACGCGCCGCCAAAGAGCGCGCGAACATTTTGCGTAAATGGTTTGATCTGCTGATGGCCAACCAAGAAGACCTCGCGATCATCATGACTGCAGAGCAAGGCAAACCACTGGCCGAAGCACGCGGCGAAGTCGCCTATGGCGCATCATTCGTAGAATGGTTTGCCGAAGAAGCAAAACGCATCTACGGCGAAACGATTCCCGGTCATATGGCTGACAAGCGTATCACAGTGATCAAGCAGCCCATCGGGGTAGCCGCAGGTATCACGCCTTGGAACTTCCCCAACGCGATGATCGCGCGCAAAGTGGCACCGGCACTGGCGGCGGGGTGTTCATTCGTGATCCGCCCTGCGTCGCTCACGCCGCTATCCGCGCTTGCGATGGCAAAGCTGGGTGAAGAAGCAGGGATTCCCAAGGGGCTGTTTTCGGTTGTGACATCAACCTCGGCATCCGAAGTCGGCAAAGAATTCTGCGAAAACCCGATTGTACGTAAACTGACGTTCACAGGCTCGACCGAAGTCGGCCGCATCTTGCTGCGCCAAGCGGCGGATCAGGTCATGAAATGCTCTATGGAACTGGGTGGCAACGCGCCATTCATCGTCTTTGATGATGCCGACCTAGATGAGGCCGTCATTGGCGCAATCGCCTGTAAATTCCGCAACAACGGTCAGACGTGTGTCTGTGCTAACCGGATTTATGTCCAAAAGGGCGTCTATGATGCCTTTGCCGCCAAGCTAAAGGTTGCTGTTGAAAACCTCTTGGTGGGCGACGGCCTGAAAGACGGCACGACCCTTGGGCCACTAATTGAACCTGCGGCCGTTGATAAGGTGCAAGAACACCTTGATGACGCGCTGGCCAAAGGCGGCAAGATCCTGACTGGTGGCAAACCACACAGCTTTGGCGGTCAGTTCTTTGAGCCGACAATCGTCACCAATGCCTCAAAAGACATGTTGGTCAGCAAGGACGAAACATTCGGTCCCTTCGCGCCGCTGTTCATGTTCGAGGACGAAGACGATGTCATCGCCCAAGCCAACGACACGATCTTTGGTCTGGCGTCCTATTTCTATGCAAAAGACCTTAGCCGCGTGACGAAAGTTGCAGAAGCTTTGGAATACGGGATCGTCGGGGTGAATACGGGTATCATTTCAACCGAAGTGGCCCCGTTTGGCGGCGTCAAGCAGTCCGGTTTGGGACGTGAAGGATCAAGCCACGGCATCGATGACTACCTAGAAATGAAATACATCTGCACCAGCGTCTAACGCCGCTTTGCGCGGGCCTTTGTCGTCGCGTCCACACGCCATGACTTAGGCCCGCACACACCATTTACAAAATAATTGCGCCTTGCCGCCAAGGATTGACCATTCGCGCGCGTCCAACCACCGTAATGCGTATGATAACCAGCGACGAAGACTTGGCCGAAGCGGCCGCAGCCGGTGACGGCGCGGCCTTCGCAAGCTTGCTTGATCGTCACTATGATCGCTTGTTTGCGTTTTGCTTTCGACTGACTGGCTCACGTGCCGAAGCCGAGGATCTGACCCAAGATATCTGCGCGGCATTACCTGCAAAGCTCGGTAGTTATCAAAAGCGCGCAAAGGTCACGACTTGGCTATACCGCGTCGCCGTCAATGCAGCCCACGACCGACGACGCAAGCGGGCGACTTACGCAAAGGCTACGGCGGGTTGGGGCGATTGGGAAATCCAGCGCACCGCGTCCAACGACGATGCGGCTGAAAAACTGGACTGGCTGACGGCGGCGATGACCCAACTTTCGCAAGACCTGCGCGACACACTTGCACTGGTTCTGGACGACATGACCCACGCCCAAGCGGCCGAAGTACTCGGCGTGTCTGAAGGCACGATCAGTTGGCGGATATCCGAGGCGAAGAAGGCTTTGCGCGCGATGCAAGAACAAGAGGGCAAGATATGAATGATGACCTCAAACATCTGAAATCATTGATGGATGATGCAACGCCAAAGCCTGATGCAGTGCGCAGGGCCGCGAACATGACACTGGCGCAGGATAACTTTGTGGCCTTTCAACAGGCGCGCGTCACGATAGACGGCGCGCCTGTTGAAACGATGTGGCAACGTGCAACGGTTTGGCTGCAAAGCGGTCCCGCAAAGGGCGTCGCCACCGCATCGGTTTTGATTGTCGCAGGCAGCCTGTTTCTGTCGACACCGCCGAATACAGACCAGCTTGGCGCGCCACTGAAAATGGCAGAAAGCGCACAAGAAGGTCTGGTTGCTGAATTCGCAGCCCCCGCCCAAATGATTGCGGCGGATGATGCCCCTGCCGCAAGTCGTGCAGCGGCACCGAGCGCGCGAAGTGCGACACCCTCAACCTCTTTTGATGCAATACGCGCAGCGCTTTCGCGGGGGGTGTTGCCTCAGCAAAGCGACGTTCGGATCGCAGAAATGATCGATGCTTTTACATACGATTCTGACAATTCAGAAACCGAAGCAGACTTCGCCGCTGCTATTGAAAGCTTTGGGCTTTTGCTGCGCGACCCCCAAGCCTTGGGGGATAACGGCTATGACGAAGTCATTGCGCGCGCGCAAGCGAGCCTTGGGCCTGACATATCAGGGCTACGCGCAGAGGCAGTTGCGTTGATGCAGTTGGCCAAAGATTTATCGCAGTAGTTTCGAATGAAGGACAACAATCGCGTGGGGTACTAGCTTTTCGCGGCCCATCCAACACCCGCAAGCGTTGTCGTGCGTGGCTTATACTCCCCAGCCACCCAACCCTTGTACCCTTGTGCATCCAAGTCAGCAAAGAAGGCTGGATAATCGATCTGCCCCTGATCCGGCTCTGATCGGTGCGGCATCTGCGCCACTTGGACGTGGGCCGTGATATCGCGCATGGCGGCCCACGTTCCCAGCACATCGCCAGTAATCTTGGCGGCATGGAACGTATCGAACTGCAGCCGCAAGTTGGGCGCGTCGATCAGCGTTACAATCTCGCGACCCAGATCAAAGTCATTCAGAAAATACCCCGGGATGGTATCGTTATTGATCGGTTCAATCGTGAGACTTTGATCTGGCGCCTCTGCCGCGGCCCAGCGCAGGTTTTCAATGAATGTGGCCTTTGCATCCGCCCCTTCAGCCGCACCCGACATGATATGCAAGTGCTCTGCACCAAGCGTCTGTGCATAGCGCAATGCGCGTTTGAAATCAGTGCGAAAACGCGCGCCTAAGCCCGGCACCGCTGCAAAACCTTGATCCCCGCCTGTGTAGTTCGGCGGCGGGCAATTGATCAGCGCCATATGCAAATCATGCTTGGCCAATTCCTTGACGATGTCCTGCGCGTTCACGTCATAAGGTGAAAGGACCTCAACCGCATCAAAGCCTGCTTCTTTGGCGGCCTCAAAGCGTTCCAGAAACGGCAGCTCTGTGAACAGCCAAGTGAGGTTGGCGCAGAATTTAGGCATAATGTTTCTCCAAGGAAAATATCGGTTTGGGCAGGGAGTAGTAAAAACCTATTCCAATTCAGCCGATGGGATAATCGGGAAGAATACCCCGTCAGAACGCACCCCAAACCATTGCGCGCCTGCGTGCGGCGCATGTTCGCCGATCTCAACCAGACGGTAAAACGATTTGCGGTCAATTAAAGCCTCAAGGTTGGCACGGACCAGCACATAGGGCGACGGTTCACCCGTTTTTGCGTCACGCACCACACGGATCGGGTGATCCTTGCCCGCAACCATCCGGTCGCCGACATTCGTTTCAAACTCTAATCCATCACCGCGCTTGTTGAAATCAACGGCGACAAATGGGGCATCATCAACGGTGATCCCGACCTTTTCGACAGGTGTGACCAAAACATAGTCATCGCCATCGCGGCGCAGAATCGTTGAAAATAGTTTCACCAATTCGTGCCTGCCAATCGGCGTGCCCATGTAAAACCACGTCCCATCACGGGCAATGCGCATGTCGATATCGCCACAATGGGGCGGATTCCACAAATGTACGGGTGGAATACCGCCCTTTTGGGCGGCGCGCGCGCTACTAGCGAGGCTTTCTGCGGACGGAGTCACAATCTTTTGTGTGGTCATTGTTTTTGCCATTGGGTGAGATGGGATTATCTGTTCGTATACACGAATATAGCTCATGCGGAGGAATGTCATGGCCAACGACACAGATCTTGTCGCCCAAATCGAAACTTTGGGTGTGAAACTGGGTGAAGCCCGCACCAGTATTGCGGCCCGATTTATCGGCCAGCCGCGTGTTGTGGACCTGACACTCACCGCATTGATCTGTGGTGGGCATGCTTTGCTTGTTGGCCTTCCGGGGCTTGGCAAGACCCGCCTTGTCGATACGCTATCGACAGTCATGGGGCTGAACGGCAATCGCATTCAGTTCACACCAGATTTGATGCCAGCAGACATTCTAGGCTCCGAAGTTTTGGAAACCACTGACGATGGCAAACGCAATTTCCGCTTTATAGAAGGTCCGGTTTTTTGTCAGCTTCTGATGGCGGACGAAATTAACCGCGCATCCCCGCGTACACAGTCTGCACTTTTGCAGGCGATGCAGGAAAAAGAAGTCACCATCGCAGGCGAACACCGCCCGCTTGGTGTACCGTTCCACGTCTTGGCCACGCAAAACCCCATTGAACAAGAAGGCACCTACCCGCTGCCAGAGGCACAGCTTGACCGCTTTTTGGTGCAAATTGATGTCCCCTATCCTGATCGTGCTACTGAAAAAGACATCCTGATCGCCACGACTGGCGCGACAGAAGCACAGTCGACCCAAGTCTTCACTGCAAGCGAACTGCTAGACGCCCAAGACCTGCTGCGCCGCATGCCTGTGGGCGAGAACATCGTCGAGATGATCCTTGATCTGGTTCGCGCTTGCCGCCCTGATGACGAAAACGCACCCGATCTTGTTCGCCAAAATGTAAGTTGGGGGCCGGGTCCGCGTGCGGCACAGGCGCTGATGCTGACAGTCCGCGCGCAAGCTTTGCTTGAAGGGCGCCTTGTGCCTTCTGCCGAAGACGTGCGCGCAATGGCTGTTCCTGTCCTTGAACACCGTATGGCGCTGTCATTCGCGGCACGTGCGCGCGGTGAAAGCATCCACCACGTCATCAACACCGTCGCCGATCAGATCACCACGGTTGCAGCGGCTGCATGACCCAACCGCTCGCCCTACGATCGCAAGCAGAAGCACTTGCCGGACCTCTGCCCCCCTTGCTGGCAGAGGCAGAGCATTTGGCGACCACTGTTTTGTTGGGCGATCATGGGCGCAGACGGGCGGGCGCGGGCGATACGTTCTGGCAATACCGCCCAGCGCAGCCGCATGATGCGGCACGCAGCATCGACTGGCGACGCTCTGCACGATCCGACGCGAATTTCGTGCAAGACAAAGAATGGCAAATTGCGCAATCGATCATCCTTTGGGTGGATCAAGCCGCGTCGATGACATTCTGCTCGGACGACAACCTGCCAAGCAAAGCGCAGCGCGCGCGCACATTGGGCCTTGCTTGCGCGATTTTGCTGATCCGTGGTGGCGAAAGGGTCGGCCTATCAGGTTTGCGTCTACCCCCGCGTCGCGGCGAAGCGCAACTGATGCAGATGGCGCAACTGCTGTCGCAAGACGATGATACCGACTATGGCAGCCCGCAATCGCAAGGCATGCTGCCGCATTCGCGCGCTTTGTTCATCAGCGATTTCTTGGGAGATCTCAAACCGATCGAAGACGCCCTGCTGCGGGCAGCAGATCGCGGTGTTGGCGGTGCCCTGCTGCAAGTCCTCGACCCCCAAGAAGAAGCGTTTCCATTTGAGGGGCGCACGGTATTTGAAAGCATGTCTGGCGGACTGCGCCACGAAACGCTCAAAGCCAGTGACCTGAAATCCCGCTATTTGGACCGACTGGCCGAACGCAAAGACCGCCTGCAACACCTTGCCCGTATCACCGGTTGGCAATTCAAAACGCACCACACCGGCCAAAGTGCAACGAGCGCGTTACTCTGGCTCTACAGCGCGTTGGAGCGTCAAGCATGACATATAAAACCGCACTGCACTTTGCCTCAATCAAGCGAAAGGCCCACGTCTGATGTGGTTGCTGGGCCCCATAGGTTTCACCGCCCCTTGGCTCCTGCTTGGATTGATCGCTTTGCCGATCCTGTGGATCTTGTTGCGCGCTGTTCCGCCCGCACCAATCCGCCGACGCTTTCCTGGAGTGGCTTTACTGCTGGGTTTGACCGATGACGAAAACCAAACCGACCGCACCCCTTGGTGGCTGCTGCTGCTGCGCACTTTGGTCGTGGCTGCCACGATCATCGGGTTTGCAGGACCAGTCCTGAACCCCCAAAATGCACGCGATGGATCTGGCGATCTCGTGATTGTGCTGGACGGCACATGGGCAGGGGCCGCGAACTGGCAATCGCGGATCGACCGTGTTGATACCTTGCTGACCGAAGCCGCATTAGCGGATCGCCGGACAGCAGTTGTGAGCCTCACTAACCTGCCTGTCGACGATTTGCCCTTTGCTGCACCCAGCGACTGGCAAAACCGTTTGGCCAACGTGCAGCCAAACCCGTGGCAACCGAACGACCCTGCCGCTTGGTTCGCACAGTCCCAAGACAGCTTCGAGACTTACTGGATTTCCGATGGTCTAGACTGGGACGGCAGGGACGATCTTTTGGCAACGCTCGAAGATCGCGGCGCCGTCACCGTATTCCAAACACCCCGTCAAACCATCGGCTTGCGCCCCGCGCGGTTCGAGAACGGCGAAGTCATCGTCTCTGCTGTGCGCACCCCCATTGGTAACCCGTTCGAGACGACGATCACCGCTACCGGCCTTGACCCCGCTGGCGTTGAACGCGCACTCGCAACCGTCCCGCTTTCGTTCAGCGCAGGCGAACAGGTGGCCGAAACTGCGATGGTTTTGCCGCCTGAATTGCGCAACCGGATCACACGCTTTGAAATCAGCGGCGCCCGGTCTGCTGCTGCAGTGACCCTCACCGACGACGCGCTGAAACGGCGCGAGGTAGCTTTGATCGCGGGACGTGACGAACGTGAAGGGTTAGAACTGTTGTCGCCCCTCTACTACTTGCGCGAAGCGCTTGAACCCACCGCAGACATCATTGACGGCGCTATCGATGACATCCTTTTGGCCAACCCCGACGTTATCATTCTCGCTGATGTCGCGACATTAACCGAAGCGGACGCCATTGCGGACTGGGTCGAAAAGGGTGGTATGTTGCTGCGCTTTGCTGGCCCGCGTTTGGCCGCGTCTGACCAAGGGCGCAACGTTGACGATCCGCTCTTGCCGGTTCGCCTCCGCTCTGGTGGACGATCCGTTGGCGGCGCGATGAGTTGGGGTGAACCCAAAACCCTCGCTCCGTTTACCCAAGACAGCCCGTTTTTCGGCCTGTCTGTGCCAGATGATGTCACCGTCACGTCACAGGTCATGGCACAGCCTGATCCCACACTGGCCGAACGCGTTATCGCGCAATTGTCAGATGGCACACCGTTGGTCACCCGTAAACTCAGTGGTGAAGGTCAGGTTGTTCTGGTCCATGTGACTGCCAACGCAGAGTGGTCCACTTTGCCGCTGTCAGGCCTTTTCGTACAAATGCTAGAGCGTTTGGCCGTTTCCACCCGCCCCGCTGAATTGGAAGAAAGCGCGCTTGCTGGTACAACATGGTTGCCCAACAAGGTCCTTGATGCATACGGCAGGCTTGAAGATGGCAGCGCCATGTCAGGCGTAGCGGGCGAAAAAATCGTCGGCGGCGCGCTAGGCCCCGATCTATTGCCGGGACTTTATGCAGGCGGCGACCGCCAAATTGCCGTGAATGTAATTGGGTCAGAAGCCACCCTTAGCGCAGTGCAATGGCCTGCACGGATCGCGATCGAGGGCATGTCGGTCGTGCGCGAAACCGCCCTGAAAGGCTGGTTACTCAGTGCGGTTTTGGTTCTGCTGCTGATCGATGTTATCGCGTCTTTGGCGATTGGTGGCCGCCTGCGTGGGCCGCGTGCGGATGTCGCAGCGGCCTTGATGGTGGCCCTGTTTTTGGCACCAGAGGCACAGGCACAAACCGCTGATGATTTTGCCCTGCGCGCCACAACCGAAGTGGTGTTGGGCCATGTCCTTACCGGAGATGTTCAGACAGATGACATCGCATTTGCGGGGCTGTCGGGTTTGTCGCAAACCTTGTTCCGGCGCACTTCGATTGAACCGGCATCCCCTGTCGGCGTGGACCTAGAAACGGACGAACTGGCGTTTTTTCCATTCCTTTATTGGCCCATCACCGCGGATCAACCGCTGCCCAGCCGCGACGCTTATGCCAAGCTAAACCGCTATCTGCGCAGCGGCGGTATGATCATGTTCGACACGCGCGACGCCGACACAGCACGGTTCGGGTCAAGTTCACCCGAAGGGCGCAAACTGCAAGCGATAGCGCGGTCTTTGGATATCCCTGCCATTGCGCCCATTCCATCCGATCACGTTCTGACGCGGACGTTCTATTTGCTGCAAGACTTCCCCGGACGCTACGCCAGTCGCGACGTCTGGGTCGAAGAAGCCACATTTGCTGGTCCTCAGACCGAAGGGATGCCGTTTCGAAATCTCAACGACGGTGTGACCCCTGTGATCATCGGCGGCAATGATTGGGCGCGCGCTTGGGCAGTCGACGATGCCGGACGGCGTATGTTCCCCGTGGGACGCGGCGCGTCAGGCGAACGGCAACGCGAATTCGCCCTGCGTTTTGGCGTGAACGTCATTATGCACGTGCTCACTGGCAATTATAAATCCGATCAGGTCCATGTGCCTGACTTGCTGGACCGATTGGGGCAATGATGACAGGCACTCTTGTTCTTGACCCGATGATCCCGCTGGCGCTGCTTTATGTTGTGGCCGCTTTGGCCGCCTTTGGTGTGGCGCTCGCGGTCTGGCGCAGGTTGGCTGGGTGGTGGTTGCGCGGCCTTGCGGGGCTTGTCTTGTTGATCGCTTTGGCAAATCCGGCGGTCCAACAAGAAGACCGCGAAGCGCTTTCTGACATCGTACTTGTCGTCGTCGACGAAAGTGCAAGTCAGCGGATCAGTGACCGCGCGGACCAGAATGCAACAGCACTTGCGAATATCGAAGCCAAACTTGCCCGCTTGCCCAACACCGAAATGCGCCTTGTCACGCTGGGCGATGGTGAAGGCGATGCAGGCACGGAACTGATGACATCCGTGTCGCAAGCCCTTGCCGATGAACCGCGCGCCCGTGTCGCGGGGGTAATCTTGATCACAGACGGACGCTTGCACGACATTGAACGCGCGCCCGAGCTACCTGCCCCTTTGCATGCAATTCTCACTGGTCAGCCCGATGACTGGGACCGCCGCTTGATCGTGTCAAACGCGCCAGCCTTTGCGATCCTTGGCGAAGAAATCACGCTGACACTGCGCATCGAGGACCAAGGCGCCGCCCCGGACACGACTTCGGTGCCGCTGTCGATATCCATTGACGGAGAACCACCCATCACGGTTCCGGTTCCTATCGGTGAAGACATCGGCCTGCCGCTGCAACTGCCCCATGGCGGCATGAATGTCCTGCAATTCACAATACCTGAGGCCGACGGCGAATTAACTAACCGTAACAACACAGCCGTCGTGCAAATCAACGGTGTGCGTGACCGTCTACGCGTTCTTCTTGTCTCGGGTGAGCCGCACCCGGGCGAGCGGACTTGGCGCAACCTACTCAAGTCGGATGCCGCCGTGGATCTGGTGCATTTCACCATCCTGCGCCCCCCCGAAAAGCAGGACGGCGTACCTGTGAACGAGCTTTCGTTGATTGCATTCCCAACGCGCGAACTGTTCTTGGAAAAGATTTACGACTTTGATCTGATCATTTTTGACCGCTACCGACGTCGCGGTATTCTGCCCAGCGCATACCTCGAAAATATCCGCAATTACGTTGAGCAAGGGGGCGCTGTCCTGATTTCGTCCGGTCCGGAATATGGGTCAGCCGAAAGCATCTACCGCTCGCCCTTGGGCCAGATTTTACCGGGTGCGCCAACTGCGCGGGTGTTTGAAGAAGGATTTGTGCCGCAGATCACCGATATCGGCCAACGGCATCCGGTGACCGAAGGACTTGATGCTTTGTCGCCCAACCCTGACGGCGACGGTCCAGGCTGGGGTCGCTGGTTCCGATTGGTTGATGTTCTGGTCCCAGAAGGTGCGACGACCGTTATGTCCGGCCTTGATGATCGGCCGCTTTTGACTTTGAACCGCATCGGAAAAGGGCGCGTTTCACTGATTGCGTCGGATCATTCATGGCTTTGGGATCGCGGCTATGAAGGTGGCGGCCCGCAATTGGAACTTCTGCGCCGTTTGGCACATTGGATGATGAAAGAGCCAGAGCTTGAAGAAGAAGCACTTTGGGTTGAACCAACGGGCCAAACCATGCGGATTATCCGACGGACATTGGAGACAACAACCGGCGATGTGACCATCACCCATCCCGACGGGTCCACAACGGTTGTGACACTGCAAGAAATCTCGCCTGGGCGCTTCGAGGCGCTTTGGACGGGCCCCGAAATCGGGCTTTACCGTTTGGAAGATGCCGATCAATCTGCGGTCATCGCACTTGGCCCAACAGCCCCGCGCGAGTTCGAGCAAACCATCGCCAGCGCAGAGGCTTTACAGCCGTTGATCGACAGCCAGCGTGGCGGGGTCATGCCCATTTCTGCAGGCGATGTGAATATCCGCAGCGTGCGCGCAGGCCGTCCGGCTGCAGGACGTGGCTGGATCGGCATCACCCCGCGCGATGCCTACCGGACCGCTGACATTAGCATAAATCCGATCTTACCTGCTTGGGCGTTTTTGCTTTTGGCCGCGATGTTGACTATCGGCGCTTGGCTGCGCGAAGGACGGCGCTAGCCCCCCAGACGCACCTCAAACAAATCGTCTGACCAGCCGTCCACATTGCAGCGCGCGCGCACGTAAACGACTTGCGCACCTTGAGGGATGTTCACGCCAGACAATGATCGCGTAAATGGCTGTTCGGCGACATGTGGGTGCAAGAGTTCGCGTATGCCAAGGCTGTTGCCATCCGCATCCAGAACCTCCCAGCCATCCGCATAGTGGTCCCAACCCGTATCAGGATGAGACAGCGTGACGCTAAAACGGTCGCCGCTGACGACGACGTTTTCAACAACAGGGGCGTCCGCAAATGCGGGGGCAGCAAGCAAGGCGAGAATGACAGCGTATTTCATACGCCATCTTCTAGCAGGATTGTGCGGGGCAGCGATGCAAATTCCCGTGACCAGACTACCCATACAACAACGACTGTGGCGATAATCAGTGCGACCGCTCCCAAAAGCCATGACAATGCAGCAAGCGCGAAATACATCGTGCGCAACCCGCGGTTAAAATTTATGGCCGCACGGATGTTCAGCTCTGCGGCTTGAGCAGCACGCGGATAGGCGGTTGGATCGTTGGGATCATTTGGAACAGCGGCCATGAGAACGGCGCAGTAGCCAAAAACGCGATTGGCCCAGACGAACTTTAGAAACGCATTCGTCAAAAGCAACGCGACCAACCCCAGCTTTAACTGGAAAATCAAAACCGGCGTGGCCATTGCGGTCACTTCGGCCTCGACCCCGCGCAGTGGTTCGGTGTTGCCCGCCAATGCCAGCACACCCCCTACAGCCAGAAGGCAGGTGGAGGCAAAGAAAGCGGTCCCCTGACGCAAACTTGCTAGAATTTGGCTGTCGAAAATCCGAGGATCGCGGACGACGAAAACCTTCATCCAGTCGCGCCTGCGGTCTGACATAAGAACCGTAACGGAGGGCCTTTTTGCAAATGGATGTTCGATCATCCACCCTAAAATGTGCCAAGAAATGAGAATCGCGCCTGCGGCGACCCAGTCGAGCGGGGAAAGAAGTGCCATGTGATCAAGTATTTGCATGTAGACACCCTTAGCCTTTACAGTTCAGACTTGCCAGAATGCAAAATTGGTAATATATTCTTACCAAATAGAAGTTCAGGGAGTCGCCACATGGAAATGCCTACCCCAAATGCGCACGTACTTATGCGCAAAGCACAAATCGTTGCGCGACTGGAAGAAGTGTTGCCCCGCGACGCTGTAATCTCGGACGAACGCGAAACGCGCGCTTATGAGTGTGATGCGTTGACCGCCTATAAATGCCCACCGCTTTGTGCAGTGCTGCCATCATCGACCAAAGAAGTGTCGGATGTCTTGCGGATTTGCCACGAAATGGGCGTCCCTGTTGTCCCACGCGGATCAGGCACGTCGCTTGCCGGTGGTGCGTTGCCAACGGCTGATTGCGTGATCCTTGGCGTGGCCAAGATGAACGACGTGATCGAAACCAATTACGACGACCGCTATATCCGCGTGCAGACGGGCCGTACAAATCTGTCCGTGACTGGCGCGGTCGAAACCAACGGCTTCTTTTATGCGCCCGATCCGTCCAGCCAATTGGCCTGCGCGATTGCAGGCAATATCGCGATGAATTCAGGCGGTGCGCATTGTTTGAAATACGGTGTGACCACAAACAACCTGATGGGCGTCAAAATGGTTCTGATGGACGGTACCATCGTAGACATCGGCGGCGCGCATTTGGATGCGGGTGGTCTGGATATCTTGGGCGTGATCTGCGGGTCAGAGGGCCAATTGGGTGTCGTAACCGAAGCCACATTGCGCATTTTGCACAAGCCAGAAGGCGCGCGGCCTGTTTTGATGGGCTATGATAGTTCCGAAGTTGCAGGCCAAGTTGTGACCGACATTATCAAGGCGGGCATTTTGCCTGTCGCGATTGAATTCATGGACCGCCCTTGCATTGAAGCGACCGAGAAATTCGCCAAAGCTGGCTATCCGATGTGCGAGGCTCTTTTGATCGTTGAGGTCGAAGGGTCGAATGATGAAATCGACGCGCAGTTGAAGCTGATTATGGAAATCGCAGCCAGCCACAATCCGGTTGAATTGCGCGAAGCCAAAGATGCCGAAGAGGCGGGCCGCATTTGGCTGGGCCGCAAGTCTGCCTTTGGCGCGATGGGCCAGATTAACGATTACATGTGCCTTGATGGCACGATCCCTGTGTCATCCCTGCCTTTGGTGCTGCGCCGTATTGGCGAAATGTCCAAGGAGTTCGGCCTTGATGTGGGCAATGTGTTCCACGCAGGGGACGGAAATATGCACCCGCTCATTCTGTTTGATGCCAATAAACCCGGTGATCTGGAATTGTGCGAAGAATTTGGCGCGGAAATCCTCAAGCTTTGTGTCGAGGTCGGCGGTTGCCTGACCGGAGAGCATGGTGTGGGTATCGAAAAACGTGATCTGATGAATGTGCAGTTTGATCCTGCCGATCTTGAAGCACAAATGGCCATCAAGGACGTGTTTGATCCGGCATGGTTGCTGAACGCGGCGAAAGTGTTCCCTCTGGCCAACTCAGAGGCACGCCGCGCTGCATAGCAAGGGGCTTTGCCCCCGCCCCTGAACGGGGCTCCCCCAGGATATTTTTACGCGGAAGAAGCCCGATATGACCCCTAAGACTGAAGAAGAACTGGCCCAGATGATTAAGGGGGCCAATGGTCCCCTACGCATTCAGGGTGGCGGCACGCGTGCAATTGGCAAGTGTGATGGCGAAATGCTGAGCACAGCTGCGATGAGCGGGATTTCCCTATATGAACCCGGCGCGCTGACGATTGTTACAGGAGCAGGCACGCCCGTCGCCGAGGTTGAAGCCGCTTTGGCTGCCGATAATCAGCGTTTGGCGTTTGAACCGATGGATCATCGCGCATTACTTGGAACCGCAGGCACCCCGACGATGGGTGGCTTGGCGGCTGCAAATATTTCAGGTCCACGCCGGATTTCTGTAGGCGCTTGCCGTGATTTCATGCTGGGTGTCCGCTTTGTTGATGGATCAGGCAATATCGTGAAAAACGGTGGCCGTGTAATGAAGAACGTGACCGGCTATGACTTGGTAAAGCTGATGACTGGCGCTTACGGAACGCTTGGTGTGTTGACCGAGATTTCGATGAAAGTGCTGCCTGATGTAGAAACCTCGGGCTCTGTTTTGCTGCATGGTTTGTCTGACGCGGATGCGGTTGCTGCGATGTCCGCTGCACTTGGGTCACCGTTCGAGGCCACAGGTGTCGCGCACATTCCGCGTGCTACATCTGGTGATCCGCTGACAATGATCCGCGTAGAAGGATTCGAGAAATCAGTCACCTACCGCGCCGAAAAACTGCGCGATCTTCTTAAGCCGTTTGGTGAAGCCACAATCGAAGTCGGTGATGTCGCAGGCGGCCAAGGTTCGGCTGCCAGTTGGCAAGCTGTGCGTGATGTCACCGCCTTTGCAGGCCAAGACGGCGATGTCTGGCGTTTGTCTACCAAGCCATCTGACGCAGCGGGCCTTGTTGCGAAGATGGACGCCAAAGCAGTGCAATACGATTGGGGCGGTGGGTTGATCTGGGCATTGACCGACAGCGGCCGCGATTTACGCGCAGCGATTGGACCGTTCGATGGCCACGCCACACTGATCCGCGGCACCGCAGACGTGCCAACGTTCCAACCCGAAGCCCCTGCCCTTGCAGCGATCACCAATGGCATTCGCGCCAAGTTTGATCCACGCGGCATCCTTAATTCCGGGATCATGACCTAATGCAAACAACCTTTACCCCCGAGCAACTGACCGATCCAGCAATCGAACGGTCTAACGAAATCCTGCGCTCTTGCGTGCATTGCGGATTTTGCACAGCAACGTGTCCGACCTATCAAGTGCTTGGCGATGAACTCGATAGCCCACGTGGCCGGATTTATCTGATCAAGGATATGCTTGAGAACAACCGCAAGCCGGATGCGAAGACGGTCAAACATATCGACCGCTGCTTGTCATGCCTTGCTTGCATGACGACGTGTCCCTCTGGCGTGCACTATATGCACTTGGTCGATCACGCGCGGGCATATATCGAAAAGAACTATGACCGCCCGTTGTCAGATCGCGCGTTGCGCTGGGTCTTGGCGCAGATTCTACCTTATCCTATGCGCTTTCGTGTCGCCCTTTTGGGCGCAAAGATCGGACGCCCTTTTGCCCGCTTCATGCCTGATGCCCGGCTGCGTGCCATGTTGGAAATGGCCCCCAAAACCATTCCACCCGTTAGCCGCAATGACGATCCGCAGACCTTCCCTGCGCAAAACAAAACAATGCGCGTGGCCCTGATGACGGGTTGTGCCCAAAAGGCGCTGAACACTGATATCAATGATGCGACGATCCGCCTGCTGACCCGTCTGGGCGCAGAGGTCGTCGTGGCCGAAGGTGCAGGTTGTTGTGGCGCATTGACCCATCACATGGGCAAAGAAACCGAAAGCCACGCGACAGCAGCGAAAAACATCAAAGCTTGGGTCAAAGAGATCGACAATGGCGGGTTGGACGCCATCGTGATCAATACCTCTGGCTGCGGTACAACCGTCAAAGACTACGGCCATATGTTCCGCAATGATCCGCTGGCCGCAGATGCTGCGCGCATCTCGGCGCTCGCGATGGACGTATCTGAAATTCTGATGAAACTGGATATGCCGGAAGGTGACCACAAAGGCACGAAAGTCGCGTATCACGCGGCTTGTTCGTTGCAGCACGGCCAACAGATCAAGACCTTCCCCAAGGACTTGCTGAAGAAAGCTGGATTTACCGTACTTGAGCCTGCCGACAGCCATCTTTGCTGTGGATCAGCGGGTACGTATAACCTGATGCAGCCCGAGATTTCCAAGCAACTTAAGGCGCGTAAGGTACAAACACTCGAGGCGCTGACGCCGGATATCATCTCTGCTGGTAACATCGGGTGCATGATGCAGATCGGTGGCGGCACGGATGTACCGATTGTGCACACGGTCGAATTGTTGGATTGGGCGACTGGCGGGCCACAGCCGCCCGCGCTCACAGCACCGGGCAAGCGCGAACCGCAAATCCCGAACTTGCGCTAGCGCCACATTGCTGCCCCAAGTGTCGGCCATTTTGACAAGATGAAAATTGCACTGACCCTCAAACGGCTTGCCTATTCTGCAGCAATTACCTGCGCCCTAAGCATTGGGGTGCAGGCCCAACAAAGTGAGTTGGTCCCCTTTCAAACCATGCAAGACAGCCAAGGCTGGGATGCCGTTGGTCGCCTTGATATTCGAGGCAAGGGATTCTGTACTGCAGCCTTGATACGCGAACGGCTTATCCTGACGGCTGCACACTGCCTTTATGATGAGGATGGCACCCGCGTCGATCCCGGGCGGTTCGAGTTCCGCGCGGGCCTACGCGACGGGCGCGCAGAGGCGACACGCAACATCTCGCGGACCATCCCACACCCTGAATATAGCTTCAAAGATGATGCAACTGCGGCCCCGGCGGTTGCCCTCGATATCGCTGTGCTAGAACTGGACCGCCCAGTGCGCATGTCACGTCTACGGCCATACCTTATCGCGCCCCGGCCCTTGGCAGGGGACGAAGTGCGGGTGGTGTCCTATGGTCGTGGCCGCTCTGACGCGCCAAGCCTACAGGAAAGTTGCAACGTGATTGGCCGAGACCTTGGCGTGATCGTTATGACGTGCGACGTCGAATATGGCTCTAGCGGGTCACCGGTCTTTATGGTCGTGAACGGGGAAATGCGCATTGCCTCAGTGGTGTCCGCAATGGCGCAATTGGACGGAGAGCGCGTCGCGTTGGGCACGTCACTTGCGGGTCCGCTAAATGATCTTTTGTCACATTACGCGACTATGGGACCTGCACGCGTTAGCGGCACCCAGCGTTTATTAGGCGACGGTCAACGCAATGATACGGGCGCAAAGTTCATCCGTCCCTGACCCTCTTGAAAGACGCGAAAACCTTTCCCACATAACAGTCATCGGGATGCCAATGATGGGTCCCGTGTCGAACGGCCTGTCCCTTAAGGGAAGGCTACATATTGTTATCGCTTAGAAAAAGGATGACCCAAATGCGTGCATTTGACCTGACACCACTTTACCGCGCCACCGTTGGCTTTGACCAAATTGCCGATCTTATGGATCGCGCGCTAGCCAGCGACGTCGGCCAAAACACCTACCCACCCTACAATATCGAAAAGACAGACGACGACGCATGGCGTATTTCAATCGCCGTTGCAGGGTTTTCTGACGATGACCTTGCCATCGAAGTCAAAGATCGCGGGCTGCATGTAACGGGCCGCAAAGCCACTGATGAAGCCGAGCGGACATATCTGCATCGCGGCATCGCCACCCGTGCGTTTGATCGCCGCTTTCATTTGGCAGACCACGTCCGTGTGACCGGTGCGAGCCATGAAAACGGTATGCTGCACATTGATCTGACCCGCGAAGTGCCAGAAGCACTGAAACCGCGCCAGATTCAGATTGCCGCTGGCGGAAAGTCAGACGCAAACCTTGTTGATGCGAAGTCCGTCAACTAATCAAACGTACTAAAAAATCGGGCCTGTCATTCAATCGAATGGCAGGCCCTTTTTGTTAATGTGCTTCGGCCCAGTTCGCACCTTGGCCAGCATCCACAGCAAGTTTCACATCCAGCTTAACCGCCGGATCACTCGCGTTCTCCATGACATCACGCGCCGCATCTATCAGCGCGTCTGTCGCATCGGCATCCACTTCGAAAATCAATTCGTCATGCACTTGCAACAGCATCTTTGCAGGTATTCCCTCAATCGCCGCTGGCATGCGGATCATCGCGCGCCGGATGACATCAGCTGCAGTTCCTTGGATCGGCGCGTTAATTGCCGCACGTTTCGCAAAACCCGCTTGCGGACCTTTTGCATCAATCTGTGGCGTGTTGATTTTGCGACCAAACAGCGTTTCCACGTATTTATGCTCTTTCGCGAAAGCGACCGTGTCATCCATGTAAGTGCGAATGCCGGGGAAGCGTTCAAAATACCGGTCGATAAACCCCTGCGCTTCACCGCGTGGAATGCGCAAGTTGCGTGCCAGACCAAAACCGGAAATGCCGTAAATCACACCAAAGTTGATCGCCTTGGCCTGACGTCGCACATCTGGCGTCATTTCATCCAGCGGCACGCCAAACATTTCCGATGCGGTCATCGCGTGGATATCGATCCCATCTAGGAACGCTTGTTTCAGCGCATCAATACCGGCGACATGGGCCAAAATGCGCAATTCAATCTGACTGTAATCAAGGCTGACAATAACTTTGCCTTCCTCGGCGATAAACGCTTCGCGAATACGCCGCCCTTCGTCAGAGCGCACGGGAATATTTTGCAAATTTGGATCGGTTGACGCCAAACGCCCGGTGTTCGCACCCGCAATGGAATAGGACGTATGCACCCGTCCCGTTTCAGGATTGATGTGCCCTTGCAAAGCATCTGTATATGTCGATTTTAACTTCGCAAGCTGCCGCCAGTCCAGCACACGCCCCGGCAACTCATGCTCTGTCGCGAGGTCTTCGAGGATGTCCGCACCAGTCGCATAAGCCCCTGTCTTGCCCTTTTTACCGCCCGGCAATCCCATTTCATCAAACAGAATTTCACCTAGCTGCTTGGGTGATCCCACATTGAACGGACGGCCTGCCATTTCTTGAATTTCAGCCTCTAGGCCTGCCATTTTCTGCGCAAAAGAATTCGACATCCGGCTGAGTGTATCGCGGTCAACCTTGATGCCATTACGTTCCATCTGCGCCAGCACGGGCACCAACGGGCGCTCCATCGTTTCATAGACGGTTGTAACGTTTTTAGTATGCAACTGCGGTTTGAACTGCTGCCACAGGCGCAGAGTAATATCGGCATCCTCGGCTGCATATTTCACGGCATCATCAACTGGCACGCGGTCAAAGGTAATCGCAGATTTCCCAGCCCCCAACAGCGGCTTGATAGGGATCGGTATGTGCCCCAGATATTCCTGCGACAGCGTATCCATCCCGTGATTATGCAGACCCGCATTCATCGCGTAAGACATAAGCATGGTGTCATCAATCGGATCGACCCAGATACCCTGACGCGAGAGTATCTTGGTGTCATACTTCATGTTCTGACCGATTTTGAGAATTGCAGGGTCTTCTAAAACAGGTTTCAGCAGCGCCAGACATTCCGCAAAATCCATTTGTCCTTCGGCCATGTCATCCGACCCGAACAAATCATCCGAAGCGGCCGCTTTATGCGCCAGCGGGATATAGCAAGCCTGCCCCGCTTCAACAGAAAGCGAGATGCCAACCAGATCGGCGGTCATATCATTCAAGCCAGTGGTTTCGGTATCGACGGCCACATACCCGCGTTCAAGGATGCGGTTGATCCACACCTGCAAAGCGGCGGCATCGCGGACGCATTCGTAATTCTCGGGCTTGAATTCGACAGCTTCAGGTGCGGCGGTAGCGGTGGCCGCTGATGCGATCTCAATCTCGGGGGCCGCGACGCCCAGTTTATTGGCGATGCGCGTCGTGACGGTGCGAAACTCCATTTCGGCAAGGAACCCAAGCAAGACCTCTGGGTCCGGTTCCCGCACTTCCAAATCATCAAGCGTAAAGTCCAGCGTCATGTCACAATCAAGCTGCACAAGGCGTTTGGACAGTTCGATCTGGGCGCGATTGTCGAGCAACGACTCGCGGCGTTTGGGTTGCTTGATCTCGCCTGCGCGATCAAGCAAAGTTTCCAGATCGCCGTATTCGTTGATCAAAAGGGCTGCCGTCTTGATCCCGATCCCGGGCGCACCCGGTACGTTATCAACCGAATCCCCTGCAAGGGCCTGAACATCAACAACACGGTTCGGGCGCACGCCGAATTTCTCGACCACACCGTCGCTGTCGATCCGCTTATTCTTCATCGGGTCGAGCATTTCGACACCGTCACCAACCAACTGCATCAGGTCTTTGTCGGACGACACGATCGTCACACGTCCCCCCGCATTGCGACCTTGATGCGCAAGGGTCGCGATAATGTCGTCGGCCTCAAAGCCTTCAACCTCTTCGCAGGCGATATTGAACGCCTTTGTCGCAGTGCGCGTTAGCGGCATTTGCGGGCGTAGATCCTCTGGCATCGCATCGCGGTTGGCTTTGTAGAGGTCATACATATCGTTGCGGAAAGTATGGCTGCCTTTGTCGAAAATCACAGCCACATGGGTTGCGGCATCCGCGCCATTGTTACTTTCAACATAGCGCTGCAACATATTCACAAAACCGCTGACCGCACCCACCGGCAAGCCATCGGACTTGCGCGTTAGCGGCGGCAGCGCGTGATAGGCCCTAAAAATGAACGCTGATCCGTCGATCAGATGCAGATGACAGCCTTTGCCGAACGCCATGTGATGGACCCCCTAATATAAGTCCTCCACACCTATACGCGGGGGTGCGGGCGGTCTAGTGCGCCGCTTGAATGAAGGTCCCGTTTTGCAAGTCTTCCATCGCCTTGCGCAACTCGGCCTGTGTGTTCATCACGATAGGCCCATGCCACGCAACAGGTTCCTGAATGGGACGACCCGCGACCAACAAAAATCGCACACCTTCAGGGCCTGCCTGTACGGTAATGTCATCACCATTGCCAAAACGGACAAGTGTGCGATTGCCAGTCATATCGCGGATATTCACCTCTTGGCCCGCGACCTCTTTTTCAACGCGGACACCGACCGGATCGGCGGCATCAACAAAGCGTCCTGCACCCGCAAAGACATAGGCAAACGCATTGGCGCGGGTATCAACAGGCAGTGTTTTGCGACCATTCGGCGGAATAGACACATCCAGATATAGCGGGTCCGCCGCGATACCATCAACTGGCCCTGATTTACCCCAAAAATTTCCAGTGATCACTTTCACCCGCGTGCCGTCATCATCAATGATGTTTGGCACTTCATCGCCTGCGATATCTTGATACCGCGGGGCTGTCATTTTCAACGAGGACGGCAAATTCGCCCAAAGCTGGAAACCATGCATCTGACCAGCTGCGTTCCCTTTGGGCATCTCTTGATGCAAGATGCCAGAACCAGAGGTCATCCACTGCACAGACCCGGCCCCCAAAACCCCACGGTTGCCTAGCGAATCGCCATGTTCAACTTCGCCCTCAAGCACATAGGTGATCGTCTCGATCCCGCGATGGGGATGCCATGGAAAACCACGCTCGTAGTGTTCAGGAATATCGTTGCGAAAATCATCCAACAGCAAGAACGGATCGCTCTCTGACGTGTCACCAAAGCCAAAGACGCGGTGCAAATGCACGCCTGCGCCCTCCATCGTTGGTTGGGCATGGGTTGTCTGGGTCACTGGTCGAAAAGTCATCGGATGCTCCTTAGCTGGCTATTGCATACATAGCGCAGGCTAAGGCGTACGAAAACGCGCAGGAATGAACAGTTTATGTGCGGAAGAAGCGAAGAGCCTTAGACTTTGCCTTCAAAGTCCTTGTGCACCAGTTTGGCATCACAATAAGGGCATTCAACCCATCCGTGATCACTGGGGATCTGCAGCCAAACACGCGGGTGGCCCAGTGCGCCGCCACCGCCGTCACAGGCCACGCGCCAGTCATGAACAATCTTTGTCTCGGGTGCCGGTGTGGACATATGCGTACCTGTCTGGTTGCCGCGGGCCTGCGCCCGCCTTAGATGAACCAGTACATACCGCAGCAGCGGCACGGGGGAAAGACGGCATGACCGACAACGCGATAGAAATTCATGGGCTGAAAAAGACTTACGCAGCCACGGGCCGCTCTGAGGCGAAAGAAGCGCTGAAAGGCATCGACCTGAACATCCCGCGTGGATCGATCTTTGGTCTGCTCGGACCAAACGGTGCTGGGAAATCAACGCTGATTAATATTCTTGCCGGTCTGGTGGTTAAATCTGCAGGATCGGTGAAAATCTGGGGCTTTGACCAAGACAAAAACCCGCGCCAATCCCGCGCTGCCATTGGGATCATGCCGCAAGAACCGCACCTTGACCCGTTCTTTACGCCTGCTGGATCGCTCGACGTGCAAGCAGGGCTTTACGGCGTGCCTAAATCACAGCGCAAAACGAAAGAAATCCTCGAACTCATCGGGCTGACGGACAAAGCGAACGCCTATGCGCGGTCCCTGTCAGGTGGCATGCGCAGACGGCTTCTTTTGGGCAAAGCGCTGGTGCACACGCCCCAAATTCTTGTTCTCGACGAACCCACCGCTGGCGTGGACATCGAGTTGCGCAACATGCTTTGGCAAAACGTGCGCAAGCTGAATGACGACGGCATGACAATTATTCTGACGACCCACTACCTCGAAGAAGCCGAGGAAATGTGCGACGACATCGCTATCATCAACCACGGCGAAGTCATCGTCCGCGACAGCACCAAAAACCTGCTGGGCCGTCTCGACAGCAAAACACTGGTGATTACACCGGATGCAGCCGCTGAACTGCCCGCCCTCCCCGACACGATTACGGGCAAAAAACAGGCGGACGGGACGTTAAGCTTTACCTACCAAACTGGTGTCACGCCCGCCGACCAAGTCTTGTCACTTGTGCGCGACGCCGGCATCACAATCAAAGATGTCAAAACCCAAGAAGCGCACCTCGAAGACGTCTTCTTGTCGCTGACATCAGGCCGCTAACGCCACCCAAAGGCCGTTTAAATTATTTCGCCAACATGCGTCCCAAAGGACGACCGCCGAAGATATGCATATGATAATGCGGAACATCTTGCACGCCATATGCGCGCGTATTGGACACAGCACGAAAGCCTTCTTCCACCCCTGAAATCCGGCAAACCTCTGCAATCGCTTGAAAGAAACCAGCCTGCTCGTCCGCAGATGCATCGCGCGCGAAGTGATCTAAACTCACATAGGCGCCTTTTGGGATGACCAAGACATGGATAGGGGCTTGGGGGGCGATGTCCTCAAAGGCGAGGGCAAAGTCGTTTTCATAGACGGTCCTGTTCGGAATTTCGCCGCGCAGGATTTTGGCAAAGATATTCTGATCGTCGTAGCTGTAATCCATGGGTTTCCTCAATCAACAAAAAGATGGGGGGTCTGTGCGAGCGTCAGGGCAACCTGAGGCGAGACACCCAAGAACTTGGCCAATGCCTCAGCATTGTCATCTTCACTGGCGCCTTCACGCATGCGCGTCGCGTCTGCAAATTCCGCATCGCGGATCGCTTCACGCTCAAAAACCATATCGCTATGAATGGTCGGCAAAAGGCGGGCA
Source organism: uncultured Yoonia sp. (assembly GCA_965364065.1). Lineage (GTDB taxonomy): Bacteria > Pseudomonadota > Alphaproteobacteria > Rhodobacterales > Rhodobacteraceae > Yoonia. The sequence goes on along the minus strand of CBDTVI010000003.1, from coordinate 2,848 downwards.
ATCGTATAATCATTGGTCTGCTCGCCCGCAAGACCCACACGCTTTGCATGCCCAATCAGGTAGTCATCATCAAAGCTGCATTCGATTTCAAGTAAGCGAACACTTGCCCGGTCGGAATGAAAATCAGTCATCAGATCAAGACTGGCAGTATCAAGGCAAATCACCAAACGGTCGCTGTCATAATGGTCAAACAACATGCGCATCAAAGCACGGCGATGGCGGTTGCGCTTGCCCAATGACGTCTCGATCCCACCCAGATCAGGGAGCGCCGTGTGATCTTCGTTGAACAAATACGCGAGTGCGGGGATATTGGTCTGCGCATTGATCGCTTCGACCAAACGCTTGGCCACATGCCATTTCTTACAAGCGATGATCATCAACGCGCGATCACGACCTAGCTTTGTATCACGCTCCCAAAAACGCGGGCCAAAGCGGCGGCCAAAGCGGCCACGCTCGGTCAAAAAAGCAAAGAGCTTGCGCCCCTCATCTGAGATTTCGAAATCCAGCCGCTCACTCGCATAAAGTGCGCCAAGATTTTCACGTAGCGCATGCGCCTCAACGCTCATCTTGCGGGCAAACAGCCCACTTTGACCCAAAAGCAGGTCATAGTGATCGTTATAGAACGTGACGGGCATGCCGTAGTCAGAAAACATCAAGAACGTCAGCGTGCGATTTTCAATCTCGCGCCCGGGAACCAGATGCCGGACAAGTGTCTGAAAGAACGTCTCATCGGGAATCCAAGTCGTCTTGAAAAACCGCATGACATCGCGACGCTCTGCGGTAAAAGCCAGCACAGCCTCAATCGTCTGGCGGCGCAGGCACCACCATTGACTGCCAATCATAACTTGGAGGTCGTCGGGGATCTGACGCGTAATTTTGAACTTTTCCTGAAACCCAAGAGCTGCATAAAAGCGCCGTTTTTGCGTCCGCTCATTGAAAAAGTGGCGGTAAATTAGACGTTCTTCGCGAAAACCTGTCTTGATCCAGTTGCTGTCGAAAAAGTCATAACTCTCAATGTAGTCGACATCGTTTTGATCCAGCATTTGATGGGCAAACTTCGCCGACTTAATCGGCATGCAATCACCAGACACCATGTAAAAATGGGTGGCGCGGGCAAAAGCATCGGTCGCCGCTTCAACAGCGTTCAAAGTCGCCTGAACAAGGCTCCATTCGCCCCAACCGCATTTGACACGGCGCTTGGCAAAAACAACATTTGGATTGTCAGACAGACCGTCTTGAATGGCACGGTAATCATCAGCCGAGGCTGAGGCATCGAAATGAATGGCAATATAGTCGCCCGCCGCCGTCAGCTGTTTAGCCTGCGTCACGATCGCCGCAGGGTTCTTATGACACAAGAGAATAAAGGCTATTCTTGCCATTGGGTGCTGAGGACCTTGTTAACACTATTCCGCCTATGAATGACATACAGCGAACAGACATTGAAGTTACAGCGTTTCTTTGGTCTTAGTTGGTCAAAGGCCACAGCGGTCGATAACGAGGATTAAAGCGTGGCGAGTTTTCCAGGAACATGGATGACCAAAAGCGAAAGCATGGTGTACCGCGTGGTGCCCAAATGCGCGTGTTCATCTATTGGTCAAATCATGTATTACTCAGATCACGGGCGTTTCTTTGACGGCGACATCCATGACGCAAAAACAGACATCCACAAATGGGCCATTGACGAAAGCCAGCCACTGATTGGCAACAACGTCCGGGACCATTCAAGCTACACATTTACTTGCGTGCGCAATCCTTACACACGGATCCTGTCATCGTTTTTTGACAAAATCTGTGGCATTCAACGCAACGGCAAATACTATCGCGGCAATCTTGTCCCGCTCTTGGTTCAGAAATATGGAATCGAAGTTGGTGATCCGGAAAACGGATTCGAATTCGACCAAATCGAAAGCTTTCGGCGGTTCTTGCTTTTCGCCCGCGACACCATCCGTTGGCGCCGCCCGATGGAGCCTGATATCCATTGGTCCGCGATGTCCGGCCATGTCTCGACTTTCATTGTGAACGGCGGGCGCTACGACAAGATTTTCTGGACCGAAGACTTCAACGTCGGAATGCAAGACGTCTTGGACAATACCCAAACGGCCCATCCCATCGATCTTGCCACGATCCCACGCTTCAACGAAAGCGAAGGTCACGGACCAAAACGCGCCCACCCAGTTGCAGATTACTTCGACGATCTGTCGATGCATCTGGTTTACGAGATGTACAAGAAAGTCTTCCGCATCTTCAAATATGATTTTGAAAACCCTGCCAATAAGATGCCCATTGGTGAGATTGACCTTGATGAGGTTCACGCCAAACTCGGCCATTGAAGCTATATAAGGGGCTGTCTGCCCCCTCGGCCTGCGGCCTCACCCCCGAGGATACTTTCACTCGGAAGAAGTTGGATTAACCGACGCTTAACCAAAGTTGGATATGCGAAAGGTGCGGTACAGGCAGGGATGCCGATGGCCGTCGACGAAGAAGCCGCTGTTGTGCCTTGGTGCCAACGGCGGTGGATCGCCCTTCTTCCGAAGCAAAAATATCCCCGCCGGAGGCATAAAAGTTCTCCCACTCTCGACAGACACACCAGTTGCGTTACTTCTTTTGCATAGCTCTAAAAAGGAAATACGCTGGTGTCAGTGGTCTTGATCTTGGGAAGCGGTCCAAATGTCGTCGCCAGTCGCGACTGGCCGCGCGATCCATTCGACCGCATTGTTGGGATCAATAACGCGTGGGCCGTGCGCCCAGACTGGGATGATCTTATCTACCCCGATGATTTCCCGCAGTCTCGGGTGCCGGTAGATATATCACGTGGCCAGCGGATCATACGCGCATCAGACTACGTCCC
>CBDTVI010000002.1:0-44642 GCA_965364065.1 uncultured Yoonia sp. | reverse complement strand
TTTCATCAAGTGCCATGCCTGTTATTTGAAGCTGTCGTGCGGCACCTGTAGTCGGTACAAATTGCACGCGGCGAGCCTGTTCTCCCCCCAAGCTGGAAGAGACACAGACAATGCCTTCACGTTCTAGAAACTCTTTGGCAAATGCGGCGTTTCCAGCACCAATATCGCGTGCATGGTCAGTCATGCGCGCGCCCCCAAATAGTTTTGCTTGTAGGTGGCAACGCGCGGCGCCGGACTTGAGCAAACGGTTGATCAGCAATTCAATCGCATTAATCCCGTATTTTAGATCGTCACTTTCGGCTTGTGATGACGTTGCAAGTAGAAAGTGGTTCATGCCTCCAACTCGATTGACCGCATCATATAGACACATGGCGACGCAGGACCCAAGCACGGTGGACATGACCGCCGATGGATCGGCAGAGACGGCATAATCACCTTGCACGACCGTGATCATTTTCATGGCATTGGTCATACGCGCACTTTCAATTTTGCGGCATCAAGTAGGGCGGGTCCAATTTCAGCCAAAGGGAGTTGTTCGACTGCTGCGCCAATCTCTGCGGCGATCCTAGGCATGCCATAAACCACGCTCGTTGCTTGGTCTTGCGCTATGGTGTGGGCGCCAGCTGCGCGAAGCGCTTTCAGGCCCCGCGCACCGTCCTGTCCCATACCGGTTAAAATAGCGGCAGTAACATGAGGGGCATACGCAAGTGCCGATTGAAACAACACATCAACAGATGGTCGGTGGCCTGATTTTGGTTCGGCAACAGTCAATGAAATTCTCTGACCGCAGCCTTCCGAAATCCCCAAATGCTGGGCATCGTCAGGCGCAAGATAAACGGTGCCAGGTTTTAAAGGGGCGCCATGCAACGCCGGCTGAACCGTGGCGTCTGTTCCGCTATCCAGCAGTCGGATCAGGCTCTTTACAAAACGAGACCCGGTATGTTGGACAACCAAGGTCGCCGGGGTCTTTTTGTTGAAATGTGAAAATACTCGTGAAAGTGCTTCAACGCCGCCAGTTGATGCACCAATCAGCAAAATGTGGTGTGGATCATAAGTACTACTCTGTAAGCCAAGAGGAAATGGCGTACTTTCAGCGGGGCGCATTCCAACCGCAAGAACGATGGCATCTCTTAGTTCATCTGTCGTTCTTTTGGGATCGAAATGGTGCATTGAAGAACTGCTGACTGGCGCGCGAATTTGCTTGCTGCTACCCCAAATCACACATCCGATCTCCAGTTGTATTAACATGTAGCCCAGTAGTTCGAAATCCGAACTCGCTGCCAATTCAGAAGCCAAGAGAACGCAGTCCGGATGATGATGTTCGGTGATGTTGTAAGCTTCCGTCAAATTGGATGCCGAAAGAACGCTGCTTTGGGGTATCGCGGTAGTTAGCGCACCGTTCATTTGCATGATCCCACCTTCGGACGGATTGCAAAGCAAAATGCGAAGTTTTCTCATGGTACGACCCATTGGTTTGTCTGTGTATCTTCTTCCGCCTCATAGCGTTTTCCAACTTGGTTGAAGAATATTGAATTCAGGCTGAGCGCTAAAACCTAGTCAAACAGTTGTATCGCGCTTGGTTGCCGATGTGGCTGTTCTTGTGGCGAAGATGGTCCTGTTAGTAGTGTTTGACGCAAACCTTCAAGGCGTATTGGACCGAGGGATTCATTGTAAGAAATGTTCATATTTTCTGGAGTTTGTGATGCAATTCGGATGAGCAAGTCACGCAGTTCATTCACAGTCTGTGAGATGAGATCAAGGTCTTGAGCACGCAAGGTCGCATTTGTTGTAAATGTTGCATCTTGTGATGCATCAATAAGCGTGGTTTCGAAGGAGCTGACGAGGTTGCCAAGCTCGCCCATTGCGTAGGCAGCATTATCAATTAATTGTTTGTGGTCGATCAGGCGCGTCGATCTGAAATCCATGTTGCTTGTCATAATCGTCCCACAACGCTTTCGATGCATTGTCTTAGGCTTGCCGTTGAGAACGGTTTTTTGATGATATTATTGAGCCCTAACGCCTTGCCTTTGGTAACTAAATCGGGCGTTGGGCTGCCGGTGACCAAAATGAACCCAATTCGAGCTGTCGACTTATTTTGACGTAGCGCCGCCAACAACTCTAACCCGTCCATTCCGGGCATGTTGTAGTCAGACAGAACCAAATGTACTGGATCAGACACTAGCTTTTGATACGCTGTACGACCGTCATTTTCGGCTTGGTTTTTCCATATACCTATCTCTTCAACAGCCTGGACCAACAGGCTTCGACTTACTCCCATGTCATCGACGATCATAACTCTCAATGACGACTTCAAGCTCATGAATTGCTCTCCTTGCGCAGCTGCATTTTTTCGGCACGTCTTTTGTAGGTCGTGATGCCTGCGCTTCTGAACTGCCCTTCGGCTTTGCCGCTTAGTCGCTCGGAATGGCCAATCATCAAGTGCCCATCATCTTTCAGAGTATTCGCAAAGCGGCTCCACAGGGTGGCTTGCGTTTCTTTATCAAAGTAGATCGCGGCGTTGCGGCAGAAAATCACATCAAATTTGCGGCGCATCGGCCAATCATGGATTAGATTGAGTTCAGTAAAGGAAATAGGAAGTCGCAAACTATCTGACATTTGTATTTGCCCTGAGCTGGTCATGCCCCCAATCATGAGGCTTTTAAAATTGTCAGGAATTGCCTTCTTTTGTTCGGCTGCATAGGTGGCGAGCTTTGCGGTTTTGATCATCTGGGGATCGATGTCAGTGGCAAGGACACGAATGTCGAGTTCGAGTAATTTGGGCTCCAACGCAATGAAAACTGCTGCGATGCAATATGCCTCTTGGCCTGCCGAGCATGCCGCAGACCAAATTCTGATGGTTTCACCTGCCCGAGCGCGGCGAATTAGTTCTGGTGCGATGCTCTGTTTCAGGTATTCAAAGTGATGGTATTCGCGGAAAAAATGCGTAACGTTTGTGGTCAGAGCTGAGAGCAGCTGGTTAACCTCTTGTTCGTTATCTTTTTCTTTCAAAAGGTTGCAGTATTCTAAGAAGGTATTGTAGCCGAGTGCCCGCAACCGTTTTGAGACCCTCGAGTAGACAAGCGGTTTCTTAGACAATTGAAGATCAAGGCCAAATTTTTCCTTCGCAAAATTGGAAATGTGATGGAATTCCTCATTGGAAAATGAAAATTCCTCCGTGTGATTTGGCTGATTGCGCTTGGGTGCGAAACTCACAATGGGGCACTTGGTTCTGTAGGCATCAGCGCTTTTAGGTTAATAACTTTTGTCATGTCTTCATTGCCTGGTATGATACCTTCCACTGCTTTGCTGGTTATGTCTTCAGGTGAAGTTGGTGTTTCTTTGACATTGCCTTTTTCAACGCCCAATATTTCGAACACTGATTCAACCAATAGCCCGACGATCCGCTGATCAATGGCGACTATTATAATCACATGGCGTTCGGTTGGTTTGATGACGTCAAAACCTAGTTTTGCAGCCAAATCGATGATTGGAATTACCGCCCCACGCAGGTTGATCACGCCCAATACGTGGCTAGGGGAATGAGGCAAAATGGTTACTGGTGACCAGCGGCGGATTTCACGGATTTGCGTGATTTCGATACAAAAGCTTTGTCCGCCTGCGACGAGTGTAACAAATTCCACTTTTGAATTTTGGGATTGATCAATTCTGGCTGACATACGTCGGCTCCTCACTGTTAACACGTCGTGAAAAAGTATCGGTTTGTCTTGTGGTCGAAACAGAATCTGGATCAATAATGAGGGCAATTTTACCATCACCAAGAATAGTGGCTCCCGAGATACCTGAGATTGCGCCGTAGTTGCCGACCATGCTCTTTACAACAACTTGGCGTTGGTCAAAAATCTCGTCGACGGCTAGCGCAAATTGCGCGACACTATCATTGTGGATGAGTAAAAGGACGCGGTCGGTTAATGCTCTTGTTTGTTTTTCACCGCCCAGTCGATCAGCTAGGTCAACGATCGGGACATATTCACCCCTGATGCGGAGCAGGTCATGATTTAGTCCAATTTTGTCTAAGTCTTTTGTTTTTGGCCGAATTGTCTCTAGAATACTTGCGATGGGAACAACCATTGTTTGGCCATCTACGCCAATAACCATTCCGTCCATGATCGCCAACGTGAGCGGTAGAGTAATAGAAAATGTTGTGCCTTCCCCAGTTACACTGCTGATGGCTATCTTGCCGCCAAGCTCTGCAATTGCTGTCTTTACGACGTCCATTCCGACGCCGCGTCCAGACAAATTTGTCACTTCAGACGCTGTCGAAAATCCAGGTGCAAAGAGCAAGTTATCGATTTCAGTGTCGTTCAACGGCACGTCTGCGAGGATCAGTCCTTTTTTGAGGGCGATTTCGCGGATTTTCGGTCGATTCAATCCAGCGCCGTCGTCAATGATCTGGATGATGATGCTGCCCGAACTTTGGCTTGCTCGCAGTTTGAGGATGCCCGCTTCGGGTTTGCCTGCTTCCGCACGGTCCTGTGGGCTTTCAATGCCATGATCAATTGCGTTTCTGATCATATGAGTGAGTGGGTCGGCTAACCTCTCGACAACAATTTTGTCGACTTCTGTGGCTTCCCCCTCGGTGATGACGTCCACGCACTTGCCGGTTGCTTCAGCCGCTTCTCTTGCAATGCGTAACATGCGTTGGAAGAGCGGTTTTACAGGCTGGGCCCGGATTGCCATGACGCCTTCTTGTATTTCACGAGCGAGAAGTTTGTAGTCATCAAGATGAGAAAACAGTTCCGATGATGATGGGATTGCGGCTTCTTGAATGCGTTGCGAAATCATTGACTGATTGATGATGAGTTCGCCGACGGCATTAATAAGTCGATCAATGCGCTCCGGATCAACACGCAAGGTCGCCGCATTTTTCTTTCTTGGGCGTTCCTCTTTTTGCGTCAATTCAGGCCGCTGTGTGTTCGGCTCATGAACTACCGATGCAATGTTCTGATGGACGCTTGTTTCGATTGGGTCATGATGCACGTTGGATGGAAACTCGATAATCTGGAATGCGCACAAGTCGTCCATGAATTCAAAAACTTCATGGATGCCTAAGTCATTAGATTGATCAGCAATCTCAATGGTCCACCTCAAATAGCCTTGCGCAACTTCGATTGCGTCACTGCTTTTAGGCAAAGCGCGGGTATCACAATCGACGGTCGTTGGCCCAAGTGCTGCTAGCGCCCGTAATATCAATAGCGGGTCGTTCCCTACGGCATAGAATGCAGCTGAGGGTTGGAAAGTGACGACGTATGTTGTCGCTACTTCTGGTTCGCCAAGATCGAGTGAAAGTGCTTCGAATACAAATTCTTCGTCCTTGGCGGTTTCAGTCCCCAGAAAACCCTGAAGTTCGGCCAGAATTGGGTCAACTTTTGCGCGATTTGCAGGTTTGTCGTCACGTGCGTCGTCGACAAGGTCAGATAGAACGTCGCCAGCACGCTGTAAAACGCGCAACAGGGGTTCATCTGCGTTCAGCCTTGCAGCACGTAGATCTTCGAGAACTGTCTCGAATTTGTGCGCGAATTCAACCAATTCATCCATGGAAAAGGCACCTGCGGCACCCTTTATTGAATGTACTGCGCGGAAAACAGCGTTCACTGTTTCGCTGTCTGTCTGGCCTGCGCGCATCTCTGCCAAACCGTCAGCAAGTGCGAGCAATAAATCGTCACACTCTTCAAAGAAAGCGTCAAGAATAGCGCGGTCTGTAATCACTCTAGGACCCCGTCAATCTTTTGATCACCGCAACCAGCGCCGCATCATCGAAGGGCTTAACGATCCAACCCGTCGCACCCGCTTCGCGTGCCTTGGCCTTGAGCGCATCCCCACTCTCGGTTGTCAGTACCAACACGGGAACAGCGCGGTTTTTTGTGCTAGCCCGTATATCTGTGATGACACCAAACCCATCTTTATTGGGCATGTTAACGTCTGTGATCACCAGATCAGCCTGCATATGGTTGAATTTTTCCACACCATCCAAGCCATCCACAGCTGTCGTGACCGTGAAACCTGCTTTCTCTAACGCCAGCATGAGAAGGGTGCGGATCGTGCGTGAATCGTCAATTGCAAGAACATGCTTTTTCATGTGGCACCCCGATCACTATCCAACAGACAGGTCAGGTCCAGCGCTGCGAGCGCGTCAGTCAGTGCCTGAGAAGGAAGGATAAGGGACACCTTAGCATCGGTACCTTGCCGTACGCTTTGATGTGCCGCGATCAGTTGTGCAGCCAATCCACTGAACTTTTTCACCCTTTGTCCATCTAGCACAACTGCGCGGTCGGCAGCCGACCGAATGAATTGATCAAGGGTATGACACTCTTCGATCTTGATCGCTTCGGGTAGCGCAAAAATCGCAGGTTCTGCTGTCATGATTGCAAAATTCCATCCAAAAACACATTCGCCATTGTGCGGCATTGGAGGGTGTATGACGGACTGGCTCTTAATTTCGCGTAAACGGCGGTGCGTTTATTTTGCTCGGAAGTTATCCGAGATACTGTTTGCTTTATGGGGCCGTGTGGCTGCGGCTGAACGGTGATGTCGATGGGCGCAAAGCCATTGTCTAGAACGAAGAGCTGATCGTTAGACCTGCTGTAAATGTTGTCCGATCATATCGGCTGACGTTGCTGCGCGTACGAGAAGCGTCGAGCCGCAATCCAGGGCTAAATCCAGCGTATGACATTTCTGGGAAGCCGATATTCAAATTTGCAAAGGCTGTGCGATCTTTGCGTCCGCCGTCGAGGGGGGCAAAGCCGAAAATGGATGGGTCGAATACAAGGAAGTCAGGGTACTTACGCAGTGATATGCCTGCGCCTGCAGAGAGTGTAACGGGACCCATCGGTTCGGCCCAGCTGTACGACATGTTCAACGTTTGGTCTGTTGAGGTGTAATTCACATTGTCGCCGCTCGCTTGACCAAGGTTGAGGTTGAAACCTAGGCGGTCGTTGCTGTCCAGCAGGTAAGTTACACCCGCGCCCACGTTTGTGCGGTCAACCTGTCCAATGGCATCAACGCTATAAGTCAATCTGTCTCGACTTGCTGACAAAGACAGTAACGTCCTGTCTGACAGGCTGATCCGACGATTCAGAGCAAGCCGTGTTGTGTCGTAGCCTTCGAGGTCTATCTCTTGCGTTCTGAGATCAAAGTCGCGGTACTGGTATGTCGCCTGCGATAGGCGAACGCTGATGGTTCCGTTCTCTAACGCCCGCTCATGGCCCAAAATGACCTGAAGCGTGTCTGTGCTCAGGGCTTCGTTCTTGACGTCGGTATCATCGGTCAACCAAACGCGCGAACCCTGATAGCTTAGCCCGACCGTCGAGCGGCTTTTGGCGTTTTGGTGAAAACGGTACTGCGTACTTGCGCCGAATGTTGCGCGCCATCCAGCGAGGGCTAGCCCGTCTTCACTGATCTGACCGCCGGTGTCGTTGCCCGCGATTGACAAGTTTTCATCTTCTGCGCCTCCATTCACGTTGCTGGACGGGGCCAGTGAAAACGACAGATTGCTGGACCAAGGGTTCAGGCGGGTGATGCCACGGGCATCATTGAGAGTTTGGGCACGTTCTGCGGCGTTGGGGGCCACGATCAGTGCGCGGCGCAGCCAGAAAGTGGACAGCGTATAGCGTTCCTCGTTCGCGGCGGCCAAGGCTGTCAGGCGGGCGGCTTCGTATTTTTGAATATCAGTGGTCGAGACTGCAAATGCTCGTGCACCCGCTTTGCGGCCACGTTCCGGATCACCAAGACGGGGAGCGGCGGCAGCGACAATCAGCAATGAAGCGCGGTCGTCTGGGACTTGTGACAAGATCGCTTCGGCGATTTGTAGCGCAAGCTGCGGATCGTCAGAAAACAGGGCCTGCGTTGCGACGTCGCGGGCTTGGTTGAGTGTTAGGTCAACTGTCGTTTGCGCAGTAGCGCTGGCCGCAGTTAGGGCCAGCACCACTGCTAAGCAGTATGATTTCAGCGTTTGCTTACGTAGGCGGGAATGGATCGAAACAGATGTTAACACCTGAAGGACTTTGGTCGATCACAAAAATCCAGTTTTCTTGTGAAAGTGTCGAAGTTACGCGTTGGATCCAAAGCGACCGCATCATCTCTATCTGGCATCATTGCACCGTTCACAAAATCACCACTCAACACGATAATTACCGCAACTTGCGCAGCCAACCGGTAATGCCGCGACTGCGGTTATTCCGAATGATTTATTCATGCTCTCAATCCTTTGAGGGTGATCACTTTTGCGCGTAAGACTGTGTGCAGTGAAGCTTTATGTCAATATGCACGTTTTCGATACAAACGAACCTTTGCATCTAGCAATTGGATTGGGTAGCAAAGATCGCGCCGTCCTAACTTATGCTGATTTGTGTTGTTCAACGCGAATGGAATCCGAGTATGATCTCGATAGACTACTTGTCTAAGCGATTGTAAAACGGTGATCCATTAGGCACGATAGATAGACGCGCCAAAGAACGAAAGATGAGGCCAAAGTTGCAGCAGTATCACGATGCTTTAAAGACCATTCTGGAAAATGGAGAGGAATCAACCGACCGTACTGGAACGGGGACGCTTTCGTTTTTCGGCCTTCAGTCACGCTACCGTCTCGCTGATGGCTTTCCGTTGGTCACAACCAAAAAACTGCATTTGAAGTCCATTATACATGAGCTTTTGTGGTTTTTGTCTGGGGATACAAACATCCGCTATCTCAAAGACAATGGTGTTTCGATTTGGAATGAGTGGGCGGACGAAAACGGTGACTTGGGTCCTGTCTACGGCCACCAGTGGCGGGCTTTTCCGGCACTTGAGCCGACAACGCAGGTTTTGGATGGTGAACCGCTGTTCAAGGGTCGCGGGGTCGACCAAATTTCGCAGCTTGTTGAAATGATCAAGACCACGCCAGATAGCCGCCGCCTTATTGTCACTGCATGGAATCCTGCGGACGTGCCGCGCATGGCGCTGCCGCCGTGCCATACGATGTGGCAAGTACGGGTTCTTAACGGGCGTTTGCACCTTCAGCTTTACCAACGCTCGGCTGATATGTTCTTAGGTGTTCCATTCAACATCGCGTCTTATGCGCTGCTGCAAGTGATGCTGGCCCATGTCACCGGATACGAGCCGGGCGATTTCGTTCACACGCTTGGGGATGCGCACATTTATTCAAATCACATGGACCAAGTGAATTTACAGCTTTCGCGCACACCAAAGGCGCTGCCCACGATCCGGATCAAACGGGACGTAACGTCGATCTTCGACTTCCACTACGATGATTTTGAGATCGTTGGCTATGATCCCGATCCCGCCATCCGTGCGCCAGTGGCGGTCTGATCCATGATTACACTTATCGTTGCACGTGCCCAAAATGGGGCAATCGGTCGGGATGGCACAATTCCTTGGCATCTTCCTGAAGACCTAAAGTCATTCCAACGCGAAACCCTTGGTGGCGCACTCATTATGGGGCGTAATACTTGGGACAGCCTGCCGGTTAAGCCTCTTTCAAAGCGTCTCAATATAGTTGTGTCGTCGCGCCCTGATGCGGCGGACCTTGTCGCACCTTCTGTGGCTGCAGCCGTCGAAATTGCGTCCGCACAAGGTTACGACCGCGTCTACGGCATTGGTGGCGCGCGCATCTACGAAGAGATGATCCCGATTGCGCACAGGCTGCTGATTTCCGAAGTCGAGATTGAAGTCCCTGATGCAGATACGTTCTTTCCGAATTTAGACCTAAACACATGGCGCGTCGTCAATGAACGGACGCTTCGGGAGGCAGGACCAAAATGCTACGTCCGTGAGTATTTGCGACGTTTGTGAGTTTTTCTGCAGTGAACGCCAACTTGGTAGCGCCTTTTGTGATTAGACGATCATCGAAGGGTGAAAATTCAGTCATCCGGCTTCTCGGGCTACGTTTTGACTGCCATGAATTGAGACGGTGCACATGAACCAGCATATGACCACAGCGCAGGCACTTGCCTATTTTGATCAGCTTGACCCAGTGAGTGTTGAGGCGATGATCGGGCATTGGCGCGGCGAAGGGATAGATACCGGTCACGACATGGATGGAATGCTTGAGGCGACGCGCTGGTACGGCAAAGTTTTTGAAAGCTCCGACGCAGTTCACCCGCTGGTTCACACGGGTTTTTTTGGTGGGAAGATTTCGATCAATCCCGCATTGTTACCCATGAAACTAGCGACGGTATTGTCATTGCCGCGCATTGTGATCTTGGTGGCATTCACCATCCTGCGGCCCTTTCTTGCGACCCGCAAACCCAAGGCGCGTTTGCGAATGATGCAGTTTCGCGGAAAGCTGAGCGCAACGATGATCTATGACGCAAAGCCGATCAACGACGTGTTCCGCAAGATTGATGATGAAACTGTGCTGGGATTAATGGACCAACGTGGCGACAGCGCGCCGTTCTTTTTCAAATTGATGAAAGACAACTAACCCAATCGCGTCGTGCTATTGGCAGGGCTGGGTCTGTGCGCGCCCACAAACCCCGTTCCCCAACGCAGGACTTCCCTGCAAAGATGCGCGCCGCTTCCCCAAACATCCATTCCCCGTTAACCTGATCACATGACCGATCCCGAAACTGCCCTTCACGCCCGCCTTGCCGCCCTCGATATTGAGGACGCGGCAGGCCAGCAGGGCCTCAAAACAGTCGCATTGGACCAGCAAGCTGTAGGGCGGTTGTCGCGTATGGACGCGCTTCAAAACCAAGCGATGGCCCAAGCAACCGCCCGCAGACGCGGGGCTGAGCGCCAGCGGATCATCGCAGCCCTCGCTAGGGTTGCCGCAGACGAATATGGCTATTGCCTCACTTGTGGGGATGCCATCGCACCCGCGCGCTTGGGCACGGACCCCGCAATCGCATTATGCGCGACTTGCATGCGCGGCGAATAAGCCGCCTAGCCTTACAAATGCCCTACTGTTTCCGCTTTATAACCGCGAACAGGTCGTCATAAGTGACCCGAACCCTTTAACCGGAGATCAGCGTGATATTCCTAAGAGCCTTCACCTTCTCATTTTCAATCATGTGGCGCTATTTGCTAGTTTTGCCGATCTTGGTGATAGCCTTGATTTTGTTCGCACTCATTGCGGTTGCCTTTGCGCTTCTGGTTGGGTTCGTCGCGCCATTTTTGATGGTTCTATTCATCTTTGCATTCGCGGTCGCCTCTGGCGTTATTCCGGTGATGGTCGGGATGCGCGTTGGCCTCCAAGCCCGTGAAGTCAGACCGCGAAATTCTTTTAAAGGTCTCATGCTGGCTGCGATTGGCTACGGGTTCTTCGAAGCGCTTTGCGTGATGATCATCGTCGCGGCTTGTGTGTCACTGTTCGTTCTTCTGACACCGCTGGGTTTGTCGGAGCTTATGGCGCTGACCGATGCAGATGATGTTGTCATCCTGAGCGATTTATACACGGCTAGCCCTGTGCTGACCGTCGCGTGTGTTATTATTGGTGGTGGCTTGGTTGTCGCTTTGCGAACCGCGCTTTTGGTGCCATTCGCAGGTGCGTCCGTCGGGGCCGATGCGGATGGGCGCTCGCACACGCCGTTTTACGGCCTTGGTGACGGGTTCTGGACCCTCTTTATTTTGGTTATTATTTCTTACGTTGGCACGGCGATGGCTGTTCCAATTGTGATTTTACTGATCACACCGTTTGGCATTGCCGACCGCTTGTTGGAAGCGTCCGCAGGGCTAGAGCAACAGACCCAAGAGGCCGCAAACTTAGCGCAAGCGGCAGGCACGGTGCTGGAAAACAACCTCGGTTATGCTGATTATTACGCAGTGTTCGGAACTGATGGTTTGATCGTCATGGGAATGTCTCTCGTGCTGTTTTTGTGGTTCTTTAGCCTGCAATGCGCGGGGGCGGTTTTGGTCTTTATGGAGCGGTTCCAAACTGTTGTGGTCAAAAAGCAAGAGCGTAGCGCGGAACGTGCGGCTGATCTTGCAGATTTTGAAACTGAGAAAACGCCAGTGCAAACCGACATGATGGAACTTGTTCGTAGCCGGATGCAGAAAAAGCATGATTAATTCGCAGGCCAATCTTGGCCTGCGCGTATGATTTTTGAGGGTGTCCGGCTTCATTCAGCCTTTGAGATGCTGCCTGCCATTTGGCGTCCATCGCGCCCTTCAATCAGCTCAAAACTGACCTTTTGATCGTCGGCAAGTCCCGTCAATCCTGACTGTTCTACTGCTGAAATATGTACGAAAATATCTGCACCACCGTCGTCGGGCGCAATAAATCCATAGCCCTTTGTTGTATTAAACCACTTTACGCTGCCACTCGGCATTGTCCGTTCTCCTTATCGACTTGCAGCAGGGTCCCGCAGAATGCGGAATTCCCTTCACCTTGCGTCCCCAGAATTATGTGTTTTAAGAAAAACGCAAATGACACGTCGTCGCATCCCCGCGATCTGGCGGCATGTTGCACAATCAGGAGGCGAAATGCGCTTTTTTGGGCTAAAATCATGCGATACTTGTCGAAAGGCCCTGAAGTCCTTGGCTGAGGCAGGGCTTAATCCGGTCGTGATCGATGTTCGCGCAGACGGGGTTTCGGACACAGATCGCGCGCAGATCATCGCGCAGTTCGGTGATGCGGCGATTAATCGGGCTTCGACGACGTGGCGCGGATTGACCGACGCTGAAAAACAATCTGATCCTGCAATGCTCTTGGCAGATCACCCAACGCTGATGAAAAGGCCTGTTATCGAACGCGACGGCGCGTGGACCATCGGCTGGAAAGCGGATGTTCAAGCCAAACACCTTGGCGGCTGACCACTTCGTGCTTATATCGATACAAGAGCAGTAAGGAGAATACCCATGCGCAACGCCGCGGGAATGCTAGGCATCATTGGTGGCCTAATCGGAATTTTGGTTGGGTTGTTCGGCTTCGGCTATGCCGAACTGTCAGAACGTCATGCCGAAGTGGGCGAGGTTTTCGGGTTTCTTGATAACCCCGGATTTATCCGTTTTGCCAGTTTCGTAGCCCCACTCTTGGCCATCGCAGGTGGTGCAATGGCCAAATCACGCGCCCTTTGGGGTGGTATCTTGATGCTGATCAGCGCGTTTTGTTTCTACGCCGCATTCGGGTTTAACGTCGGTACGATGTTCCCGATCGGGTTTGTGGCGCTTGGCGGGATATTAGGTATCGCCGCCGGCAAGCCGGACGAGCCTAAGGCGCATTTCTGAACAAACCACGATCTATCGAAATCGCGCCTGCACCTTTGAAAACAAGGATCAGCAAGCACAGCACCCAAAACGCGCGTTGGTCTAGGATCAGCGCGTCTGGCATGCGGTCAAACCATGCGCCAAGCGTACCTTCGTGTGCGATTCCACCGTGGCCATAAAGGTCAGTGAGCGATTGCACGGTGATAAAGCCGATCATACCGAACGCCGCGAGGCGCGTGAACAATCCGATCGCGATCAAGATCGGCAAGACGAATTC
The DNA here is from genome assembly GCA_965364065.1 of uncultured Yoonia sp. Lineage (GTDB taxonomy): Bacteria > Pseudomonadota > Alphaproteobacteria > Rhodobacterales > Rhodobacteraceae > Yoonia. The sequence continues at coordinate 31,204 of CBDTVI010000002.1, read as the reverse complement.
GGCAATGGTGCCGCCAGTGACGACCGCCCAATGAAAGATGGTCAGTTGCGACGTGTCATAGCCTACAGCCTCCATCGCTTTGGGGAAAATCTGGACATAGGCACCGGATGACGGTGTGAGTATCCCGAAGATCCCGTCGCCGACTTTGGTCAGACCAGAGTTCCAGTAATAAACGAACAAGACGCCGACAAAGACAAGCCGTGCGAGGAGCGGCAAAATCGCATCGCCTGCGCGGTTCAGCGGATAGGCCATCTGGGCAATGGGTGAAGTGGTCATAGTGTGGCCTTTCAATAAATGTCTGTCACGGCGCTTTGGGCCAAAAGCAGCCCCAAAATAGCACCAAGGTCGAGGGTCTTGTCGGCGGTTGCCATTGCTTGACCCAGTGATTGCCCCTTTTGCAGAGCAGCGACACAGGTCGCAGCAGCGGCATTGATCGCATGGATTTCAGTGTCAAAGGCTGCGCGCGTGATCAACACAGCTTCGGGCTGCATCACTGGTTTTGGCGCGTCTGTCTGTGTGTTGGCACGGTAGATTGCGTGAATGGGATAGTCCGAGGTGACCGTGTGGGTCGCAGGGGCTATCCGCAACTTTGCGCCCATCAGCGCGTCAGGTGCGAGAGTGGACAACGCCTGTGCGTCGACGGGTGTGGCGTCTGCTGCGTGATAAGCATGGCGCAGCGCCAATTCCAAACGTGCAATATCGGGTAGATATGCAATTGATTTCGCAGGGCCAAAGCGGCCCAGAAATTGCGGCATCGCATCGCCATAAAACATCATAAGCGGCGATTTTGGGGGGTGCTTGCGCAGGTACACACCGGCCATTGCGCGGAAAAATTCATCGCCAACCAGTTTGCGGACCACGGGAAAAGCGGTCTCTAGGGCATCAGATATGCTGACGGCGACATTGTTACGGTAAACGTTGAAACGTTTTTGGGCAGGGGCACCATCGGGGTTGATGACCCCGTCAGGCACGGCGGCGTCGGGATCAAGGATCGCGGCTTGGAATTCCGCTTGGGCAAAGGTCATGACGTGACCAATGCGAGCGCTTGATCGGCGCGCGCGATTTCACCTGCTAAGACAGGCCATTCGGGCACATCGGTGTCCCATTCGACCAAAACTGGCTTGGGGCCGGATTTGGCAAGCGTATAATCCAACAGCGCCCAGACCGGATCAACGACGGCTTTGCCGTGGCTGTCGATCAGCAAAGGTGCGCCGGTTTCGTCTGCGTCCTCGTCGTGACCTCCGAGGTGGATTTCACCAACAGCCTGCAGGGGGAAGTCATCGATATAGTCCTGTGGCGGGGTTTTGAGGTTGGTGGCGCTGACGAAGACGTTGTTCACATCAAGCAACAGACCGCAGCCGGTTTTGGCCACAAGTTCGCGCAGAAACGCGGTCTCTGACATCGTGGATTCAGCGAAACCAAGGTAACTGGATGGGTTTTCCAACAGCATCTGGCGGCCAACAGTATCTTGGACTTGGCTAATGTGTGCCGCCACGCGTTGAAGCGTTTTTTGAGTGTAGGGCAGGGGTAACAGATCGTTGTAAAAATGGCTGTCATGCGTGGACCACGCCAAATGTTCGGAAAAGCTGGCAGGGTTGAGCCATGAAATTAGATGCTTGAGGCGGGCAAGGTGGTCTTTGTCCAGATCGCTTTGGCCACCGATGGACAGGCCGACGCCGTGGACGGAAATGGGGAAGCGTTCTGCAAGATGGCGCAGCTGCGCGATTGGTCGGCCACCGTCACCCATGTAGTTTTCAGCGTGGATTTCGAGCCAGCCAAGGTGCTGCGGGCTTTGCATGATCTGGGTGTAATGTTGGGCTTTGTATCCGACGCCGGGGCGCAAAGGCAGTGCCGAGTGATGTGTTGTATCAAGCATGTCTAAGTCCTTCAGCATCGGTGGCAAGTAAGGTGGGTTCGCACCCACCTTACAAGTATTTTTGCTTATGCGGGCAGATCACGCTCAAGTGCTTCCAAGGAACCCATACGTGCCATGCCGTCAGTAGCTGCTGGCAGTTCCATTGTGTCGCAAGAACCGGCTGGAACCAGTGTCCATGCGTTGCCTTGGTAATCAACTGAAGAAGTGCCTGCACATGTTGTGCCAGGTCCGGCTGCACAATCATTTGCGCCTGCTAGGGAGACACCGAAGCACTTTACTTCGCCTTCAGCGGCGGCAGTTGTTGCCAAGCCTGCGATAGCGGACGCAACAGCCGTTGCGAGAACAAGAGTTTTTGTAGCGTTGGACATGAGTTAATTCCTTTTGGTTTGGGTCAGGTATATTCGTCACCGTGTTCCGGCGATGTCCAAACACTAACCGCCAGAAATAGCCTGCGGCTACTCACAGGCGCGTGCATCGCGGTCCCGTGAGGATTTGCCAGTGCGCGTTCGCCATTGAAAACCTGCCGCATCCCCAAATTTACCTTATAAAACAACAAACCCGCCGATGCTGCCATCGACGGGTTTGTTACAGGTTCCAGCGCTGGAATGTTACAAAAGGTCGGGTGGGGTCGCGGCCTTTGCCATCTCGGCTACGATTTCATCCAAAGATGTTACAGAAGTTCGGTTCTCGCCCAAGCGGCGCACCGTTACCGTTTTTTCGTCCACCTCGCGCGCACCCAAGGCCAGGATCACTGGAACCTTGCCAAGCGAGTGTTCGCGGACCTTAAAGTTGATCTTTTCATTGCGCAGGTCGCCCTCGACCCGCACGCCTGCGGCCTTGAGGGCCGCGATGACTTCCAGTGCGTATTCGTCGGCGTCCGACACAATCGTGGACACAACCACCTGACGCGGGGCGAGCCAGAACGGCAGTTTGCCTGCATGTTCTTCGATCAAGATACCGATGAAGCGCTCGAACGATCCCAGCAGTGCGCGGTGCAACATCACAGGGCGATGCTTTGCGCCGTCTTCACCGATGTAGTTTGCATCCAGACGCTCTGGCAGGACAAAGTCCACCTGATGCGTGCCGCATTGCCAATCGCGTCCAATGGCGTCGGTTAAAACGAATTCCAGCTTTGGGCCGTAAAACGCGCCTTCGCCGGGGTTTAATTCAGGTTCGATCCCTGCCGCGCGGGTGGCCGCGAGTAATGCGGTTTCTGCCTTGTCCCAAACCTCGTCGCTGCCAGACCGCTTTTCGGGGCGGTCGGAGAACTTCACTTTGAAGTTCTCAAAGCCAAGGTCTTTGTAGACCGCACTTAAGAACCGGATGAATTCAGCTGTTTCAGATTCGATCTGGTTTTCGCGGCAAAAGATGTGCCCGTCGTCTTGCGTAAAGCCGCGGACACGCATGATGCCGTGCAGCGCACCCGAAGGCTCATAGCGGTTGCAAGATCCAAATTCGGCCATGCGCATTGGCAGATCGCGGTATGACTTCAGACCTTGGTTAAAGATCTGCACATGGCAGGGGCAGTTCATGGGCTTCAGTGCATTGACCGATTTCTCGCGGGCATGTTCTTCGTCAACTTCGACGATGAACATGTGGTCTTGGTACTTTTCCCAGTGGCCGGATTGTTCCCACAATTTGCGGTCGACAACCTGCGGTGTGTTCACCTCTACATAACCGCCACTGCGTTGCTGGCGGCGCATGTAGTCCTGCAGTTCAGTATAAATCGTCCAGCCGTTGGGGTGCCAAAACACCTGACCGGGGGCTTCTTCTTGCATGTGGAACAGGTCCATTTCGCGGCCCAGCTTGCGGTGGTCGCGTTTGGCGGCTTCTTCCAGCATATGCAGGTGCGCTTTGAGGCCTTCTTTGTTCGCGAACGCAACGCCATAAATGCGTTGCAGCATCGCGCGGTCGCTGTCGCCACGCCAATAGGCACCAGCGATGTTCATCAGTTTGAAACCATCGGCAGGCACTTGGCCCGTATGTTGCAGGTGCGGACCACGACAAAGGTCTTGCCAATCGCCATGCCAATACATGCGCAGCGGCTCATTGCCCGGGATGCTATCAATCAACTCAACTTTGTAAGGCTCGCCGCGATCTTTGTAGTATTGGATCGCGACATCACGCTCCCAAATCTCGGTGCGGACCTCGTCGCGTTTGTTGATGATCTCTTTCATCTTCTTTTCGATGGTGGCGAGGTCATCAGGCGTGAACGCTTCTTTGCGGTCAAAGTCATAATACCAACCGTCTTTGATAACTGGTCCGATTGTGACTTGGGTTTCTGGCCAAAGCTCTTGAACAGCGCGTGCCATGATGTGCGCCAGATCGTGGCGGACCAGTTCTAGCGCTGGTTCTTCGTCTTTCATGGTGTTGATCGCGATGGCGCTGTCGGCCTCAATCGGCCACTGCAGGTCCCAGTGCTGGCCGTTCACAGTCGCAGAGATCGCTTTTTTACGTAAGCTGGAAGAGATGTCGGCGGCCACATCAGCGGCTGTTACGCCTGCATCATATGTACGTGCATTGCCGTCAGGAAAAGTAAGGGAAATTTGGGCCATCTTTGTTGGCTCCTCGTCTGTTTGGCGCCTACGAAACGCCCGGTTGCGGGTATGTAAGGGGTAAATGACGGGGTCGTCCGGAATGGTCAAGTGGTCTGCGCCCAGTCTGTAGGGTGGTATACCTAGATATACGTTGACTACGACACCTAAACCGCTAAATACGACATAGTTTCCGATGCGAAACCTAGATGTGGGGAATATGACATGCCAAGCTACAACCGTAAGTTCGATTTGAGCATTAGCGACGTGGATCTGATTGAAGAGGCGCTGCGCGCACGTGGCCGCGAGTTGTCGGGCATGCGCCTTGCGCTGAAAGAAGATAACCCCGCCCATATGGAATCGATCCGTGTGATTGAACAAGACCAGCGCCACAACGAAGAGCTGCTGGGTCGGTTGCATGATCAAAAGATTTTCTATCGCCCCAAGGCGGCCGTTTACGTCGGTGGCTAAGTCTGTCGCAATTTGATACGTCACAAAAGCACATAGCGTTAGCGCGCTGCGTGCTTTTTTGTTTTCCGGCAGGGGCGAAAGCCGTCAGCCAAATTCATAACTTTGAAAATACTTGCAGCTGACCCGTCGTTGTGGTGCTGTAAGCCTATGGAAAACATGCATGAAACTTCGAATTTTGTCACCCCGCAAGGCCGCAGGATTGCCTACCACTTAGCTGATGGTACTGGCCCAGCGGTCGTATTCTTGGGCGGGTTCAAATCCGACATGGGCGGCACAAAGGCTATTCATCTTGAACAATGGGCGCAGCGCTCTGGCCGTGCCTTCTTGCGCTTCGACTATTCCGGCCACGGTGAAAGCAGCGAGGCGTTCACAGATGGGGCAATTGGCGATTGGTTCGAAGACGCTTGTGCCGCGATTGGGTTGCTGTCGGGCAAGGTAATCTTGGTCGGGTCGAGCATGGGCGGTTGGATTTCATTGCTCATCGCGCGTGCGATGCCAGAAAAGATAGCTGGATTGGTGACCATTGCGGCAGCCCCTGATTTTACCGAAGACAGCATGTGGGACGGTTTTTCAGATGCTCAAAAGGCCGAACTGATGGCGGGGCAGGTCGCCTTGCCGTCCGAGTACGGAGAACCCTACATCATTACGCGCCGACTGATTGAAGAGGGGCGGACCCATTTGGTTTTGCGTGACCTGCTGCCTCTGAATTTTCCGACCCGGTTCTTGCAAGGTACGGCTGACGCGGATGTTAAGATGTCTGTGGCCCTGCGCTTGCTTGATCATGCGCAAGGTCCTGACATGCGGCTGACGCTGGTCGATGGCGCGGATCACCGGTTCTCGGATGCGGCGTGTTTGCAGCTGATCGAGACGTCCGTTGAAGAGGTTTTGGCACAGGTGGCCTAGAACCCTGATTTAGACTGACGCCACGTTCCACTAGGGTGGCATGCGATGCTCTGCGTAGGGTGCGCGAAATCCTTGGGAGGGGACACCACTATGGCACTATCACTGGGACAAAAGGCGGGCTGGGGTCTGGCCGATATGGGCATCGTCGTCTTTGTCGTCGTCAAGCAATTGCTGATCCTGACTTACCTGACCGCATTCTTAGGTGTGCCTGTTGGCATTGCGGGATTTGTCACTACGGCCGTTTTGGTTTTTGATATGATTACCGATCCGTTGATTGGATACCTGAGCGACCGCACACAAAGCCGCTATGGCCGCCGTGCGCCGTGGATGTTTATAGGCGTATTGGTGATGTCAGCAGGGATGGTCGGGCTGTTTTCGGTACCCGTTGGAATGGCGATGTCTGGAAACCTGACGTGGGTGGTCGCATTTTTTGGGCTGGCCACCATCGGCTTTACGATGGTCGCGATCCCTTATGGCGCGCAATCGGGTGAAATCACGCAAGACCCCAAAGAGCGGTCAGCAATGACAGGGTGGCGGATGGCATTTGCCAGTATCGGCATCTTGATCGGTGGCGCCGTGATTCCGGGTCTTGCAGGATCTATGGGGTATGCGATGGCGGCATTGGTGGTAACGCCTTTGATGGTGGGGGCTGTTTGGCTCTCGCTTTGGTCCATTCGAAAGGCGCCGCGCAATGAGATGGCAGCACAGGTCAATTTGGCGGGCATGTTCGGTTTGGTCTTTACAAACAAAGCGTTCATGGTGCTGGTCGTGCTTTACGGCGTGATGACTTTGGCCATTGCGATGATCACGGCAGGTCTGCCGTTCGCAGCACTGTACCTGATCGTCGACAGCGGGGACACGATGCTGTCAGGGGCGGCAACTGCATTGACCACATTAAGCCTGATGTTTGCGGCCTTCGTGATCGGCTCAATCCTAAGCCAAGTCGTCTGGGTCTTGCTGTCCAACCGTCTTGGCAAAGTCGGTGCGTTGGTCATTGGTTTGTCGCTTTATGTAGTGCTTCTCTACGCGCTGAACACGCAATTGCCTTCGGTGAATGTCACCGCAATTGCGGGTATGTTTGTGCTGGCTGGCATGACCAACGGGGCCTATCAGCAAATCCCTTGGGCGATGTATCCTGATCTGATGGACGTGACCCGCCGCACAAGTGGCGTGGCGATTGAGGGCGCGTTTTCTGCTGTCTGGCTGTTCGGCCAAAAGCTCGCGAATGCAGCGGCTCCTGCTGTTTTGGGTCTGACATTAGCAGCCGCTGGTTGGCAAGAAACGACAGGCGGTGTTGTGACACAGTCTGACGGTGCAATGGCTGCATTGCTCAATGCGATTACGCTGATCCCTGCGGTGATTTTGATCGTGGCCGTGATTGGTCTTTGGGTCGTTTACCGGCCTATGGCGGCGCGCGCCCTTGCTTGATCTTGCAACAATTGAAGCGACGCTTGCAGTGCAAGAAGCTGATGTTCCGCATCTGCGCAAAGGATGCGAAAAGCGTATTGTCTGGGCGGGAGCTCCGGCTGCAAAAACCGCTTTCTGCGTCCTTTATATTCACGGGTTTTCAGCCACTGGTGAAGAATTGCGGCCTTTGCCTGACATGATTGCCCAAGGGCTTGGCGCGAACATCTATTTCACTCGCCTCACAGGGCATGGCCAAGACGGTGATGCGATGGGGCGTGCAAGTTTAGAGGCATGGCGAACGGATGTATCAGAGGCATTAGCCGTGGCTCAAACCGTCGGGCAAGAAGTGATCGTGATCGGTTGTTCGACCGGTTGCACCCTTGCGACATTGGCATTTGCTAATGGGGCGGCTGCGAAGGCGATGATCCATGTGTCACCCAATTTTGGCCTACGCCACCGCGCCGTGCAGGTTTTGTTGGATTTGCCGCGCGCCCGGCGCTGGGCCAAATATGTTGCAGGGCATGCGCGGTCATTTCCATCCAAGAACGAAGCGCACGCGGCTTTCTGGACGCTAGAATATCCGACAGAAGCGGTGCATGTGATGGCCGATGCTGTGCGCGCCGCCCGCGAGGCGGATCTATCCAAAATCACAACGCCCGCGTTGTTTTGCTTTAATCCGCAAGATCAGGTCGTCCATCCCGACGACACACGGAAGACAATTGCGCGTTGGGGTGCAGCGACCGACACCGCACTGCTTGAACAAACGGCGGCTGATGACGAGATGGGGCATATCATGGCCGGCGATGTATTCTCGCCGAACCAAACGGCACCATTGGCACAGCGGATTTTGGCTTGGATTGCGGGTGTCCCGCCACGTTGAAGGCTTGCGGTGACGCACTGCAAAGGCCAAAGTGACCCAAAAGCGTTCAAGTGAGTAGCGCGTGTTGAGGTCGATCAAAATGACATGTGAAACGTTGGTGATGATCCCGCCTTTGTTGTGTGATGCGCGTATTTTCGCCCCGCAAATTGCTGATTTATCACGCGAGCACGCGGTTATGGTCGCGCCCGCCGATTGCGGTGAACGGATGGAAGAAATCGCCAGCCAAATTCTATCATGGGCGCCCGCGAAATTCGCGTTGATGGGGATGGGGTTGGGCGGCATGGTTGCGATGGAAATCATTCGCCGCGCACCTGATCGCGTTACCCGCATCGCGCTGGTCAGTACGAGCCCGCAAGCCGACACGCCAGAGACCGCAGCGGCACGCGAAACACAGATTATTGCAGCTCGTGCGGGGCGTTGGCCCGATGTCCTGACCCACGAGATAAATTCGACTTGGATGGCGGCAAGCTCTGATAAGACAGAGTTGGTGCGGCTGTTGACCCAAATGGGTCAAGACATTGGGCCGGAAGCCTATATCAGGCAAACCCGCGCATTGCAGCGTCGCAAAGATCAACAGGGTACCTTGCGCCAGCTACGTCAGCCGACTTGCATCATGTGCGGGCGCCATGACGGGCAATATAACCTGAAACGGCATGAATTCATGGCTGAACTCATTCCATATGCGACTTTGGAAGTGATTGAACAAGCAGGCTATCTGCCAACGCTTGAAGCTGCTGATACGGTCACGGACGCTTTGCGTCGCTGGATGAAGCAGCCGCTGGTACTGCGCCACTAAGGCGGCGCAGTAGTGTTCTTACTTGATTTTTACGATCTTATCGGCGTTTGCCGCAGGCTTGTCAGAATTCGCATCGATGAAGTTCAAAACAAGAGGGCGAATGTTGTTGCGCCAGCTTTTGCCTGCGAAAATACCGAAGTGACCCGCGCCAGGCTCGAGATGCGACGCTTTCTTTGATGCGGGCAAGCCTGTGAGCAAGCCAAGGGCTGCCAGACACTGACCGGGGGCAGAAATATCATCGTCTTCGCCTTCGACGATCTTTACCGCAACAGTCGTAATCTTGCCCATATCAACCTTGTGTCCGGCGACGACAAATTCGTTCTTTGCAATCTCGCGACCTTTGAAAATGCGCTCTACGGTCGACAGATAGAACTCTGCCGGCATGTCCATCACGGCAAGGTATTCGTCATAAAAGGCGTTGTGGCGATCGTTCTCTGACGCTTCGCCTTTAGCCACGCGGCTGATTTCGTCGCGAAATGCATTTGCGTGGGTTTCGCCGTTCATGGATATGAAAGAAGCCAGTTGCAGCAGACCGGGGTAAACCAGACGGCCCACGCCGCTGTGCTTGAAGCCAACACGTTGGATCATCGTCTCTTCGAGCTGCCCCATTGTGACGGAACGCCCAAAGTCGGTGACTTCGGTGTGGTTCGCCTCTGGATCGACAGGGCCGCCGATCAGGGTCAGGGTGCGGGGCTGCGCATCGGGATCAAGTTCTGCCAAATATGCGGTGGCCGCTAAGGCTAATGGGACAGGTTGGCACACGGCGATGACGTGGGTATCGGGGCCAAGTTCGCGCATGAATTCCATCAGGTAGAGAGTGTAATCCTCTACGTCGAATTTTCCGGCGCTGACGGGGATGTCGCGGGCGTTGTGCCAGTCGGTGATGTAAAGGTCGACGTCAGGCAAAAGGCTGATGACCGTCTTGCGCAGCAATGTGGCATAGTGGCCGGACATTGGCGCCACCAATAGAACTTTGCGGCTACGGTCGGGACGGTTGCCGACGCGAAAACGCAGCAAATCACCGAAAGGGCGTTCCACAACTTTTTCCGTGGTGACGACCATATCGGTGCCATTCAGGTTTGTTTGATCCGGGATGTTCCAATCGGGTTTCGCGACCATCCGCTCGAATGTGCGTTCCGTAACTGTGCCCCAAGCCTCCAGCCAGTCCATCGCAGGGTTTGCGCCCCATGACATCATTGGATATGAAGCATATGCGCGCGCTGTCGCGCCGAGCCACTGGTTTGTGTTGCGCATGGATTCCATCATATCATATGTCATCATGTACTTCATTTGGTTCGTCTCCGATGGCAAGGCGCAAAAATGCTGCACCTGCAGCATACGCATAGGAAAGTTAAAATGACAACAAATGATTTGGATGTGGGCGACGCGGTTGGCCAGAATGTTGCAAAACTCGAAGCCAACCTTGCGCGGGTCGAAGAACTGACACAGCGCCTGTTAAAGGTCATGGGGCAGGGGCGGCAAGTTGCCCCTTCTTTGCAAGGGCCAAATCAAGATTTATATGTCAAAGCCGCAACGGCTTATATGTCTGAAATGATGAACAATCCCACCAAATTGATCGAGCACCAGCTGGAGTTTTGGGGCAAATCAGTCAAACATTATGTCGAAGCGCAGCACCTTTTGTCGCAGGGCAAAATGGCGCCGCCTGCCGACGAAACACCTAAAGATCGTCGATTCTCGCATGAACAATGGGACACGAACCCCTATTTTAACTTCATTAAGCAGCAATATATGATGAACGCCGCTGCAGTGCAGCAAGCGGTCGAAGATATAGACACGCTGGATGGTGAAGAGAAAAAGCGCCTGCGCTATTTCAGCCAGCAAATGGTCGATATGATCAGTCCCACGAACTTCTTACCCACAAATCCGGAAGCATTGGCACTGGCCGCTGAAACCGATGGTGAAAGTCTTGTCGCGGGTCTGGAAAACATGATCGCCGATCTTGAGGCGAACAATGGTGATTTGGTCGTCACGCTTGCCGACAAGAATGCATTCACCTTGGGTGAAAACCTGGCGACGACGCCGGGGTCTGTCGTGTTCCGCAATCATATGTTCGAGTTGATCCAGTACACGCCAAGCACCGAAAAGGTTTACGAGACGCCGCTGATTATCTTTCCGCCGTGGATCAACAAATTCTATATTATGGACCTGAAACCGCAGAACAGCTTGATCAAATGGGCTGTCGATCAAGGCTACACAGTCTTTATCGTGTCATGGGTGAACCCCGATGCGAGCTATAGCGACACGTCGATGACGGACTATGTTCAAGACGGTTATCTGGAGGCCTTTAAGGAGGTCAAACAGATTTGCGGTGTCAAAAAGGTCAACGCGGTCGGCTATTGTATTGCCGGAACGACGCTGTCGCTCACGCTTGCCTTGATGAAAAAGCGCAAAGATACCTCCGTGAATTCCGCCACCTTCTTTACAACGCTCACTGATTTTTCGGATCGGGGCGAAGTAGGTGTGTTCTTGGACGACGACTTTATTGACGGGATCGAAGAAGAAGTCGCAGCGCACGGCATCTTGGATTCCTACTTCATGTCGCGCACTTTTTCCTATTTGCGTTCAAATGATCTGATCTACGGGCCAGCGATCAAAAGCTATATGATGGGCAAGGCGCCGCCTGCCTTTGATCTGCTTTACTGGAACGGTGATGGCACAAACCTGCCTGCCAAAATGTCAGTCGAATATCTGCGCGGCCTTTGCCAGAATGATAAATTCGCAACCGACGGTTTTGAAATCGCTGGCGAAGTGGTGCGGTTAAAAGATGTCACTGTGCCGCTTTGCGCGATCGCGTGCGAGACGGATCATATCGCTGCTTGGAAAAGCAGTTATGCTGGTGTGGCCAAGATGGGATCAAAGGATAAAACCTTCATTCTATCCGAAAGCGGACATATCGCGGGCATCATCAACCCACCAACCAAGAACAAGTATGGACACTATACCAACCCTGAAATGGGCCTGACGGCAGATGATTGGCATGCAACCGCTGACAAACATCAAGGGTCTTGGTGGCCGCGCTGGGACGCTTGGTTGTCCGAGAAATCAGGTAAAATGGTCGCTGCCAGAGAACCGGGAAGCGATGATTACCCTGTTTTGGCACCTGCACCGGGAACTTACGTCATCGCTAAGTAGCCGCAAAAGTTAGTATTTTCCGCGCTCGCGAAATAATTTATGCTGCAGTGCAGAAAAAACTTGAAATGCTGCACTGCAGCATGCATATTGGTGTCAGAACAAAACAGCGGATTCGGATCCGCACTGACCCAAACAGAAAGGCTTCTACAATGGCTAACAATGCACAAGACTTCACCGCGATCTTCAAAGACATGACAGGCGCTTTCCCTGTAGACACCAAAGCAATGGAAGAGCAGTTCAAGAGCCAGTCCGCTATGGCCGAGAAAATGTCATCCGTCGCTCTTGACGCTGCTGGCAAATCTGCTGAGCTGTCTGCAAAGTGGACAAAAGAAACCATCTCTAAGATGGAATCTATCGCTACTTCTAAAGCAGAGCCAGCTGACTACGCAAAAGCAATGACAGACTTCGCTTCTGCATCCGCTGAATCCGCAGCCGAGCACATGGCCGCTTTCGCTGAGATCGCGAAGCAGGTTCAGACACAGACCATGGAAATGGTTATGGCTGCTGGCAAAGACATGTCCGAGGACATGACTGCTGCTGCTAAAAAAGCGACAACTGAAGTGACTGCTGCTGCGAAAAAAGCAACTACTAAGTAATCGATTTTAAAACGCCCTTGCCTCCCTGAGGGTAAGTTTTCAAAGACGGTCCGCTAGCGCGGGCCGTTTTTTGTTTGCGGCTTGGGCTTTCTTTTTGCGCAGACGCAGCATAGGCTTCTCTGCACTGCAACATCCTTGAAAGGGACGCCCGTGGCCGACACCAACAAACCGCTTTTGGTAAAGCGCTACGCAAGCCGCCGTCTTTATAACACCGAGACGAGCGACTATGTGACGCTAGAGGATATCGCGTTTTTCATCCGTGAAGGCCGCGAAGTGCAGATTGTGGACCTTAAGTCCGGTGATGATCTGACGCGCCAATACCTGTTGCAAATTATCGCAGAGCACGAAAGCCGCGGCGAAAGTGTGTTGCCTGTTGATGTGTTGACCGATTTGGTCCGCAGCTACACCAGCCAAGCCGCATCTGTGGTCCCTGAATTTCTGCAAGCCAGCTTCGAGATGCTGCGCAATGGCCAGTCCAAAGCGCTCGAGAACATGGGCAAAGCCAACCCGATGACGTCCATGCCTGGTTTCGACGCGATGCGCTCTCAGCAAGCGGCGTTCTTCAAGGCGATGACCAGCGGGATTGTTCCAGTGGCTGGCGAAGAAAAGACAGAAGCAAGCGACGATCTGGGCGACATCAAGAACCAGCTTGCCGCCTTGCAGGAAAAACTGTCGAAGATGGGCAAGTAACTGCTAAACCCCTAGACGGTCCCGCATCGCATACCACGTCATTGCGAGCCTCAGCATTGGGGCCCGCATGGCGACACCACCGGGGAAGTTCGGGACTTTGAGGTCAGCGAGCGTATCGAACCGGCCTGCCTGACCTGCGATGGTTTCAGCCATGACTTTCCCCGCGAGCCCCGTCAGCGCGACACCGTGCCCAGAGAAACCCGAGGCAGAGATCACATTTGGTGCGACCCGCTGAATGGCCGGGAGTTTATTCGCCGTTATCCCAAGTGTTCCGCCCCAAGCATAGTCTACTTTCACGTCGCCCAACTGCGGGAACATCTGCATGATGCGTATCCGCAAGGTCGTGGCGACATCCGCCGGAAAAGCGATCTGATAGCTGGGCCGTCCCCCAAACAGCAGGCGTTTATCCTCGGACAGGCGAAAGTAGTTCAGCACGAATTTGCTGTCATTTACCGCAATGTCCTGCGCAAGAACCGCCGCCGCGCGGTCGCCAAGCGGCTCTGTAGCGGCAATAAAGCTGTTGATGGGCAAAATCTTTGCAGAAACTTTGCGTTCGATATTCGGCAGGTATCCGTTACCCGCAAGGATTACATGGTTTGCTTTGACGCGCCCTTGGCCAGTGCGGACAACGGCGGGGTCGCCGTGGGCGATATGATGCACTTCGCTGCGCTCAAATATGCGGGCACCTGCGGCTTCGGCCAACCGCGCCAACCCGAAAGCATAGCGCAGCGGGTGAATGTGTCCCGCGCCTTGGTCAAGATGCCCGCCGAAATAGTCTTCCGTTTTAATCAAGTCATTGATTGCCGCGCGGTCGAGGGTGCGAACAGCGTTGTACCCATACGCGTCTTGCAAGAATTCTGCGTCGCGGTGCATTCCGTCGACTTCGCTGGATTTGGCCGCAGCTTCTGCAAGGCCGGATTTGAACTGCGCCTCCGGGATTGCCGTCTGGCAAAGATGGCGCAGGTCGTCTTTGGCTTCTTCAGTCAGTCCCCAAAGCCGCCGCGCATGTTCCGTACCATAGGCTTCTGCAAGCTTGCGCATTGGCACATTGTAACCACTGCAAACCTGACCGCCGTTGCGCCCCGATGCACCAAACCCCACGCGGTGTGCATCGACGACAACCACATCAAGCCCTTTGGCCGCAAGGTGCCGCGCAGCTGATAGCCCTGTAAATCCCGCGCCGACGATGCAAACATCAGCAGTGACTTCGCCGCGCAGCGTGGGACGGTCGGCTGGAATATCAGCTGACGCCGCGTACCAGCTATCGGGCAGCACGCCTTGTCTGTCATTGCGATAAAGAGGGTTCACGCCTCAGACGTTCAACAACAGGTGCTCGCGCTCCCATGGGCTGATGACTTGCAGGAACTCGGTGTGTTCGGCGCGTTTGACGATGGAATAGACGCGCGCGAAATCCGGGCCCAGCACCTCGTGCAATTCCGTCGCCTCATCAAACAGATCCAGCGCACTTGCCAGTGATCCCGCGATTTCTGCTTCAGAATCAGAGGCTTCACCGCGCCAGCGTTTGTCAGGCCGGGTCTCATTCTTCAACCCGAGGTATCCGCAAGCCAGCGACGCAGCGATACATAGGTACGGGTTGCAATCCATGCCGGGCAAGCGGTTTTCGACGCGCCGTGCGGAGGGATCAGAGATCGGAATGCGAATGCCGGTCGTGCGGTTGTCGCGGCCCCATTCAAGGTTCACGGGTGCTGCCACTCCTTCGACATAGCGACGGTAACTGTTCACATAAGGTGCGATCACGGCAATCGCGCTTGGCATATATTCTTGCAGGCCACCAATAAAGTGGAAGAACGCATCGGTTTCACCGCCACCCGGACCGGTAAAGATATTGCGGCCTTTGGCATCAAGAACCGAATGGTGGATGTGCATGGCAGATCCGGGTTCACCCGCGATGGGTTTCGCCATAAAGGTCGCAAAGCAGTCGTTTCTTAACGCGGCTTCTCGGATTAGGCGTTTGAAATAGAACACTTCGTCGGCCAGTTTAAGCGGATCGCCATGGCGCAAGTTGATCTCAAGTTGGCCGGCACCACCTTCTTGGGCAATGCCGTCGATTTCAAACCCTTGGATTTCGGCGAATTCATAGATGTCGTCGATGACGGGACCATAGTCGTCGACTGCGGACATCGAATAGGCTTGGCGTCCGGCGGCGGGGCGACCTGTACGGCCCATCATCGGTTCAATCGACTTGGCAGGGTCGATGTTGCGCGCGACAAGGTAGAACTCCATCTCTGGTGCGACGATGGGCGTCCAGCCTTCAGCCTCATAGAGGGCGACCACGCGGCGCAGCACGTTGCGCGGCGAATACTCGACCGGATGGTCTTTTTGGTCAAACGCATCATGGATAACCTGTAACGTGCCATCTTTCGCCCAAGGGGCAGCTGTTGCAGTCGATAGGTCAGGTTTTAAGATCATGTCCGGCTCGAGGAAACCATCAGGGCCTGCCGCTTCGCCCCAGTCGCCGGTAATGGTCTGAAAGAAGATTGAGTTTGGCAGGTGAAAGTGTCCCTGCTTTGCCCATTTGCCTGCAGGAACGGTTTTACCTCGGGCAATGCCGGGCAGATCACCGATGACGCATTCAACCTCGTCCAGCCGGTTTTGGTCCAGATAAACTTGTGCGGCTTCTGGTATCTTCTTGGTCCAGCTCATGCGACTTTCCGTTCTTTGAAAAAGCGTGCGATTTGTGCGGCAACGCGCGTGCTATCATCGGGCTTATCTAGGTTGGCGCGGGCCTGGTCCATTTGGTGTTCTGGGACCACGCCTTTGCCGCGATAGTCCAGTAGGCCGCTGATGAAGCCAGCCCCGTATTCGGGGTGCGGTTGGATCGTGAAAATGCGGTCGCCATAGACGAGCGCTGCGTTTTCGCAGAAGTCATTGGCTGCATAAACAGTCGCATCCGCTGGGCGTTCAGTGACCTGATCTTGGTGCCATGCATTCAATGCGACGGTTTCGCCGTCCCACTCATAGTCTGTGCGACCCACTGCCCAGCCACCGTCGAATTTTTCGACCTTGCCGCCCAAGGCTTGTGCAATGATTTGATGTCCAAAACAAATGCCAACCAGTGGGATGTTTGCGGCATAGATATCACGGATTAATTCCTCAAGCGGGGCAATGAAATCGATGTCTTCATAGGCTCCATGTTTGGAACCTGTGATGATCCAACCGTCGCATTCCATGATTGATTGCGGAAACGCCATATCGACGACGCTGTAGATGGCAAAAGTGAAACCATTGCCGTCCAGCATGCGTTCAAAATAAGTGTACACGTCGCCGGTGATTGGCAACAACTCGTCTGGGGCGTGGCCGGTTTGCAGGATGCCGATTTTCATGGCTAAGACTCTCGTTGGTTACTTGTTAAACCAAAGCTAGAGGCTCTTAATCCAACTTGCTAGGGGGCTTGGTTAAACAAGATCAAGGTACAGATCGAGCTGCTCTTCCGCTGTCATTTCAGCGAAGTGAAGCATCTCTTGGCGCTTAGTCCGCACCAGATTTTCGATCAATTGGGTGTCGAAGATGCGCCGCGCCAAAGTGCTATGTTCGAATGCGTTAATCGCATCACCCCATGTCCCGGGAACTTGGGGCAGCTTTTGTTCATACGCATTGCCCGTGATTGCGGCAGGAGGTGTCAACTTGTCTTCGATCCCGATCAAAGCCGACCCCAATACCGCCGCAAGGAACAGGTAAGGGTTCACATCGCCACCCGCCAACCTGTGCTCGATTCGCCGCGCGGCAAAGCTGCCACCGGGGACGCGAATAGTTGCGGTGCGGTTATCATAGGCCCAACAGATACTTGTGGGTGCATGCGCGCCGGGAACCAACCGTTCGTAGCTATTGCCATGCGGCGCAAATATCAGCGCCAGATCGGGAATACCGGCAAGACAGCCCGCAATCGCATTGTGAAGCATCGGCGTGCCTTCATGCGTATCATTGGCAAAAACGTTATTGCCGTCCGCGTCCAGAACCGAAAAATGCGTGTGCAGACCGTTACCAGAGTAATCTGCGTAGGGTTTGGCCATAAAGCTAGCAGCCATGCCATGATTGCGGGCCAACCCGCGCACGAGCATCTTGAACAGCCATGCATCATCTGCTGCCTTTAGTGCATCGGGGACGTGTTCGAGGTTGACCTCGAACTGACCGACACCGCCTTCGGAAATCGCGGCTTCTGCAGGGATATCCATCGCTTCGCAGGCATCATAAAGCTCGTTAAAGAACTCGTCGAATGCATCAAGGGCGCGCAATGAAAGGATTTCTGCACCCGCGCGGCGTTTGCCGGAACGTGGGGATTTGGGCTGGCGAATTTCTTTGCCGCTGTCGTCCACCAGATAAAATTCCATTTCGGTGGCGGCAACCGGCGTCAGGCCAAGTGCTGTGTAGCGATCAAGAACACTAGCGAGCGCATGGCGCGGATCACCTTTAAACGGCGTGCCGTCTTCGTGAAATGCCCAAAGCGGCAAAATTGCAGATGGCGAGCGTAGCCAAGGCATCGGTACATAGCCGCGCTCGGTCGGCAACAGCAGCCCATCAGCATCGCCAGTTTCAAAAACCAGCGGGCTGTCGTCGATGTCTTCACCCCAAATATCAAGGTTCAGCACTGACAGCGGAAAGCGCGTGCCGTCTTTTTCAAGCTTTTCAGCGAAACGGCGCGGAACGCGTTTACCGCGCGCTTGACCGTTCAGGTCTGCTGCACCGCACCGCAGGTTGCGGATTTCTGGATGATCGTCGAGCCAGCTCATCGAATTATCTGAGGCCTTATTTTGATTACCTTGCGCCTTTCTTGGGGAAGGTGGCGGTTAAGGCGGGTGTTGATAAGCCCAAAAATGCCAATCACGACCAGTGTCAGCAGGATAAAATAGCCTGCAAGAATAGGGTAGGGCACGAACGGGTTGAAAGTTTTGTCGGCAAAGTAATTCGCGTAATAAAGCGCGTCGCCGCGTTGCTGCGTTGCTGGAAATCCAGAGAAGAAAACGAGCGTTGTGGCGTGAAACAAAAAGATCGCTTCGTTTGTATAGGCGGGCCATGCAAGGCGCAGCATTGTGGGCCAGATCACGCGGCGAAACCGCGCCCAGCCTGATAGGCCGTATGCGTCTGCGGCTTCGGTATCGCCTTTGGGTATGGACTGCAGCGCGCCGTAGAAAATCTCGCCTGTGTAGGCGGAGGTGTTCAAGAACAGCACCACCAACGCGCCCGCCCAAGCAGAGGTCAGCGGGCTAAAAAACGGGTATGCGCCTTTGAGGCTCAGAAACAAGAAATAGGCAAAGAAGAATTGGATAAACAGTGGCGAGCCGCGGAATATAAAGATGAACCATTCCGCAGGTTTGCGCAGCCACGGATTTCTGGCCGCTTTTCCCATCGCGACGGCGGTGGCAAGGAAAAAGCCTGCGCAAAGCGCGACGACACCAAAGTAGACATTCCAGATCATGCCAGAGCCGATCAGGGTGAATTGCTGGCACAGCGTAAAGTCACTGCGCGGCAGCAGGCGTTCACCAATACCTTGGCTGCGTAGCGCATAGTCGGCGATTGTTTCCCAGCAACTCATGCGGCTGCCTTTCGTTGTGCTTCGCCTGCTGACGTCGCTTGGCCGTGGGTCAGTCGGGCCATGATCCGGTCAAGAACGACTTCGGACACTTTGGTGAAGCACAAATAAAAGATCAGGAGCGCCAAGAAATACCACATGCGCCAGTCCCCGTGTGGGTAGGCCGTGAACTGCGGCTGCTTTGCCCCGCCCAATTCGCGGGCCCAATAGACGATGTCTTCGACACCAAGTAAAAACAGCAAAGGGGTCGCTTTGATAAGAACCATCCACAGGTTCGACAAGCCCGGCAATGCAAAGACCCACATTTGCGGAACGAGTACACGCCAAAACGTCTGGCGGCCGTTCATCCCGTAAGCTTCTGCTGTTTCTATCTGGCCTCTTGGGACCGCGCGCATGGCACCAAACAGCACGTTGGCTGCGAAAGCGCCGAAAACAATAGCGAACGTCAGTACCGCCAACATAAAGCCGTAGGTTTCATGCACCCATTGGGGCGAGTTGCCCAAGGGTAGTTTGGCGGATGTACAGACCACAAAATCATTGCCTTGGCGTACAGCATCTGGCCAATCAGGGCACTTGATGCGGTGGCGGATGTATTCGAAGCCTTGATCAAGGGCGATGACGAAGAACAAGAAGAACGCAATGTCGGGGATGCCGCGCACGACCGCGATATAGGTTTTGCCAATCCAGCGGAGCGGGGCGATCCCGCTGCGGGCAGCTGATGCACCTGCAAACCCGAAGGCGAGGGCAGTTGGAGCTGTGATCGCAAGGAGCAACAGAACCGTGCCAAAGGCGTAATACATCGACATATGCTTACCTGTCGTCAGGTAGCAGCTCAGCCATTGGAACCCTTCAAGGGTAGCAGGATCGGTGCAGTAACTAAAAATGAGAGCGCCTAATGGTTAGGACAGAAATCGCGTTTGAAAATGGCAAAGTGAATAAGGAATGTTGCGCCCCGACCGCGAAGGGGCAGGGCGCAAGCAATAGTTTAGAATGTTTCCGAACCTGGCAGCCACTTGGTGATCAATGCGTTCAGCGTGCCATCAGCTTTCATCGACTGGATGGCCGCTGTGAACTTGTCACGCAGTTCTGTGTCGGACTGGCGCACGCCAAGGCCGATACCGCCACCGATCAATACATCATCACCCACAAAGGACATTTCTGCGTCGGACATTGCAATTGGCTCGAGGAAGGCTTTGTCGGCCAGAACCGCGTCAGCTTCGCCTGCTTTGACAGCTGCGATTGTCTCGTCTGGTGACGCGAATTCAAGCAACGTCGCACCGGCGATACCAGTCACATGGCTGGCTTGGATCGTGCTGGACTGCGCGGCGATGACTGCAGTGCTCAGATCGACTTCGCCCATCGCAAGAAACGCGGATGGATCTGGCTGGGTGTATGCTTCGGAGAAGTCGATGACTTCTTTGCGCTCGTCAGTAATCGACATGCCGGCGATGATCGCATCGTAGTTGCCCGAAACAAGGTTAGGGATGATGCTGTCCCATTCGTTCGTTACCCACTCGCAGGTCAATTCTGCGCGTGCACAAAGCTCGTCGCCCAATTCGCGCTCGAAACCGTCGACTTCGCCGGCGTCGTTGATAAAGTTGTAAGGGGCATAAGCGCCTTCGGTGCCAAGACGGACAACGGAGTGACCGTCAGCCATTGCAAAGCTACCTGCGAAGGCAAGTGCAGCCGTTGTAATGATAAGTTTTTTCATCTTAATTCTCCCGATTTGATGAAGTTCAAGCAACCGTTGCGGACAAAAAGCCCCGCAAACGGTCTGTTTTTGGGTGAGCGAAGATGTCGGCGGGTGCGCCTTCCTCTTCGATCTTTCCTTGGTGCAGGAATACGACGTGGTCGCTGACATCAGCGGCCAGACGCATGTCGTGGGTTACAATAATCATTGTTCGTCCTTCAGAGGCGAGATCTTTTATAACCTTGATGACTTCCTGCTCGAGTTCAGGATCCAAAGCGCTGGTTGGTTCGTCAAACAGCAGTGCTTTGGGTTCCATGCATAGGGCGCGCGCAATGGCAGCCCGTTGTTGTTGTCCGCCAGATAGCTGGGCGGGGTAGACATCGCATTTATCGCCGATGCCGACTTTGTCTAAATACTTGCGCGCTGACGCTTCAACTTCCGCGCGGTCGCGCTTGAGGACCGTCAGCGGGGCTTCCATCACATTTTGCAGGATTGTCATATGCGCCCACAGATTGAACTGCTGGAACACCATCGACAAGTTCGTGCGGATGCGAATCATCTGTGCGTGATCACCGGGGCGTCGGTTTAGACCGTTGCCTTTCCAGATGACTGGTTCACCGCAGAAAATAACATCGCCTTGCTGGCTGTCCTCTAGAAGGTTGGCACAGCGCAAAAGCGTTGATTTGCCAGAGCCGGACGACCCGATCAACGACACCACATGGCCGGCAGCTGCGACGATATCAACGCCCTTCAGGACCTCAAGGTCCCCATAGGCTTTGTGCAGGTTGCGGATTTCAATTACCGGAGCAGTGTTTGTCACGATGGCCACTTTTCATTCTTACGAACCACACTAGGGCCTATTTCGCAGCCCTTTGCAATAACCGCGCATGACGCGACCCTACGTCAAGCGGGGATGGCAGCCCGTTCCGGTGGGAATGGGAAGTTATAGGCAATCGGGTCTAACGCAATGATTGCGCGCAACCCCAGCACATCGGCTGCCTGAGGGTCTAATTGGCTGATCGCATTGGTAATTGCCGCAAAATAGGGCTGCGGATTTTGCCCTTTGCGGGTGATGAATGTCATGCCCGGTGATGGCGCGGTATGCCCGATTACTTTTAGGGCCTGCGTTTGTGGGTTCTCGGCACACTCAATCCACCACGTTTGCGCGTCGATTGCGGCAATATCACCTGTGCCTGTTGCAAGGGCTTCAATGCTTGCGCGGTGGCTGCCGGTGGTCGCACTCAATTGAAACTGGCTGCCTTGTGCTTGGGCCCAAAGCTGTGCCGCGCCGTAACCGGATTGCGAAAGAGGTTCGTTGCACACAAAACGCGCATCAAACATCGCGGCAGGGTCTTCGGCTGGGCAGTCGCGGTGGACAATAAAGTTGCTGCGGTAGTGCCCCAGCGGGCACCCGTCGAGACCATAATCTGCAGCACCGATTACGGTCACTTTATCCATAAAGACCGCCCGCAATGGCAAGTTGCAAATCTGTCCAAGGACCAGATCTTCGTGGCCCCAGCTGTCCATATGGACGATGTCGTGATCCAGCCCGTCAGGTGCAGGAACCCCATGTGCACGCAAGTTGTCCCTGATCAACGCCCACAGGGTGTCATGCGCCGCCTTGTTGGAGGCGCGCGCATACATCGGCAGGCTGGCAATCATCCAGCGCTGACTTTCAATCTTGCGCGGTGGCTGTCTTGGTCGGTGACGCCCAGCAAAGACACGGTCATCCGCATCATGCTGTCTTCTTCGTCGTCGCGGACGCCATCTGCCAAGACCACTGCCCACATCGCTTCGATCACAGATACGCGGTCCTCGTATGACACGGCTTCTTTGATAGCGCGGGTAAAACGGACCGTATCGGGTGCTTCGGCCTCAAGCGTTTCGCATTGGGCGCGCAAGGCGGCTGCTTCTGCTTGCGGAAGTGCATAGCGGTGCATCAGCAGTTGATCGATTTGCGCAACTTCATCGGTGGAATAGTCACCGTCGGTGCGTGCAAGCCGCACAAGGATAGCCCCTAGCGCCAATCGGGCGTCAGGATCAGGAAGGATTTGCGGTTCGGGGGCGGTCATGCGCCGGATCAGATCACTAAACATCAGTACTATATAGTCCGGCGTAGCTTGGTGTGAAAGAGGGCAGAAAGCCGCGCGGCCTCTTCTTTGAAACCGTAGGGTGCATTCACGACAAAAAGCCCTGATCCAATCATACGGTGGCCAGTGCGGGCCGGTGGAAAGCTGACTTCGTGGGTCACGGCCTCTGGCAAAGCTGATTGCAAGGCGCGCAACATCGGTTTGTGAGGGCTGTCGGTAAGAATAGGATACCAAAGCATGATAACCCCGACCCCCCATTTGCGGTGGATTTGACTGATCGTCTTTGGGATCGTCTCGTAGTCGGTTTTGATCTCGAAGGAAGGATCAATCAATAACATGCCCCGACGCGGTTCAGGCGGGCACATCGATAGCGCCAGTTCCCAGCCGTCCATGTGTTTGAACACACCGCCATAGGGGGCCATGTTTGTTTTGAGGGCCGCAAATTCCTGTGGGTGCAATTCTGCTAGATACATGTTGTCCATCGGCCGGATGCTCTCGGCGGCAACTGCGGGTGAACCGGGGTAGGCGGTCGCACCATGTGCTGCACGGATGCGGGCTAGCACTTTTGAATAGGGATGGTCGTGGGCAAACCAATCAGCGGCGCGCGTGATCCCTTGGGCGGCTTCGCCAGTTTTGATCGCGGCCTCATCGGTCAAATCATAAAGCCCACGTCCAGCGTGCGTTTCCATATACGACAGGGGTTTGTCCTTGCGGGTCATATAGTCCAGCACCCACGACAGCATGCTGTGTTTATGCACATCCGCAAGATTTCCTGCGTGGTAAATGTGTTGATAAGAAAGCATGATTTATCCCTACGGTGTGATGGTGCGGCTTAGCGCAGTGCAGCCATACTGTCTATTGCGGGCTTGCTTGAAAGATGTGCTGTGCTATTTCAGATGTAAGACACAGAAAGGTCCTTACATGTTTTTGCGCATTTTGACAGCTACCGCACTGATCACAGCACCCGTTTTTGCTGTGGCACAAGACGCGCAAAACGAGGTCTCTTTTCGGGTGGGCCTTGGTCCCAAGCTTGAGCCAAGCTATTTTGGCGACGCGGATCAAGATGCCGGTGTCGGTCTCAAGTTTTCGATCGAGCGTATAAAAATCGGGCCTGTTTCCCGCGAACCAGGTGCTGCATCTGGTCTGGGGTTTGGTCCGTCGCTGCGTTATATTAGAGGCCGCGATGCAGATGATTTTGACGAGCTTGTAGGTCTTAAGACGATTGATCCGTCGCTTGAATTGGGCGGGCGGGTCAAGTTTTCTGCGCCGTCGTACGAGTTGTTTGCAAGCTTGCGCTATGGCGCGATAGGCCACGAATCTTTCGTGTCCGAGATTGGTGGTGACATCATTTACCGCCCCACCGATAATTTCACCCTATCCGCCGGACCACGTATTCTTTGGGGTGATGATACTTACGCCAGCACGTACTTTGGCGTGACCGCGGACGAAGCCAGCACAACCATAACCGAATTTGACGCAAGCAGCGGCATGATCAGCGCCGGCGCAGAGCTGGAAGCGATCTATGAGGTAAGCGACAATTGGCAAGTCGTCGGCACGATCACATATGATAAGCTGCGCGGTGATGCTGCCAACAGCCCGATCTCAGAATCGGACGAACAGATCAGCACGCAAATCGTGCTGACCCGTAAGATCACATTTAACTTTTAAGACTTATACCAACCGCGAGGTTTCGACCGCCGCCCGTACAAAGTCCGCGAACAGTGGGTGTGGGGCGAATGGTTTTGACTTCAGCTCTGGGTGGAATTGCACACCGATAAACCACGGGTGATCTTTCCATTCCACGATTTCGGGCAGTTTGCCATCAGGTGACATGCCAGAAAACTGCAGGCCCACTTTTTCAAGCACATCGCGGTATTTCATATCAACTTCATAGCGGTGGCGGTGACGTTCTTCGATGGTCGTTCCGCCATATATCTGCGCTACTTTGGTGCCTTCGATCAACGTCGCGTCATAGGCGCCAAGACGCATGGTGCCGCCTTTGTCATCGTCGGTCTTGCGCGCGACCATGTGATTGCCCTGCACCCACTCTTTGAGGTGGTAGACGACTGGCTCGAAGCGCTTGCCACCAGCTTCGTGGTCAAATTCTTCTGAACCGGCTTTTTCCAAACCCGCCACGTTGCGCGCGGCTTCGATCACGGCCATTTGCATGCCAAGACAGATACCAAAGTAAGGAATTTTCTTCTCACGCGCAAACTGGGCAGCTTTGATTTTGCCTTCGGTTCCGCGCTCACCAAAACCGCCAGGCACCAAGATCGCATGGAAACCTTCAAGGTAGGGTGCGGCGTCTTCGTTGTCGAAAAGCTCTGCATCGACCCATTCGATTTTGACTTTCACACGGTTGGCCATACCGCCATGGGTCAGCGCCTCTGCGATAGATTTATAGGCGTCTTCCAGCTGGGTATACTTGCCAACAATCGCAATTTTTACATGGCCTTCTGGGTTGTGGATGCGGTCATAAACATCATGCCACATTTCCAGCTTTGGGGCCGGGGCAGGCGAAATGCCGAATGCATCCAGCACAGCCTGATCCAACCCTTGATCGTGATACGCGAGCGGGGCTTCGTAGATGGATTTCAGATCATATGCAGCAATAACGAATTGCTTGCGCACGTTACAGAACAGCGCAATTTTTTCACGCTCTTTCTCGGGGATTGGGTGCTCGGACCGGCAAACAAGAATGTCTGGCGCGATACCAATCGACTGTAGTTCTTTGACCGAGTGCTGCGTTGGCTTTGTCTTCAACTCGCCCGAGGCTGCCAGATAAGGCAACAGCGTCAGGTGCATAAAGATGCACTGACCGCGTGGTTTGTCATGTGCGAACTGGCGGATCGCCTCGAAAAACGGAAGTCCTTCGATATCGCCGACTGTGCCGCCGATTTCGCAAAGCATGAAGTCAACTTCGTCTTCGCCGATCGCTAAGAATTCTTTGATTTCATTGGTGACATGGGGAACAACCTGAATGGTCTTGCCCAGATAATCGCCACGACGCTCTTTTTCCAAAACGTTGGAATAGATTCGACCGGAACTGACTGAATCTGTTTTGCGTGCAGGCACACCAGTGAAGCGTTCATAGTGGCCAAGGTCGAGGTCGGTTTCAGCACCGTCATCGGTAACAAACACTTCGCCGTGCTCAAACGGTGACATCGTGCCGGGATCAACGTTGAGGTAGGGATCAAGTTTGCGCAGGCGAACAGAATAACCACGCGCTTGCAGCAACGCCCCTAACGCCGCTGACGCGAGGCCCTTGCCAAGCGAAGAGACAACACCGCCGGTGATAAAAATATAGCGTGCCATTGGTAGAAATCTCCCGTGAAGACGTACAAAATTGGTGGATTAACGAACCCGAAAATTCGCATCATCACGGGGTTTGAGCATTACCGGATTCGCACCCGATTGGCAAGCATTGACCCAAGATCATGTTGCAGTGCGTGTCCACACTGCAACCCCTTGTGTTTACTCGCCTGCTGGGACCAGAGGCGCATCTGCCGATGTCGGTGGCAACAAGCTATCGCCCAGATCAGGCACTTCGACGCCTTCGCCTGCGGATGGGTTAAAGCGGTCAGCGACGGATGATCCTGCTGAATTGCTGGCAGAAATCAGGGTCAGCGCAATTGATGTGCAAATAAACGCAACCGCAAGGATCCAAGTAAACTTGCTCATCGCGGTGGGCGCTGGCCGGCCACCTGTGGCACCGCCGCCGCCGCCCATACCAAGACCGCCACCCTCAGAGCGCTGCAAAAGCACAGTACCGATCAAGCTAAGTGCGAGGATCAGATGAACAATGAGGACGACATTTTCCATTAAGGGGCCTTTCGGGGCGTTCGCGAACAAGCGGTATCTAAAAGCTGCGACGCCATCCCGCAACCCCCCAAACCCCTTTCGGGGTCGTGTTATTCATCGATATCGTCCACATCGGTCTGCCCTGTCAGTCGGCGGCGCACGATTGACCATGACAGCCCGACGGCGAGTACGACCGAAAGTGCCACGATACCAATCCAAGTATTCAACGTCGGATTGTCCAGACTGATAAAGCCTTGATCGAACAAAACCCACAAAAGGGTGCCGACAACAGCGAGAATCAATACCATGCCAAAGATGCCTATCGAACGCAGGGTGGCACGTAGATAAATGATGTATCCAACGAACAAGACCAGACCCAAAAGAACGGCCATCGGCAGATTATTGTCTACGTTTGCCATGCTCCAACGCACATAATTCCACTCTGTCGGATTATATGTTGCCGCCAGCAGGACGAACGCAAAGACCCAACGTATGACGAAACCCATGATATGCCTCACTTCTTTTCGGTGCAGGTACAATGCTTGGTCGCACCCTTCGTGTCCAGTCGACCATTTTGCTGTTTCCCAAACGGCAGCGCGTCGATATAGGGGGCACGCAATCTTTGAGGAATAGAATCTAATGGCAAACGTTGTGGTCGTCGGTGCCCAGTGGGGCGATGAAGGCAAAGGTAAGATCGTTGATTGGCTCTCTGAACGGGCCGATGTGATCGCGCGCTTTCAGGGTGGGCACAATGCGGGCCATACATTGGTCATCGATGGAGAGGTCTTTAAGCTGAACGCGCTGCCTTCGGGTGTGGTGCGTGGTGGCAAGCTTTCAGTCATCGGCAATGGCGTTGTGCTGGACCCTTGGCATTTGGTCAAAGAGATCGCCTCGATCCGCAAACAAGGCGTTGAGATCACACCAGAGACGCTGATGATTGCCGAAAATACCCCGCTGATCCTGCCGATCCACGGCGAGTTGGACCGCGCCCGCGAAGAGGCATCCAGCAAAGGCACCAAAATCGGCACCACTGGTCGCGGTATTGGGCCTGCGTATGAAGACAAAGTTGGTCGCCGTTCCGTGCGTGTGGCTGATTTGGCCGATGTGGCGACCTTGGAAGCCCGTGTTGACCGCGCCTTGCAGCACCACGATCCGCTGCGTCGCGGCTTGGGAATTGAGCCTGTCGACCGCGATGCGTTGGTTGCACAACTCAAGGATATTGCAGCAGAAATTCTGCCCTATGCGGCCCCCGTGTGGAAAGTGCTTAACGAAAAGCGCAAAGCCGGTAAGCGGATATTGTTTGAAGGCGCACAGGGTGCATTGCTTGATATCGACTTTGGCACATACCCATTTGTGACGTCCTCCAATGTGATCGCAGGGCAGGCCGCAACTGGTGTGGGTCTTGGCCCCAATGCCATTGATTATGTGCTTGGGATTGTGAAAGCGTACACCACCCGCGTCGGTGAAGGCCCTTTCCCGACTGAGTTGGACGACGAAGACGGGCACCGCCTTGGCACCCGTGGCCACGAGTTTGGCACCGTTACAGGGCGCAAGCGCCGCTGCGGGTGGTTTGATGCGGCCTTGGTCCGTCAGACCTGTGCGACATCTGGCGTGACAGGAATTTCACTGACCAAACTCGACGTATTGGACGGGTTCGAGAAACTGAAAATTTGTGTTGGGTACGACCTAGACGGCAAATCACTTGATTACCTGCCGACTGCTGCCGATCAACAAGCCCGCTGCAAGCCGATCTACGAAGAGATCGATGGGTGGTCGGAATCAACCGAAGGCGCGCGCTCTTGGGCGGATTTGCCCGCGCAGGCTATAAAATACGTGCGTCGCATTGAAGAGTTGATCGACTGCCCTGTCGCACTAGTTTCCACATCACCGGAACGAGAAGACACCATTTTGGTGACTGACCCCTTCGTGGATTGAGGTGAGATGACTTATAAAGCACGCAAACGGCTGGCACTTTTCGTCTTGGTGGTGGGACTGCCCGTCTACATCATTTTCGCTGTGACCATTATGAGCCAAGCTTCACGCTTTCCGATGGTGATCGAATTTCTGATCTATCTTGTTCTGGGCATCGGGTGGGCATTTCCATTGAAATGGGTGTTCAAAGGCATTGGTCAAGAAGATCCTGACCAACGCAGCCAGTCATAAAAAAGGCGGGGACTTGCCCCGCCTTTCTGCATCTTGTCACGCTGCCTTTAGTAGCGCGCGGCCAGATTGCCACTTGGCTTAAAGCGCGTGTTTTCAGCGATTTGAAAGCGGCCATTGTTCAACTTGATGATCCGTGACTGGCGCAGCAACCGACCAAATGACCGCAATCCGTCTTCACGAGTGACTTCGTCTTCGGACGCGGATTGCACGACTTTCATAACTTGCGGGCGGGAAAAATCGTTCTCGCCTTCGACATATGCCAAATAGGCACCCGCCGCTTCAAGTTTATCAACAAGGTCTTGGGCACCTTGCTGGCGCGCGAAATCTGCAAATGTCTGAGCCGTCGCTTCGACAGACTTGGATTTTGTGGTTTCGGCGATTTTGCGCAAACGTTCTGCTGCCTCTGTCAGGGGGGCGACTTCGCGCAGGCTGCTTTGTGGGCCCTCGTTGATTGGTTCAACCAGCTTGAGTGGTGGAAGGGCTGACCCACCCGAGCCTCCGGTCCCTTCAAGTGCGCCAAGATCGTCGCGGAACATCGCACTGACGTCACGCGACTTCGCACCTGCGTCGCCCATTTGGCGGGCTGCCTCTGTCGCAGCAACCGCAGCCTTAAGCTGTGCAATCGCATCACGGCCATCGCGGGTTTCCTGCAGGTCAAGCTGTATGTCTGTCTTCATCAAGATGCGGCTCATGGCGTCTTCGACAGTGCGCGGCAGTCCGTGGCGGGCAAGTTCATTGCCCGGGCGCGCCGAAATTTCCTGTTCAATCTTCGCGACTTCTTCATGCAGGTCAAAGTCATCGTCGTCGTCCACATCAGTGATTGGCTGGTGGCGCGTTGTCAAAAGGAGTGGCTGTTCCGCACGTTCCGAACGCGCAGCAATAGCTTCTTCTTCGACGTCGTCCACAGCTTCGGCGATAACTTCGTCAACATCATCCGCAACTTCAACGTCGTCCTCTGGTGCTTCATCAGCAACGTCGGCTTCTATCTCTTGTGACGTGTCTTCGACAACGCCGTCATCATGCGCGGTGCCCTGAACGTCGGCTGTTTCTTCCGCCACGTCAGCATGCGCATCGTCAACTTCAACTTCAGCATCAACAGCGACCAGTTCTTCTTCACCAAGCGTCAAAGGTGCGCTTGCTGTGGTTGCCAGTGGTTCACGCAGTGTGTCGGCATCCATTAATTCAGAGTTACGTTTGGCCAATTCAGCAAGGCGTTGCGCCAGTGGGTTCACGGCCTTCGGCGCTTCTTTTACATCATCTTCGCTTAGATCTTCGGCGTAGGTATCATCGCGTGCTGGTGGACCGCCACGGCCAACGACAGCGCGGATGCGCTGCAACCTGTCAGCGGCACTGGTTTCGACGATTTCTTGAATTGGGGTCTCTACGGGCGCGACTACTTCGGCTGCAAAATCTTCAACCTGTGCATCATCGTCGATGTCAGTGTCGTGGTCGGCAACTTCCGCATCTGCGGCTGCTTCCATAAATTCGGCTGTTAGCTCTTCAGATATATCGTCGATTGTAACTTCACCGACTGATGTGTCTTCAGGCTCTTCAAAAGCAACTTCCTCAACCGGCGCGTCTTCTGCGAATACAACGTCTTCATTCTGTTCTTCTTGAACAGCAGTATCTTCGGACGCTTCAGCTGTGGCGTCAGCCTCATCTAGTGCCTCTGGGGCATCGTCTTCGGTCATCACACGCAAGCTCAGGCCGTTTTCACCTTCTTCGATGACTACATTGCCGGAGGTCTGTTGGGCCGCGAGCCGCGCAAGCACGTCCAAATCAGGCACTGCATGTGCTTGATCAGTGAAAAGGTTATGCCCGGCAAGGTCGTGGAAATATCCGACGACGGATTTCATCGTTTCAACGCTGTCGTCGAACCCTTCCAGACGGCAAGAAAAGTTTCCGTAGGTCACATCCAGGATTTTATTGTTCTCGCCCATGCGTTATCGCTTTCTAGGTTATCAGCGGCCATCCGCTGGACAAATTTGAATTTCTCAGTCGACTACATCACACGCTATGTTCAGGCTTATTTTGTGGCCCTTTTAGGGAATGTTTGTGAATTGAGGTATAATAAGTGTCTAGCGGAATCATTGTTTCAAGCGAAAAGCCGCTGTGTCTGGTCGGTGGCGCGACAGCAGAAATTTCTGAAATTAATTATATTTTACAATTAGTTAAAGGGTTTATAGCTGTTGATTCTGGGGCTGATATCTTGCTTGAAGCAGGGGTAATCCCCCTTGCGGTGATAGGTGATCTAGACAGCATATCCGCGCAATCTCGTGCCTCATTTGTAGACCAACTGTACGAAATTAAAGAACAATCAACAACAGATTTCGAAAAAACACTGACCCGCGTGTCGGCATCTGCCTTAATTGCGTTGGGGTTTACTGGCGGGCGCATGGACCACATTCTTTCGGTATTGAGCGTGATGATACGCTACCCCGACAAGCCCGTGATCCTGACTGATGCGCATGATGCGAGCTTTCTGGCACCCGCAGGTGAGACGGTATTTGCGCTTCCCGAAGGGACCCGTGTTTCATTGATGCCTGTGACTCCGGCTTCGGTCAGTTTGGACGGTGTCGTCTGGCCGTTTTCAAATACGTTGATGG
>CBDTVI010000001.1:0-47018 GCA_965364065.1 uncultured Yoonia sp. | reverse complement strand
CGATTGTGCCAATGTTTACGTGCGGCTTATTACGTTCAAACTTTGCCTTTGCCATTTTGCAGGGCCCTTAATTTTGAGGGGCCAAGTGTGGCCCAGTCCAACATCGCAGGCGATTTATTGGGAAACGAGGAGGAAATCAAGCCTTCACATGCCCCAAGATCGCTCCAAAAAGATTTTTCCGCAAACTTTGGCGATTTTGCCGATTTGGCGTCCCATGATAATGTGCGCAACGACGAAAGATGATGGCAACACCCCTCGGACAAAGGAGAGCGCAATGAAACTTGGTGCATTTTCAGTAAGCCTGAATGTCAAAGACATCGATGCCTCACAGGCATTCTACGCCAAATTTGGATTTGAAACTTTTGGCGGGGACGCGACACAAGGCTGGTTGATCTTGCGCAACGAAGACACGATCATCGGTCTGTTTTCCGGCATGCTGCAAGCCAACACGCTGACGTTCAATCCGGGATGGGATCAAAACGCGCAAAACCTTGATGACTTCGAAGATGTGCGAGACATCCAAAAACGGCTTAAGGCGGATGGCGTTCCATTCGTCAGCGAAGCGGATGAAACCACGTCAGGGCCTGGCAGCTTTGTTGTGATGGACCCGGATGGCAATCCAATCTTAGTGGATCAACATCGTTAGTTAGGCCCAGCTGCAGCATTTGTAGCGGCAACCAAAACACTTGATGAGCCCAAATATTTACGCGATACCTCACTCAGATTCTCAACCTCAGACAACCATAGCACCCCGCAATTTGAAAGAGACACATAGATGGCACATAGATTTTCCGCCGCAATCGCCGGTTTCATTCTTTTTGCGACACCTGCACTGGCAGAGATGGAATTGGCCTTTTACTTTGGCGGTCAGTCATCGCCCCATAGTGTTGTAACAGGCACCGATCCAGGAAATAGCGTGGATGTGAACCCTGATTTCACAGCCAAATGGGAGGGCCGCTCATTTGAAGCCCCGATCTATTACGGCTTGCGCGCAACACGCTGGCAAAGCGAAACTTTCGGCTGGGGCGCCGAGTTCACGCATTCCAAGGTCTATTCTGACAAGGAAACCCAGATCGAGAGTGGCTTTGATACACTAGAGTTGACCGATGGCGTCAATATTCTGACAGTTAACGCATATCGTCGGTGGCCCAATCAGATGGGGGCGCTGACGCCGTACGTTGGCGCTGGAGTTGGAATTGCCATTCCCCATGTTGAGGTTAGTTCAGCTGGTGGTTCAACATTCGGATATCAAATGACCGGTGGCGCGCTGCGCCTCACCGCTGGTGCGAAATACGCCATTAATACAACGTGGGGCGTGTTTGGCGAATACCAAAATACCGTGTCTTTTCATAAGATGGACCTTGATAACGGCGGTTCCTTGGAAACACAGCTGGTCACGAACGCGCTGAATATCGGGGTCAGCTATAGCTTTTAAAGAACCCGTCCGCGCATCCGGTTGCGCGAGTGTAGTTAATTGAATTCGTTGTTCTTAGGGAAACCGTAAGGCGGGCGTTTGCCAACACCTGCGCGTGCCGCTTTCCAATCGGACATATCAGGTTCAGTGCGGGTTTTACCCCCACCCATTTGCCATGATAGGCCTGCGTCCCACTGGAACGTCGTCAAATCAGACAATCCACCGTCCAATTCAAGCGTGCCCTGACGCCCCGGTGCTTTCTTATATTTCTGGATGCGCACGCCCTTGCCGCGACCCATTTCTGGCAGCTCGCTGACATCAAACACCAGCAGTTTGGCGTTCTCGGACACCACAGCGACGTGATCTCCTGCGATCCTGTGACAGACCTTGGCGACAGTGTCTTTGACGTTGAGCACCTGTTTGCCTGACCGCGTTTGGGCCACGACATCCACTTCTGGCACAATGAAACCATTGCCCTCGGCAGAGGCCACCAACAATTTTTGGCCGGGCGTGTGGATCAACATATCAACGATTTCAACTTCGTTGGGCAAATCAATCATCAAGCGAAGTGGCTCGCCCATGCCGCGCCCGCCGGGCAGGTTGACGGTCCCAACAGTATAAAACCGGCCATTTGCGCCAAAGACCAACAGCTTGTCGGTGGTTTCAGCGTGGAAAATAAAGCGCGGCGCATCGCCGTCTTTGAACTTCAATTCACGCGTCAGATCGATATGACCGGTCATCGCGCGGACCCAGCCCATTTCAGAACACACGACAGTAATCGGTTCGCGCTCGATCATCGCTTCGATCGGCACGTCGACGATCTCGGCAGCTTCGGCAAACTGCGTCCGGCGCGCGCCACCTGGACTGTCACGCCCGAAAATCTTGCGGGTCTCGCGCAACTGCTCAGCGATTTTCGCCCATTGTAGATCATCGCTTTCCAGCAAGTCCTCAATGCCTGCCCGCTCTGCCATCAAAGCATCGCGTTCGGCGACCAATTCCAACTCTTCCAAGCGGCGCAAACTGCGCAATCGCATATTCAGGATCGCTTCGGCCTGTACTTCGGACAGTGACACCTCTGGATCAGCACCGGCCACGATTGGCGAGATATAATCAGCCTCTGACGTAGCGCGGATGTGATCCTTGGCCCAGTCTTCGATCATCAAAGCCCGCTTTGGATCGTCATCATAACGAATGATATCGATCACACGGTCCAGATGCAGGAACGCGATAATAAAGCCTTCAAGCACCTCAAGTCGGTGGTCGATCTTTTCCAGACGGAATTTGCTACGGCGGGTCAGAACCTCGCGGCGGTGATCAAGAAAGGCGCGCAGGACCTCTTTGAGGGAACAGACCTTTGGGGTCAGCCCGTCGATCAGCACGTTCATATTCAGGCTGAACCGCGTTTCCAGATCGGAATTGCGGAACAACATACCCATTAGGACTTCGGGGTCGACAGTCTTGGCGCGGGGTTCAAGAACAACGCGTACATCTTCGGCGCTTTCGTCGCGCACATCGGCAAGCAAAGGAACCTTCTTAAGCTGAATGACCTCAGCCAATTTTTCAATCAGCTTGGATTTCTGCACCTGATAGGGAATTTCAGTGACGACAATCTGCCACGTGCCGCGACCCAGATCCTCGATCTCCCATTTCGCGCGCAGCCGAAAAGAACCGCGGCCAGTGCGGTAGGCTTCGGCGATATTTTCGGGTGGTTCAACGATTGTGCCGCCGGTTGGGAAATCAGGGCCGGGAATGTAGTTAAGCAATGTATCATCGCGCGCGTCCGGCGATTTGATCATATACAGACAGGCGTCGATAAGTTCGTGCAGGTTATGGGGCGGGATATTCGTCGCCATACCAACCGCAATTCCGGTGGACCCGTTTGCCAACAGGTTCGGGAAGGTTGCGGGCAAAACCGTTGGTTCGGTCAGGCGACCATCATAGTTGTCGCGAAAATCAACGGAATCTTCGGCCAAACCTTCAAGCAATGCCTCGGCGGCGGCGGTCATCCGTGCCTCGGTGTAACGCGACGCAGCAGGGTTATCGCCGTCAATATTGCCAAAGTTGCCTTGGCCATCCACCAGCGGGTAGCGGACGTTGAAATCCTGCGCCAATCGCGCCATCGCGTCGTAAATCGCGGCATCACCGTGCGGGTGAAAATCACCCATCGTGTCACCGCTGATCTTGGCAGACTTCAGAAATCCGCCGGTTGGTGACAGGCGCAACCGCGACATCGCGTAAAGGATGCGGCGATGCACAGGTTTCAGACCATCACGTGCATCGGGCAGCGCGCGGTGCATAATTGTGGACAGCGCATAGGTCAGATAGCGGTCGCCAATCGCGCGCCGCAGCGTTTCGGTTACGTCGTTTGGGCCAAGGCCGGTGTCACTATCATCACTCATGTTGTCCGGTTTAGCGGTCCTCATTTGTGGCGTAAAGCGGCGAATATTCCCCGTTCATTCCTAACGGTCACATTGTCTAAGGCAGATGTTCGATTGTTAACGAGTTCTTTGTTTGTCCGGGGGGACACCTTTATGCCAAAGCTAATCACATTCAGTTGCTTTATGTTGTTCTGGGTCTTTTATGAAATGTCTGGTGGCAGTGACTTTACGCCGCGTGAACGGGTCGTCACCTCGCAGGCGCCGTTCGCCCAAAATTCGCGTAGCAAGACAAGCGTCCAGCCGTCAGCCGACGCCGAATTCGTAGTAAACGCATCCTATACGCCGATTGTGACGTCGCCGCTGGATACCGGCACCACAGAAGATGCAGCGCCATTGTCGGTTGCCACTGTCGAAGCGCCTGTCGCTGCTATTGCACCAACACCACCGACAATTGATCTGCGCTATGTGGCGGCAAACCGCGTCAACCTACGAACTGGTCCAAGTACAACTGACCCTGTGATTGACACGATCACGCGTGGGATATCCGCCGAAGTGATTAGTTTGAATGACGATGGGTGGGCGCAAATCCGCCTGACCAAAAGCGGACAAACGGGCTGGATGGCGACACGGCTGTTGTCAGAGGGCTAATGCCCTTGCTTGCTGCTTTGCTTGATGCAAAAGAAGCGGTATGACACAGAAATCTATCCTCATCACCGGATCATCTTCCGGAATTGGCCTTGATGCTGCACATGGCCTTCGCGCCGCCGGATGGCGCGTTTTCGCAAGTTGTCGCAAATCCGAAGACTGCGCGCGCTTGCAAGCAGAAGGATTTGAAAGCCCCCTGATCGATTATGCCAACGCAGAAACAATTGTGAACGGCTTGGCCGAAACACTTGAGGCTACAGGCGGCACACTCGACGCGCTTTACAACAACGGCGCCTTTGCATGCCCCGGCGCGATCGAAGATTTACCCGTTGGCGCGCTGCGCGAAATCTTTGAAGTCAATGTTTTCGGGTGGCATGAACTGACGCGGCTTGTGATCCCCGTGATGCGCAGGCAAGGGCACGGCCGGATCATAAACTGTTCTTCTGTGCTTGGGTTTGTTGGATTAAAATGGCGCGGGGCCTATGTCGCGTCAAAATTCGCGCTTGAAGGGCTGACGGATGTGCTGCGCATCGAGATGCGCGATACTCCGATCAAGGTTATTTTGATTGAACCCGGCCCTGTGACATCAAAAATCCGCCAAAATGCGATTCCCCATTTCGAAAAGTGGATCGATTGGGAAAATTCCGCGCGTCGTGAAATGTACAAGGACGTACAGGACCGCCTTTATGAAGAACGCGGGCCCGACCAGTTCGAATTGCCTGCCGCAGCTGTGACAAAAAAACTTTTGCGCGCACTGACGGCAAAAAACCCAAAGCCGCGCTACTACGTGACGTTCCCGACATACGTCGCGGGTATTTTGCGCCGTATATTACCCACACGCTGGCTTGATGCGCTAATTTCACGGATCTGAGGGTTTTCTTCGACGCTGAACCCACTACATCTATTCCAACAAGATAAAAGGACGCAAATCATGGCAAACGATCCACTTTTCTGGCTCATCGCGGTAGCCGTATTGATTGTGCTGGGCATTCTGATGCTTGGTATCGGGTCTTTCGGGAAGGGCGGCGAATGGAATCGCAAGTACGCCAATAAGATCATGCGCTGGCGTATCGGTGCACAGTTCGTAGCAGTCGCTTTAATTCTGCTGTTTGTATATTTGCGCGGCGAAGGAAGCTGACCCGATGGTAGTTCTGAACAAAATTTACACAAAAACCGGTGACTCTGGCGAAACCGCACTGGGCAATGGCAGCCGCGTCGCCAAGCACTCTATGCGGGTGACGTCGTACGGCACAGTGGACGAAACAAACTCAACAGTCGGCATGGCACGCCTGCACGCGACCGGCGAAATGGATGCGCAATTGGCGATGATCCAGAATGACCTGTTTGATTTGGGTGCGGACCTATGCCGCCCTGACATGGAAAAAGACGGCGAGGCCGAATACCCAGTACTGCGCATGACCGACGCACAAGTTGAACGGCTTGAAACGCAAATTGATGCGATGACCAAGATGGTGGAACCGCTGCGCAGCTTCATTCTGCCTGGTGGGTCAGCTTTGGCTGCACATCTGCATATCTGTCGGACAGTGTCGCGCCGTGCAGAGCGTTTGACGGTGGAACTCGCGACAATGGAATCCGTAAATCCTGCGGCGGTGAAATACCTGAACCGCTTGTCGGATTGGTGCTTTCAGGCCGCACGGATCGCCAATGATAACGGCAAGAACGACGTTCTTTGGGTGCCGGGTGCAAACCGCTAAACAGCGTGGGTTTTGACACACCTTTCACCGCGCACCTGACGTGCACGTCAAGAACGTGGCGTCGGTGACCACTCTCGCGTCGATTTTGCACTGTTTTCGGGCGGCCACGCAGGCTAACAACATCCCAAGAAGAAAATTGGTCAGATTCTGAGGAGAAGAACGCAGATGAAGGTACTCGTACCCGTCAAGCGCGTGATCGACTACAACGTGAAGGTTCGTGTCAAAGCGGACGGCTCCGGTGTCGATCTTGCAAACGTCAAAATGTCGATGAACCCATTCGACGAAATCGCCGTCGAAGAGGCGATCCGCCTGCGCGAAGCCGGCAAAGTCGACGAAGTGATCGCCGTTTCCGTTGGCGTCAAGCAAAGCCAAGAAACGCTGCGCACCGCCCTTGCGATGGGCGCTGACCGCGCAATTTTGGTTGTCGCAACCGACGATGTGCACAACGACATTGAACCGTTGGCTGTCGCCAAGATCATTGCAGCAATTGTAAAAGAAGAAGAGCCAGGTTTGGTTCTTTGCGGCAAGCAAGCGATCGACAACGATATGAACGCCACGGGCCAGATGACGTCTGCTCTGCTGGGGTGGTCGCAAGCGACATTCGCATCCGAGGTCGACATCGACGGCGACCATGCGACTGTCACCCGCGAAGTTGACGGCGGATTGCAGACGATCAAGGTCAAGATGCCGACAATCATCACTGTTGATTTGCGCCTGAATGACCCGCGTTACGCGTCCCTACCAAACATCATGAAGGCCAAGAAAAAGCCTATGGACGAAAAAACGCCCGCCGATTACGGCGTTGACGTCACACCGCGCCTGCAGGTTGTGACCACCACCGAACCAGAGACACGCAAAGCCGGTATCATTGTTGGTTCGGTTGATGAACTTGTCGAGAAACTCAAAGAAGCGGGGGCTGTATAATGGCTGTACTTCTAATTGGTGAAGTCACCGACGGCGCATTGGCCGTTGATGCAACTGCAAAGGCCGTCTCTGCGGTAAAGGCGCTTGGCGATATCATCGTGCTTTGTGCCGGCGCCACAGCACAAGCTGCGGCTGAAGAGGCTGCAAAGATTGATGGCGTATCCAAGGTACTTTGCGCCGAGGATGCAGCACTTGGTCACCGTTTGGCCGAACCGACTGCAGACCTGATTGTATCTCTGGCTGGCGATTACACACATATCGCGGCACCTGGCACAACCGACGCCAAGAACGTGATGCCGCGTGTCGCAGCACTCTTGGACGCGATGGTGATCTCTGAGGTGACTGCCGTTATTGACGCCGACACATTCGAGCGCCCGATCTATGCAGGCAACGCGATCCAAACTGTCAAATCCTCTGATGCCGTCAAAGTTATGACGATCCGCACAGCAGGCTATGATGCGGCTGGCATGGGTGGATCCGCGTCCATCGAAAGCATTGGTTCAGCTGGCAACCCAGGTCTGTCCGAATGGATCGAAGACAAGGTCGCCACCTCTGACCGTCCCGAACTGACATCCGCTGGTGTTGTTGTATCAGGTGGTCGCGGTGTCGGATCAGAAGCGGATTTCGCATTGATCGAAGCCCTCGCAGACAAGCTAAATGCGGCTGTTGGCGCATCTCGTGCCGCTGTCGACAGTGGCTATGCACCAAACGATTGGCAGGTCGGACAAACCGGCAAAGTTGTCGCCCCTGACCTTTATGTTGCAGTCGGCATTTCCGGTGCGATCCAGCACTTGGCAGGCATGAAAGACAGCAAGATCATCGTAGCCATCAACAAAGACGAAGAAGCGCCAATATTTCAAGTCGCTGACTTTGGTTTAGTTGCTGACCTGTTTGATGCAGTGCCAGAGCTTACGAGCAAGCTATAAGTCGAACGACATAAACGTCTCAGAGGGGCCCGCACAAAAACTGTGCGGGCCCTTTTTTCGTTAAATTGTATATAACTGATCACGAATTTTCGGGATCAACGCCGCCGCCGCCTCTTTGTGGCAATCGACCCCCAACATTTCATGCGCGGCCCTTTTCTGTGAAATTGGATAAACCATACCGTTGGTCCCGCGGGTGAGCGCATCCCGCGAAGGCTGCGCTATGATCACATCTTTGACAGATGGACGCAGCCGCTCGATCATCTCGTTCGTGACAAACAACGGATCAACCTGCAATTGGTTCAACGATTCAGACCAAGGCGCATCCGACGGCACCGTTTCGGAAAACCAAAGCAGAACGACGTTCTCTCCGACTTGGTCAAGCAAGCGGTTCATCCGCGCCATCCACGCTTCGCGCAGTTCATTGACCACCGTCTCAAACCGCTCAATCGATTTGTTATGTAGGGCGCCCAACATGTGCCGCGTGAACGCAAATTCCGCAAAGTCGACATCGTGATAAATCGCCTTTAGCACCGTTGATGCCTGCAAGAACCGATCATTGCGGCG
Organism: uncultured Yoonia sp.; assembly: GCA_965364065.1. Lineage (GTDB taxonomy): Bacteria > Pseudomonadota > Alphaproteobacteria > Rhodobacterales > Rhodobacteraceae > Yoonia. The sequence continues at coordinate 38,452 of CBDTVI010000001.1, read as the reverse complement.
CGGATGAACCGTAAAGAATCTGTTGGACAGCAAATTTGCCCCCATGACCTGCACGACAGTCAATTCCGCATTATGGCAAATATCCATGACCGTCGCGTCATTCACAAAAGCATCAATGCCGCCGTTGACGCAGCCAAAATTGACGCAGGTCTGCCGCATCGCCTTTTCGACAAGCGTTGGAAACGGCTTTTCAATAAACTTGCCATATGTCTCGGTTCCACCCAGAAAAGCCAAATAGGGTTGATCTAGCCTTTTGCGCGGCCCACGAAACAACACCCGTGACGCCCCATAGCGACAGGGTGAGTAAGATAATATTTCTGGTTCGAGTGTTTCTTGCTTCATAATTCTTGCCCCTATTGAATTCTACCCAAACCCAGATTCGCGCATTCGCTTTGACAAATTGCTAATGCTAAACTTTGCCTAAATTTTTAGCCGCTGATCTGTCTTGAAGCGCACCCCCGCACGGGCCTATGGTGCAACCAACAGACGAGGAAATGATCATGGCAATTGAACAGGTAGGCATCGTAGGCGCAGGCCAGATGGGCAACGGGATTGCGCATGTCTTTGCCCTTGCTGGATACGAAGTGTTGATGAACGACATCAGCGCAGACGCCCTTCAGGCGGCGATTGATATAATCGACCGCAACCTTGAACGGCAAGTTAGCAAAGAGTTGATAACTGAGACCGCAAAATCCGAAGCCCTCGCGCGAATTGGCACGACCCAAACGTTGACTGATTTGGGCCAAACCGACCTGATCATCGAAGCCGCGACAGAACGCGAGACGATCAAGGCCGCCATTTTCGAGGACCTCGTGCCGCACCTTAAGCCGGACACGATCCTGACATCGAACACGTCGTCCATTTCGATCACACGGCTGGCCTCACGCACAGACCGCCCTGAGAAATTCATGGGTTTCCACTTTATGAACCCCGTGCCGATCATGCAGCTTGTCGAATTGATCCGCGGAATTGCGACCGACGAGCCAACTTTCAAAGCCTGCTATGCAGTCGTGGAACGCTTAGGCAAAACATCGGCCACTGCCGAAGATTTCCCCGCATTCATCGTCAATCGCATTCTGATGCCGATGATCAACGAAGCAATCTATACGCTTTACGAAGGTGTGGGTTCAGTAAAATCAATCGACACCTCGCTCAAGCTGGGTGCGAACCACCCGATGGGTCCGCTGGAACTGGCGGACTTTATCGGCTTGGACACCTGTTTGGCGATCATGAACGTGCTGCATGACGGACTGGCAGATACCAAATACCGTCCCTGCCCGTTGCTGACAAAATACGTCGAAGCTGGCTGGCTGGGCCGCAAGTCGGACCGTGGATTCTATGACTATCGCGGCGAAATCCCCGTCCCGACCCGCTAGTCTTTCAGGTTCAGCGTCACATCGCGCATCCACGCCATGCAGGCACGGGGGTCTTTCAGACGTTCTTGGACCTCGGCATCATCAAGCGGCGCACCCACAATGGGTTTTTGAGGCTTGCCGCAGGCGTTCACAATCTCATGAATCAACAGGCTTTGGCGTAGCGTTGCAGAAATTTGATTGGCCATTTGATACCAGCGCGAATTCGCTCCGGGAAAGAACAGCGGCACAACGCGTGCACCGGACGTGCGGATCATCTTGGCTGTGAAAAGATTCCATTCGTCCTCAACCATCGGGCCGAACATCGAATTTGAAGACGCGACAACACCTGATGGGAACAGTGCAATCACTCCGCCCTCTTTTAGGTGCGCCATTGCTTGCTTGCGCATCTCGACCATCTTGGCTTGGGCGTCTTCTTCGTGCGGAAACGGGACAGGGATCAAATATTGACCTGCGTCCTCGTCAAGATCAGTCAGAAACGCGCGGGTCAAAATACGGTAGTCAGGGCGTACGCAGCCAATCAATTCGGCCATGATCAACCCATCCACCAAACCATGCGGGTGGTTGGCCACCACAACGACAGGGCCGGTTTTTGGGATAAGGTTCAACTGGTCTTGCGGGGTCATCAGATCAATGCCCATGACATCCAGAACAGCACGCCAAAAACCAGGGCCACGTACTTTGCCACGTTTTTCAAACTTGCGGATCATGCGGATGATGTGGATTTTGCCCGAACACCATTCGATGGTTTTGATCGCACCGCGCTTGAACGGGCTGTCAAAAGTGCCTGAATAAGTTAGATTTCGCCGGTCATAAACGGGCGGCGGCTGTTCCAGTCCAAGAGGAACAGTAGCTGTTTTGGGGGTCGATTCGGTCAATTATCTTGTCCTATCCGATCCAAATAACGTCAGTCACCTTCGCCAAACTTATCAACGACAAGGTTCTCAATCGCAGCCGCCAGCGCATCTGCTTGAGGGCCACTTGTTTCCACATCAATAAATGTTCCAATGGAAGCTGCCAACATTAAAAGTCCCATGATGCTATCGCCACCCGTGGTTTCGCCGTCTTTACACACCTTTGCATCGGCATCAAAACTTTCGACGACCTCAACAAACTTGGCAGATGCGCGTGCATGGAGGCCTTTGATATTTTGAATTTCAAGACGCTGTTTTATCATTGTGGCATTCCGCCATTATGGCTGTTGATGTACTTATGTGCCGCAGCAATCGCAGCTTCGACCGCGTCAGGCACTGTGGCACTGCGCGATTTGGCGAGCTTGATCAGCATTGGCAGATTGGCACCATAAAGGATGCGGCGGTTTTCGGGGCTACAGGCGCGCAGGGACAGATTTGTGGGCGATCCGCCAAACATATCCGTCACAATCACGACCCCGTCGCCAGTATCAACGCTGTCAGCGGCATCGCAAATCTCGGTTTGTTTTTCAGCGCGGTCATCTTCGGGGCCAATGGCAATACTGACCATTCCGGGCTGCGGGCCGACAACATGTTCAACCGCTGCGCGATACTCTTTCGCAAGCCCACCATGTGCGACGATGACAATACCAATCAAACTGCGTTTTCCTTGCTGCCTTGGCCCAAACGACGCTCTAGCTCGCGGTGACGCTTAGACACATGCCAGCCGTCTTGCGCAAGGGCAGAAGCCATGCCTTCGGTCATCATAACAGAGCGGTGTTTGCCGCCCGTACACCCAAATCCAATCGACAAATGCGCTTTGCCTTCATCCTTGTGGGCAGGCAGCAACAAATCGATCAGTGATTTCACTTGCGCAAAGAACGCATCAAAGCGTGGGTCTGCGGCGACATAGGCTGCCACTTCGGCATCACGACCATCGCGCGCGCGCAAAGCTTCGTCCCAATGCGGATTGCGCAGAAAACGACAGTCCATCACGATATCCATGCCCCGTGGCAGCCCGCGCTTGTATGAAAACGAATGCAAGGTCACCCCCAGTTTTCCGCCTTCACCCGTACCAAACCACTGCTCAATTTCGGCACGCAGATCATGCGGAGACATACCTGTCGTCTCAATCAGCACATCGGCGCGGGCGCGCACGGGGATCAGCAGTTCACGCTCTGCCGCGATACCGGCCAAGGGGGGGCCTGCGGGGGCCAAGGGGTGGCGCCTGCGTGTCTCAGAGTAGCGTTTGACCAGCTCCTCTTCATCGGCATCGAGATACAGCACCTGCGCCGAAACATCGGTTTTGCCCGCAAGCTGGTCAATCGCGGCGATCAAAGCATCCACACCAAAATCGCGGTTGCGCACATCTAGGCCCAAAGCCAGGGGGCGGCTGGGCGGCGGACCCTCTAGCAGGCGCGGCAGCAAGGATAGGGGAAGGTTGTCGATCACCTCATACCCCAGATCTTCAAGAGCGTTAATCGCGGTTGAACGTCCAGCGCCCGACGGTCCGGTGACCAGAACAAGCGATGGTGTTTTGGCTAGAGGGTCGTGGGCCGGTTCCGTCATCTATCGCTCCAACCCGATTTGAGGATCTGCAGAATTGCTGGGGCGAACTGTGCGCCTTCTACGCGCCAGATCAAGGGCAGATTGCATCCTAAAACTGTGTTGTAGCGTCGCGGCGGCAGTCGTTCGGCCTCGGTTTGATCCAGATCGACGACCAAATGGACCGTGGCGGATGGCGCGGCCCCGGCCGTCAAAATGCCTATTCCGCGCGCTTCGATCAGACCTGTTAGCGTAGGAGGGCATCTGGCAAAGACCTGACCATCTGACGCTTCCAATACCGTGCGGTCATCTGCAATCAGGCCGCAGCCCAGCGCCATGAGTTGCAAACCGAGCGTCGATTTGCCCGCACCTGCGTGTCCGGTAATCAGTACAGCTTTGCCTTGCCAAGACACGCAAGTGGCATGCACCGTTTCCGCCATGCTTTATATCGGGATACCAACGACGAAACGCGCGCCCAATGGCTCTGACGTTGGGTCGGCGTCCGTGGGCCGGATGTTCTCAGCCCAGATGACGCCCGCATGCGCTGTGACAATCTGCTTAGAAATCGCAAGGCCAAGGCCGGAATTATTGCCGAACTGACCGGCGGGGCGTTCCGAATAAAAGCGTTGGAAAATCTTCGTCAGGGAATCGTCCGGAATGCCGGGCCCTGTGTCTTCGACAACGATCAACACGCGGTTCTTACGGGTACGCGCCCAAATCCGGATTGCATCGCCTTTTTCGCAGAACGAAATCGCATTGGAAATCAGGTTGACAAAAACCTGTGCCAAACGCCCTTCAAGACCCTGAACCATAATTGCGTCGGCAGGCAGGTCAGCTACAAAATCGACCCCGCGCAGCTTTGCGTCCTTGCCTAAGAAATCTGCGATATTGCGCAGCATTTGAACCAGATCGAATGTCTCTTCTTCTTCTTTGACAAGCTCACTATCAAGACGCGACGCGTTAGAGATATCGCTGACCAACCGGTCAAGGCGTTTGACGTCATGTTCAATGATTACCAGCAGCTGTTCACGCTGGTCTTCACGCTTGGCGACACGCATGGTTCCCACCGCAGAACGGAGCGAGGCCAGCGGATTCTTAATCTCATGGGCTACATCAGCGGCAAACTGTTCGTTGCCTTCAATGCGTTTATAAAGAGCGCGAACCATGCTGCGCAGCGCGCCCGAGAGACGACCGATCTCATCGGGTCTGCCGGTGAAATCAGGGATGTGCACTTTAACAGGCGACATCTTTCGTGCGTTCTTTTCTTGACTGGCTTCGGCGGCCGTCGCCAATTGCGCAAGCGGGTTCGCGATGGTGGATGCCAAAACGAGGCTTAGGCCGACGCTAATCAAGATACCGACCATAAACAGGCGTAAATATTGCTCGCGTTCACGACGCAAAAGGCTGTCCACTTCGCCAGCGGCAGTGGTCACAGCAATGACCCCAACGGCCACACCGTTACGCAAGATTGGTGTTGTCACAATAAAGCTGGTGTCCCCGCCCAGTTTGGACGCCTCGAGCTGTGTACCGTTGGCAATTGCATCGCGCACATTGTCTTGTGAAAGTTGTACCTGTGTTTTCGTAGGGTCGGCATCACCTGAGCCAAAAGGCATCATCGCGGCAGCACTTACCCAAAGGTCGGAGAAGAAATCAGTTAGAAATGTCCCGCCAGTCTGCAGTTCAAGGTCTGCGACTTCTTCCACGGAAAGCGTGCCAATTGCGCTTGTCACGTAAACCGCGTCAGTCGAGAAAACGGTTACCTCGACGCCCCCGCGCAAATCAAGCGCTGCGAGAGTGGCCTCAGGATCGATACCATCTGCGGACAAAAGATCGACTGGGGCGATTGTTGGCAAGCGGGCCTCGAAAACGTCCGCGATCAATTGCGCCTCGTTGACCAATCCCTTGGCGCGTTGGAACGCAAGACTGTCGCGAGACGGACTTAGGTAAAGCACGCCAGCAATCAACAAGATCAAGGCAACAAGGTTGAAGGTGACAATCTTGCGCGCAATCGGCGAGTACCGCAACGTCGCCAATCGGCCACGCTGCACAGTTTCACTATCGTCACTGTTCGCACCAACCCAGTCTTCACCCAACACAAGGTCAGGCGTCCGGGCCGCCGCACGAACCGATTTCAGGTCGCGTACGTCAATTTTCGGCGCTGCAGTCATGGTTTACTCTTCGTTGTAACGGTAACCGATGCCATAAAGCGTTTCGATCGCTGAAAATTCACTGTCGGTATTGCGCATCTTTTTGCGCAACCGTTTGATGTGGCTGTCGATTGTGCGGTCGTCCACGTAAACTTGGTCATCATAGGCCACATCCATGAGCTGATCGCGGCTTTTGACAAAGCCGGGACGCTGCGCAAGCGCTTGAAGTAGCAAAAATTCCGTAACAGTAAGCGATACGTCTTGGCCTTTCCATTTCACTGCGTGACGCAGCGGGTCCATCACCAGCTCTCCGCGGATCATGACCTTTGTCTCTTCGGTTTCTTCGATTTCTTCGCCTGCGAGCGCATCTTGACGGCGCAGCAAGGCGCGAATCCTTTCCACAAGTAAACGCTGGGAAAATGGCTTTTTTACGTAATCATCAGCACCCATACGCAAACCAAGGACTTCATCGATCTCGTCGTCCTTAGACGTCAAGAAAATAACGGGCATCGCGGTCTTTTGGCGTAGTCGCTGGAGCAGGTCCATCCCGTCCATACGGGGCATTTTTATGTCCAAAACCGCCATATCAGGCATGCGTTTGTTAAAGGCATCCAAAGCTGACTGGCCATCAGTATAGGTCTCGACCTCGAACCCTTCTGCCTCAAGCGTCATCGCGACTGAGGTCAGAATGTTACGGTCGTCGTCTACTAATGCAATTCTGGACATACAACATTTCCTTGAAATCTAGCGCGCCAAAAATACGGCACTGTTTCCGACTTTTCTTCTTTTTATCCAAGCGAATCAACTGTTAACTGAATCCACGCCACAATCCTGCCTTAATTGGTTCATTTTTGCCAGTGCTGCAGGTATTATCAGGGCATTCCCGCCGATCATCCACAGTGATTGCGCTAACATTAAAATGGTTGCGCTAACTATACCCGCATGGGGTATCGGCCTTTCAAAACATGGTGCTATTGAAGGGCATCGCTAGCCATTTTCAGGCGTCACATATGAAGGAGCGAACCCATGGACCACGGTACGGTCAACCCATCGATGAAACTTGACGATCAAGGCATCACAGGGCTGGGTTATGTGTATTACAACCGCTCTGAAGCCGAATTGCAGGATGCAGCAGTCGCCGCAGGCGAAGGTGTGACCGGCAAAGGTGGCACGTTCCTTGTGACGACCGGCAAGCACACTGGCCGTTCGCCTAAGGACAAGTTCGTCGTTAAGACCCCTTGCGTCGAGGACACAATTTGGTGGGAAAATAACCCGCCGATGGCGATAGATAAGTTCGACGTTCTGTATGCCGACATGTTGGCGCACATGAAGGGCGGCACTTACAACGTTCAAGATTTATTCGGAGGCGCTGATCCAGCACACCGCCTCGATGTACGCGTCGTGACAGAGCTGACATGGCATGGCCTCTTCATTCGCCATTTACTGCGACGCCCCGATGCGTCGGAACTGGCGACATTTGTACCTGATTTCACTGTCATCAACTGCCCCAGCTTCAAAGCGGACCCGGCCAAACATGGTTGCCGCTCTGAAACCGTAATCGCGATGAACTTTGAAAAGAAGCTGATCTTGATCGGCGGCACGGAATACGCCGGCGAGAACAAGAAATCCGTCTTTACGCTGCTGAATTACTTGCTGCCTGAAAAGGGCATCATGCCGATGCACTGCTCGGCCAATCACGCACCCGGTAATCCGGTTGATACGGCCGTGTTCTTTGGGCTGTCCGGTACAGGCAAAACGACGCTCTCTGCCGATCCGACACGCGTTTTGATCGGCGACGACGAACATGGCTGGTCTGATCGTGGAACCTTTAACTTTGAGGGTGGCTGCTACGCCAAGACCATCGGACTTGACCCCAAAGCAGAGCCTGAGATTTACGCCACATGTTCCATGCCCCACACGGTCATCGAGAACATGGTATTCGATCAAGAAACACTCGAGCTGGATTTCGACGATGACAGCCTTACGGCTAACATGCGCTGCGCCTACCCGCTGAACTACATTTCTAACGCATCTGAGACAGCGCTTGGCGGTCACCCCAAAAACATCATCATGCTGACATGCGATGCATTTGGTGTGCTTCCCCCGATTTCACGGCTGACACCAGCGCAGGCGATGTACCACTTCTTGTCCGGCTTCACATCCAAGGTTGCTGGTACAGAGCGCGGTGTGACCGAACCAGAACCTACATTCAGCACCTGCTTTGGCGCACCCTTCATGCCGCGCCGCCCAGAGGTTTACGGCAACCTGCTGCGTAGCAAAATCGCAAGCCACGGGGCAACCTGCTGGTTGGTGAATACCGGTTGGACTGGTGGCGCATATGGCACCGGCTCTCGGATGCCGATCAAAGCGACACGTGCGCTATTAACCGCAGCCCTTGACGGGACGTTGATTGAAAGCACCTTCCGCAAAGATCCTAACTTTGGGTTTGAAGTGCCTGTTTCAGTAGACGGTGTAGATGATGGGCTTCTGAACCCACGCGATACATGGGCTGATAAGGCGGGCTACGACGCCCAAGCCGAAAAGCTGGTTTCGATGTTCAGTGAGAACTTTGAAAAATACGTGCCGTTCATTGACGATGACGTCAAAGCGGCAGCCATTGGTTGAATAATGTAAGGTGGATCTTGATCCACCTTACCCCATCACACCACGGCGGATGAGGTTCGCGCCTGCGACGATCAGCACAAGTAAAGTGATCCTACGAAACCGTTCTTGATCAAACCGGTCACCCAACCGAAATCCGAGCCACATGCCAATCAGTCCAGGCACCACGAGGATGGCTGAAAAGCCCCACGTCTCGGCGTTCAAAATGCCTGACTTCAGGTGACCCACCAAAAGCATCACCGAACCCAACCCATAAATCACGCCTTGTACCGCCATCTGGCGCTCGCGCGGTGTATTCAACGCCAAAAGATACAGTACAGTGGGCGGACCCCACGTGCCTGCAAGGCCGCCAAGAATACCAGACAGCGTTCCGGCAATCCACTCAAACGGGCGGCGCCAGCGCGGTGTGATCTGTGGCCGCCAGCCAACCAATTGAATGAGGCACAGCACAACAACCGGAACGCCAAGCACAATAAACATCGTATCGGCCGGGATATGCCGCACAAACTGGGCTGCCACCAGAATCATGACACAGACCAGCAGCACATAACGCCAATGCTCTTCCAAGGCAGCGCGCGCAGGCCCAAGGCCAGCCCGCGCAACCTGTAAGAAATTACTGGCGACAATTGGAATAATGATGCCTGCGACGATCAACTCTGGCGCGATGAAAATCCCCATGCCCGAAATCATGATCAACGGCATGGCGAACCCAACGGCACCTTTGACAAACCCGCCTAGCATCGTCACGCAGCACGCGAAAATGAACAAAGCGGGGGTCAGCATGGAAAGAAATTCGGGCATAACCTTACTTACGACTTTACGGCAGACGCACCAGTCAAAAATCCACTGCGACACTTTTGTGCGTCACAAGATATCTGGACAAACAATTATTGCGCTGCAGTTGCAAAGTGATTATCTCTGCACCTGCACATTGATAGGAGTCGCATAATGCCGCATGATGGTCAGGACATGACGTTGAACCAAAACCCTGTACTGGCTGACTTGCTGTCATTGACCGCTGCTGCCTTGCCTGCTGTGGATGATGTTGTCGCCCGCGCCAAAACCTCGGTTCGTGAATTGGTGACCGATGGTGACCGCATTTCGGGCAAGCTGATAGAGGCGAACCAAACCGCCGCCCACGGGCTGGCATGGTTGGCAACTTACCAACAAGCGCTGCAGCAAATGCAAAACTGGGCTGTGCGTCTGCAAGAGCAGGACAAGTTTGGCGAAGTTGAACAGTTGATCCACCAGATCGCATTTGGCGAATACCTGTGGCAAATCTACGGTGGCATCCCGATGAGCCAAGGCGAGATTATGCGCCTGCAAGACATCGGTCTAACCCAAGACGACGCGCGCGCCTTAATGCAACCTGCCGTCATGACGTTGACCCAATCCGGCAACACTCAAGCTGCCCGCATGCGCCTTGTAATTCTGATGCAAGAGCAGTCCGCCAACATTACTGTCGGTGCGTCCGGCCTTGATGACGAACTTGAAATGATCCGCGAGCAATTCCGCCGTTTCAGCATCGAGAGGGTCGAACCGGATGCACATGATTGGCATCTGAAGGACGAATTGATCCCTCTCGAGATTATTGACGAGATGGCCGAGATGGGCGTCTTCGGCCTGACAATTCCCGAAGAATACGGCGGCTTTGGCCTGACAAAGGCATCCATGTGTGTCGTGTCCGAAGAACTCTCCCGCGGGTACATCGGCGTCGGCTCACTTGCGACACGGTCCGAAATCGCAGCAGAGCTGATCCTTTGCGGCGGCACCGAAGAGCAAAAGCAGAAATGGTTGCCTGGATTGGCCTCGGCCGAAATCCTACCAACCGCTGTGTTCACTGAGCCTAATACCGGATCTGACCTTGGCAGCTTGCGCACCCGCGCCGTCAAAAAAGGCGACGATTGGGAGGTCACAGGCAACAAAACTTGGATCACTCACGCGACCCGCACCCACGTCATGACCATGCTGGCGCGCACCGATCCTGACACAACAGATTATCGCGGCCTGTCGATGTTCTTGGCGGAGAAAACGCCCGGCACAGAAGAAGACCCGTTTCCCACCCCCGGCATGACTGGCGGCGAGATCGAAGTTCTGGGTTACCGCGGCATGAAAGAATATGAACTGGCGTTCGACGGTTTTGCGATCAAAGGCGAAAACCTTTTGGGCAATAAGACCGGCAAAGGCTTTAAGCAGTTGATGCAAACATTCGAATCCGCGCGCATCCAAACAGCGGCCCGTGCTGTCGGCGTTGCGCAGTCCGCATTGGACGTGGGCATGCAATACGCCCAAGACCGCAAGCAGTTCGGCAAATCCCTGATCGAATTCCCCCGTGTTGGGGGCAAACTGGCAATGATGGCTGTAGAAATTATGGTCGCACGTCAGCTCACTTATTTCAGCGCTGACGAAAAGGACAACGACCGTCGTTGTGATCTTGAGGCTGGCATGGCGAAACTTTTGGGCGCACGCATCGCGTGGGCCTGCGCAGATAACGCCCTGCAAATCCACGGTGGCAACGGTTTTGCGTTGGAATACAAAGTCAGCCGCATCTTGTGTGACGCTCGCATCCTGAACATCTTTGAAGGTGCCGCGGAAATTCAAGCACAAGTCATTGCACGTCGCCTGCTTGATTGAGGATAGCCCCCTGCTAAGTGATTAATTGACGTCGCGAGCAGGAGCTTCCCCATGACCAAGACCGTCCTTTTGACCGGCGCCACTGGCTACATCGCCAAACACATCGTGCTGCAACTGCTTGAGGCAGGGTATCATGTGCGCGGCACTGTCCGCGACCTTAGTCGCGGTGCGGAAGTGACCGAAGCGGTTAGACCCCATCTGAGCAACGCAAACGCACTTGAGACGCGCCTGACCTTTGTCGCACTCGACCTGACTGCTGACGCTGGCTGGACCGAAGCCATGGACGGGATCGACGTGCTGATGCACACCGCGTCACCGTTTCCATTGGACCAACCAAAACACGAAGACGAATTAATCCGCCCAGCGGTTGACGGGACCATGCGTGCGTTACGTGCGGCCCATGGTGCGGGGATCACCCGTGTGGTGCTTACATCCTCAACGGCTGCGATCAGTGGCTCTGCCTTGCCCGCAGGCGATACATCATTTGATGAAACAAACTGGACCGACCCCACTGATCCAGAAGCGGCGGCTTATGTGCGGTCAAAGACCTTGGCCGAACAGGCGGCTTGGGACTTTGTGCGCACTGACGCGCCTGACATTCAACTGACAACAATTAACCCAGGGTTTGTTTTGGGTGCACCACTGGATCAATACTTTGGTACGTCAATTCAGGTGATCGAACGGCTGTTGCAAGGCAAAGATCCGATGCTGCCAGATATTGGCTTCGCAACCGTGGACGTGCTGGACGTAGCCGAGATGCACGTCACGGTGATTGAAAAGCCCGAAACCTTCGGCCAGCGGATCATGACGGTCGACAGCTTTTTGAGCTTCAAAGAACTCGCCCAAGCAGTCAAAAAGGCGTTTCCTGATCGCAAGATCGCAACCCGTGTCGCGCCCAATTTTTTGATCCGCTTCTTGGCGCGGTTTGATCCAACAATCAAATCAATCGTGCCAAGCCTTGGACGTGTCGACAAAATCGACAACGCCCGTGCGCGGGCAACTATTGGACGCGGAATGCGCCAAGCACGCAAAGCAGCTGTTTCATCCGCTAAATACCTGATCGACAACAAGCTGGTTTAGCTGGGCACGCCACGCGCGATCACTTCGACCAAACGCGCTCTTGCAGGGGGCAATGGCCGATCCCCCAGCCCTTTGATTAGCTTGTTTTCGATGAAATACCCTGTTGTCCCCAATGCCAGCGCAATCTCTGAATGGGTCGCATCACCTTTGCCAGCCAAGACAGGCGGCAAGGGCAACATTCGGTCTGCCCACTCGCCCGCACCTTGACGACTGACTGCTCGACCTGATTTGGGCGACACATAAATCAACTCTTCATTCACCCCGCGCACTGCACAGGCGGATAAATCCATACCGAACCCCATTTCCTCTAGCAAGGCTTGCTCCCACCTCAAATAGGCCAACGGCCAAACATCAGACTGTCCCAAGAGGTCCAGCAACCCAATTGTCCGATCATACAGCGGGCGGTGCGCCTCGCGTTCAGGCAGAACCATCACCAACAGTCCGCAAACTGCATTCAGCCCCGCAAGTGCTAACCTGTCACCCATGGCTGCGGCGGCGCGACTTCGGATCGGCTCAACCGTAAAGCTGCCCAGATGGCTATCCAAGCGCGCCTTCCAGGTGACCGACAGTTGGGCACCCGGTTGCAACAAAGGGGCAACCTTCCGACTGGTCCCGCCGCGCACAACACCAGCGTGGCGGCCATGTGTTTCGCTAAACACCTCGATGATGACCGAGGTCTCGCCAAACGGGCGCGCAGCCAACAAAGCGGCCTCGTCTTGCCATTCAATCATAATGAGTTGTCCTGCGCATAGATGCATAACAGACCGGACACCGCGCAGTTGCAAGTGGTACAGTGTGCCGCTGATATAGTCGCCTCCGGCGGGGGAGTTTAGAAAGGGCAAGATGATAAACACCACCTTGCCCTTCAAAGATGAGTGTTAGCTCATCACCTTGCACGATCATCCGCTCTCCAGCCTAGGACCGCAAAAACAGGTTATCGGGGGATGGTTAAAGAAAGCTTATCATCTTGCCTCTTAAACTCCCGCCGGAGGCAAAAAGTTATTCTAGTCCAGGCTCATCCAGTAAATGCCGACCTTGACGGTCTTCAACTTCAATCACCCAAAGATCTGGATCGAAACTGCATTGTTTGGTAACAGAGGCATCGACAGTTGGCTCGTCGCCCTCGACCAAAACCATCCACTTGCGATCGCCCGTCATCAAATCAAAACTGCGTTGATAGCAACACGCCATGCCATCCAGCGTATTCATCTTCACCAAGACAGCGCCCGCCGTACTATCGCCACGCTTGACGACAAACGCGGGAATTTCGACGAGGCGTAGGCGGGTCAGATAGGCAGATACCCAAATATCGGCGGTTAGTCTCATCTTGGATCAAGCGTTTCCGTCTTTGAAATCGAGACCCATTTCCGAATAACGCTCGGATTCCTCAAGCCAGTTTGGTCGCACTTTTACCTTCAGGAAAAGGTGCACGCGCCGACCCAGAAACTCTTCCAGTTCAAGTCGCGATGCTTTGCTGACGGACTTGATCGTCTCGCCGCCTTTGCCAAGCACGATGCCTTTGTGGCCATCACGCGCGACATAGATCAGCTGGTCAATGCGGGCCGATCCATCGGGGCGTTCTTCCCAATTTTCGGTTTCGACGGTCAGCTCATATGGTAATTCTTGGTGCAGCCGCAGCGTTAGCTTTTCGCGGGTCATCTCGGCAGCGATCATGCGCATAGGCAGATCTGCGATCTGATCTTCAGGGTACAAATACGGGCTTTCTGGAACTTGCGTTACCAGCCAGTCACGCAGGTTATCACAGCCATGCCCACGCTCCGCCGAGATCATGAATGTCTCTGCGAATGGGTAGGCTTCGTTCATCTCTTTGGTCAGCACCAAAAGGGACTCAGATTTAACCTTGTCGATCTTGTTGATTGCCAAAGCGACAGGTGACTTGCCCGCGCGCTCGGACAGCGTTTCCAAAATGGCTTTGACGCCTTCGGACATGCCGCGGTGTGCCTCAATCATCAAAACAACTACGTCCGCATCAGCAGCCCCACCCCAAGCAGCGGCGACCATTGCACGATCCAAACGGCGGCGTGGTTTGAAGAGGCCCGGCGTATCGACAAAAATCAACTGTGCGTTCTCGGCCATCGCGACACCGCGGATACGCGCGCGCGTCGTTTGCACCTTATGCGTCACGATCGAGACCTTCGCCCCTACCATCTGGTTCAGCAACGTCGACTTGCCCGCATTGGGTTCACCGATCAGGGCCACAAAGCCCGCTTTGGTCTTAACATCAGTCATTTGTCGACTTTCTCCAAAAGGGCTGTTGCGGCGGCTTGCTCTGCATGGCGTTTGGAACCAGCGGTCGCTTTTTCAGTCGGGCCAGAAGCGAGACGCACTTCAATTGTAAATATCGGTTGATGATCGGGGCCAGTGCGGGCTGTCTCAACGTATTGCGGCGGGACTTCGCCGCGCGCTTGCGCCCATTCTTGAAGTGCTGTTTTCGCGTCACGCGCATCATCAGCCACGTTGTTGATCCGCACGCCCCAAAGCCGCAAGATCGCCGCGCGCGCTGCGTCAAACCCGCCGTCTTGATAGATCGCAGCAATTACGGCTTCCATCGCGTCAGCCAGCAACGCCTCTTTGCGCCGCCCGCCTGATTTCATCTCGGAGCGGCCCAGCTTGAGAACCGCGCCAAGATCAATATCACGCGCCACATCTGCGCAAGCCTCGCGGCGCACCAGCGCATTGTAGCGCGGCGCCAGCAAGCCTTCGGGCGCATTCGGGTCTGCCTTTAGAAGTGCTTCGGCCATCACAAGGCCAAGCACGCGGTCGCCTAGAAATTCCAAACGCTGGTTGTCATCGCGATGCGGGCTCATCATTGAGGAGTGCGTCACGGACCTTATCAAGGTATCGGGCTTGGTAAACTCATACCCAAGCCTGCCTGAAAAGGCCGTAAGTTCCGCTGAGAGCTTCAATCGAGTGCCTTGAAGAAGCGGTCTGACCGCCACGTCCAGAATGCAAACATCGAACTGCCTGCAGAGGAGAACATCACGCGGTCCGCGCGGCCGACAATGTCTTTGCGTTCTACAAACCCAACGCCACGTGCGGCTTGGGAAAAACGGCTATCAGTGGAATTATCGCGGTTGTCACCCATAAAGAAAAACTGATCTGCAGGTACGGTGAATACGCCGGTATCATCCGAAGGGCGGGTCCCGATGTTCAAGATTGAATGGCTCACGCCATTTGGCAGCGTTTCGGTAAACCGCGACTTGGTGCATTCAGCGCCGAAACCAACAGTTCCATTTTCACACTGCGGGCGGATACCAAGTGGGCCCTGCGGTGCCATAATTTCGACGAACGTACCGGCCGCTTCGACCTGCACAGGAACGTCATTGATATAAAGTAAGCTGTCGACCATCTGGATGCGGTCGCCAGGCAAACCGATCAAACGTTTGATGAAATCACGCCCATCGACGGGGTGGTGGAACACCACGATGTCGCCTCGCTCTGGGTCAGACCCGAACAGGCGTTCGTTGCTGTCTTCAGCAAATCCGCAAAAGTCGTCAGCGCCCAGATCAACGCCAATCTGAGGAATGCGGATCGACGGGCAAGACGCGTAAGAATAGCCATAGGCCATCTTGTTCACGAACATAAAATCACCAATCAGAATCGTGTCTTTCATTGACCCCGACGGGATCCAAAACGGTTGGAAAAACAAGGTACGGAAAATGCCAGCAATGAGCAGCGCCCAGAACACTGTTTTCAGTGTCTCAACTAGCCAGGCGATAAACCCAGTATTTTCTGCCATTTTTCAATCCTTCGTGCGGTTTCAGGCTACATGCGCGCGCGCGCCTGCCCTGTCAAGCGATGGGGCGAGCCTCAATCACTACAAAGGCCTGCGCCCAAGGGTGATCGTCGGTCAAAGTCACGTGAATTATGGCCTCATGGCCGTCTGGCGTCATCTCATCCAGTCGCGTTTTCGCCCAACCCGTCACTGCCATAACTGGTTGGCCCGTGCGTAAATTGGACACAGCCATGTCTTTCCACGAAATCCCCATGCGCAAGCCGGTGCCCAGCGCTTTTGAACACGCCTCTTTTGCGGCCCAGCGTTTTGCATAGGTGCCTGCGACGTCAGCGCGGCGTTCTGCTTTTTGTTGCTCGATGTCGGTAAAAACCCGATTTCGAAAGCGGTCGCCAAAACGCTCGAGCGTACCTGCGATGCGCTCAATATTCGCCAGATCGGTACCGATGCCTAGAATCATGGAGTACGGGCCGCATCCATCACGCTGCGCATTTCGGCGATAGCTGGTTCAAGACCACGAAAAATAGCCTCGCCAATGATGAAATGTCCGATATTCAACTCAATCACTTGCGGCAGGGCCGCGATGGGGGGCACGCAGTCATAGGTCAAACCGTGGCCAGCATGCACTTCTAGTCCCAAGTCATGGGCGAAAGCAGCCATATCGGCAAGCTTGCGCAGTTCGTCATCGCGGACATCAAAACGCCCTTCAGCGTGGGCATCGCAATAGGCACCAGTGTGCAATTCAATCACTTCTGCCCCGATGCGGTGGGCCGCTTCGATCTGGCGCTGATCGGCCGCGATAAAGATCGACACGCGGCTACCTGCTTCGCGCAGTGGGGCAATAAAGTGGGCCAGCGCGTTTTCTTCACGAGCAACTTCCAAACCACCCTCGGTGGTCCGTTCTTTGCGCTTTTCAGGCACGAGACAGACAGCATGGGGTTTGTGACGCAATGCAATCGCCTGCATTTCAGGTGTCGCGGCCATCTCAAAATTCAGTGGCCCCTTTAGCGCCGCCATCAACCCTTCAATATCCGCATCCGAGATATGCCGGCGATCTTCGCGCAAGTGCGCGGTAATACCATCAGCGCCTGCTTTTTCTGCCATAACCGCTGCACGTACGGGATCAGGCATCGCACCACCACGGGCATTCCGCACAGTGGCGACATGGTCGATATTTATACCAAGGCGCAATTTGCTGGTCATCGGCTTTCCTTTTTCATGCCCTTACCTGTGCGATCACAGGCCATTATTTTCCACAGGGGACGTTTTTTTGTTCAACTGGTCAAGCTTTGCACGCAGCACCTTTTTGCGCCGCATCTGATAAGCGCGGATCAGTGGGACAGCGAGGTAGTAAGCAATTGTCGCGGCGACCAACCCAGGAAGTAAGCCCCCGACAAGATAAGGAAAGAACACATCGTCATAGAAGACTTGCATACCGCGCCAATTGATCCGTTCTGACGTGAAAATCGCAAAGAGATTGTGCCAGACATCATAGCTCGCATCAGCAAATTTTTCGCCCAAGCCAGCAACTTTGGCTTGCGGCACATCAAGAAACCAAGACCCCAGCGTGATCGAAACCCAACCAATCGGCGGAAACGTCACCGGATTACCGAAAAACGTGGCCATCAGGGCCGCAAAAATATTCCCGCGCAGTAGCCGTGCGATGATGGCACCAAAGACAAAGTGAAGGCCGAAAAGTGGGGTAAAGCAGATGAACACACCAGCCCAGATACCGCGGCTGATCTTTTCGGGTGTATCAGGCAAGCGGCGTACACGGTGTTTGACGTAGTTGAACGCACGCGCCCAACCACCACGCGGATAGAAAAAATCAAGAACGATCCGTCCGATCGCCCGTCTATCCCTGCGCTTGAATACCAACGGTTGTCATCCTTCCCTGCGGGGTGTGCCCGCGCCCAGAACAGCAAGTCCGGGATCTCTGTGTCTTGTGATCGACGACACGTTGCTTTCAGCCTCAAGTGCGGTTTGGACGCGGTGCAAATGTTCCGCGTCACGCAAATCCACATGTATCATCAGTCTGAAGTAATCAGGTTTGCGATCAATAAATTCCAGATCAGAGATATTGGCGTTCTGTTCACCTATCAATGTGCAAATTCGTCCCAGTACGCCAGTATCATTGGCAATAGTGGCATCAAAAGTGACTGTGTTCACGGGACTGTGGTTGCCCTCTTGCCATTGAAGGTCAATCCAACGCTCTGGCTGTTCTTCGTAATCGGCCAAAGCGTCGCAATCGATGGCGTGAACCACCACACCGTGGCCGCGAAAAGTGATGCCCACAATACGCTCGCCCGGCACAGGCTGGCAGCAAGCGCCGCGTTGCTGCACCTGTTCGGGATTAAGACCGACAACAGCGCGGGCCTGTTCGATCTCATCCCCGTCTTGGAGTTCTAGCTCTGGATAGATCGCGCTGACGACAGTACGGCCGGTGATTTCAGCGCTGCCCAAACGGGCCAATAATTCGTCAACACCATCAATGGCCAAGGCCTTGGCGGCAGTGCGCAACGCCTTGTCGGTCGATTTCTTGCCGACATTTTCAAAGGCGACACGGGCCAATTCACGGCCCAAACGCACGAACCTTTCACGGTCTACTTCGCGCAAAGACCGCCGGATAGCCGTTTTTGCGCGTCCTGTAACGGCGATATCGATCCAAGTCGCCTGCGGCGTTTGCCCCTCGGCGGTAATCACCTCGACGGACTGACCGTTCTTCAGGCGTGTCCATAACGGCACACGCAGCCCGTCAACCTTTGCCCCGACGCAAGCCGATCCAATCCGCGTGTGAATGGAAAAAGCGAAATCAATCGGCGTCGCACCGCGCGGCAGTTTTATTACCTCACCCTTGGGCGTGAAGCAGAACACTTGGTCTTGATACATCTCAAGCTTGACCGCCTCGAGAAATTCATCGTGATTTTGCTCTTCGTCCAGCCGTTCGGTCAGTGACGCAATCCAATGCACCGGATCAACAGCAAAGCGGTTTTCAACGCGCTCGCCATTCTTATAGGACCAATGTGCAGCCACACCTGTTTCGGCGACTTCGTGCATTTCACGCGTGCGAATTTGCACCTCAACCCGTTTGCCATCACGTCCCGACACAGTCGTGTGAATAGAGCGGTAACCGTTCGATTTCGGCTGGCTGATGTAGTCCTTGAACCGCCCGGGCACCGCCCGCCAGCGTTGGTGGATAGCACCAAGAACGCGGTAGCAGTCCGCTTCGGTCGCGACGACAATGCGAAAGCCATAGATGTCGGACAGGCGGCTAAAGCCTTGTTCCTTTTCCTGCATCTTGCGCCAGATCGAAAACGGCTTTTTGGCGCGCCCCATCACTTCGGCGTTAATGCTGGCTTTTTCCATCTCAACGCGCATGTCAGCGGTGATCTTTTGCAGCACATCACCGGTTTCGCGCTGCAACGTGATGAAACGGCGAATGATCGAATTGCGGCCCTCGGGATTGAGAACGCGGAAAGACAAATCCTCAAGCTCTTCGCGCATCCACTGCATACCCATGCGGCCTGCCAATGGGGCGAATATCTCCATTGTTTCATGGGCCTTTTGGGCCTGCTTGTCAGGACGCATCGACTTGATCGTGCGCATGTTGTGCAAGCGGTCCGCCAATTTAACCAGCGTCACCCGCAAATCCCGCGAGGTTGCCATGAAAAGCTTGCGAAAGTTTTCGGCCTGTTTGGTTTGCGATGAATTCAGCTGCAGGTTCGTCAGCTTTGTCACACCATCTACAAGCTCTGCGATTTCGTGAGTGAAGCGCTTTTCAACAACCGCATACGAGGCCTTGGTGTCCTCGATCGTGTCATGCAGCAGGGCCGTGACAATTGTGGCGTCATCCATCTGCTGGTCAGCCAAAATACTGGCAACAGCGACAGGATGCGTGAAATAAGGCTCGCCGGAATGGCGAAACTGGCCTTCGTGCATTTCAGCGCCAAAAGCGTAAGCATCGCGCAAAAGCGCCTGATTGGAATTGGGGTTATAGGTGCGGACCAGTGCGATCAGATCGTCTGCTGTCGTCATCTGGTCCTGCGCCTATCGGTTGAAGGGCGGAAATCCGACCCTAGCGCTGCCCTTGTGCATCCATCAATGCGCGCAGCAATTTCTCTTCTGACATATCGTCGTCGGCAGGCTTGTCAGGCTCAGCGCCCATAAGCAGGGACATGCTGTCTTCTTCCGGCTCGTCAACTTCGATCTGTGTCTGGTTCGCTTCGATCATACGCTCGCGCAGGTCATCGGCAAGCTGTGTTTCGTCAGCGATTTCGCGCAGCGACACAACAGGGTTCTTGTCGTTGTCACGCGACACTGTAACAGCCGAGCCTGCGGATATCTCGCGCGCACGGTGTGCTGCAAGCATCACCAGTTCGAAACGGTTAGGAACTTTATCGACGCAATCTTCAACGGTGACGCGGGCCATGACGTACTCCAGTGGGTCAAGAGGGACTTCGGAAGACGCCTATTTAGAGGCTTCATACAGAATTGACAAGGGGCTGAGACGGGCCAAGATGTCTAAAATAAAGTGGGCGTTTTACGCAGTGATCGGAACAACGCTAGCGCGGTCTTTCGCAGGCAACGCCGCACATAATTCGCGGGTGGTTCGTCGCAAGACCGGATGCATCCAGTCGGGTGCCACATCGACCATTGGCACCAATACAAAGCTGCGGTCTTGCAGGCGTGGATGCGGCAAAATCAGCGTCTCTGGGGTTTGTTTGGTCTGTGCGTCCAGCGGCAGGTTGCGCCATCCATCAAGTGTCTCAGCGTCAGGAAGTACCTGCGCGCCCACCGCAATCAGGTCCAAATCAAGTGTGCGCTGCCCCCAACGCGTGGTGCGGGTCCGGCCTGCTGCGGCCTCAATCTGGTGTAATGCGGCCAGCATATCGTGCGGTTCAAGTTCCGTGTTAAAGGCCATAGCCGCGTTGACAAAAGCGGGTCCAGACCCTGCCGGAAAGGCAGGCGTTGTGTAAAAAAGGCTGCAAATTGGTGCTGAAATTGCCAATTCTGAAACGCGCTGCATAGCCTTTTGGACAGTTGCCTTAGCGTCACCCCAGATGGAATCTTCGTTGCTACCAAGGGCAATCAGCGTCTTTTGGCTTATATCTTCCAGAATCAACACTTGCCTCAATTCCACATCACATTACATAGTCGGAATACTTGCGGAATTTAAACACACTCAGGACGAGACGACCACGCAAGATGTTTTTGGAAGGAAACATTATGTTTTATCGAGACGAGCGCTTGGCGCTCTTTATCGATGGATCAAACCTGTATGCGGCTGCGAAGTCCTTGGGGTTTGACATCGACTATAAATTACTACGGCAAGAATTTATGCGGCGCGGCAAAATGCTGCGCGCGTTCTATTACACTGCTTTGCTTGAGAATGATGAGTATTCACCGATCCGACCGCTTGTGGATTGGCTGAACTACAACGGGTTCACGATGGTCACCAAACCGGCCAAGGAATTCACCGACAGCATGGGCCGCAAAAAGGTCAAAGGGAACATGGACATCGAACTTGCCGTCGATGCGATGGAGCTTGCGCCCCATATCGATCACGCCGTGATCTTTTCGGGCGACGGCGATTTCCGCCCTTTGGTCGAATCGCTGCAACGCAAAGGCGTGCGCGTTTCTGTTGTTTCAACGATTCGCAGCCAGCCACCAATGATCGCGGATGAATTGCGCCGCCAGGTCGACAACTTTATCGAACTTGATGAACTGCGCGATGTCATCGGCCGCCCAACCCGCGAACCGCTCGCACAAGGCGCTTCCGAGGAAACGCAAGAAGACGCGTAATCACCATGTACGGACGAGGTGCAGCGATGTGCCTCGTCCGCGGCACGCCATCGACGCTGGACCTGCCCGCGTCAATTGCTTACCTCTGGTACGGTAGCCGGAGCATGACATGACAAAACCACCTCTTACCCTTTATCTTGCCGCCCCTCGCGGGTTTTGTGCCGGCGTTGACCGCGCAATCAAGATCGTCGAGCTGGCATTGGAAAAGTGGGGCGCGCCCGTCTATGTCCGCCACGAAATCGTGCACAATAAATTCGTAGTTGATGCGCTGCGCGATCAGGGCGCTATCTTTGTCGAAGAACTTGACGAGTGCCCAGATGATCGGCCTGTGATTTTTTCCGCACACGGCGTGCCCAAAGCAGTCCCTGCCGCCGCCGCCAAGCGTGAAATGAT
This sequence comes from uncultured Yoonia sp., assembly GCA_965364065.1. Lineage (GTDB taxonomy): Bacteria > Pseudomonadota > Alphaproteobacteria > Rhodobacterales > Rhodobacteraceae > Yoonia. Next base: position 16,191 of record CBDTVI010000001.1, on the reverse strand, counting down.
CTATGTCGATGCCACCTGCCCGCTGGTCAGCAAAGTCCACATCGAAGCCCAGCGCCATTCGGATAACGGCCTGCAAATGATTATGATCGGCCACGAAGGCCACCCCGAAACTGTCGGCACGATGGGGCAATTGCCCGAAGGCGAGGTTTTATTAGTTGAAACCGTCGCCGACGTCGGTGCAGTGGATGTGCGCGATCCGGCCAAATTGGCATTCGTCACACAGACCACGCTGTCGGTCGATGACACTGCCGATATCGTGGCCGCCCTTTTCGACCGTTTCCCCCAAATCGTCGGCCCCCACAAAGAAGACATCTGTTACGCCACCACCAACCGCCAAGAGGCCGTCAAAGCGATGGCCCCAAAATGCGACGCGATGCTGGTTGTAGGTGCGCCCAATTCGTCTAACTCCAAACGGTTGGTCGAGGTTGGCGCGCGCGCAGGCTGTAACTATGCGCAGCTTGTACAACGGGCCACCGACATCGACTGGCGCGCGCTTGAGGGAATCACATCAATGGGGATCACCGCAGGGGCGTCCGCCCCAGAGGTGTTGATCGCCGAGGTTATCAACGCCTTTAAAGACCGCTATGAAACGACAGTGGAAATGGTTGTGACCGCCGAAGAAAACGTAGAATTCAAAGTGCCGCGCGTCCTGCGGGAACCCGCATAATGATCAGCCTGCAATTCTTAATCACAGCGATTGTCGTCTGTGTCGCCCCCGGCACAGGCGTGATTTACACGCTAGCCCTTGGATTGGGCCAAGGACGTCGGGCGGCAATCGCCGCGGCGGCAGGCTGTACCATCGGTATTGTACCGCATTTGGCTGCGGCAACACTCGGACTGGCGGCATTGCTGCACACCAGTGCTGTGTTGTTCCAAGTCGTGAAATTCGCAGGTGTCGCTTATCTTTTGTCTCTAGCGTGGCAAGCACTCCAATCTGACGGCGCGCTGTCAATTCGCCCCGACGCAAAGCCGCAACCCGCCCTCAAAATTGCACGGCGTGGTGCCTTGATAAACATCCTGAACCCGAAACTTTCGATCTTTTTTCTGGCGTTGCTGCCACCCTTCCTAAGCGGCAATCCAGCCACCGCCACAAGCGAGATGGCTCTACTTGGCGGCATCTTCATGGCACTGACCTTCGTAATTTTCGTCCTTTACGGCGTTTTCGCAGCCTTCGCGCGCACATGGTTACTGCAAAGCAAAACCGTGATGCTTTGGTTGAACAGATCATTCGCAGGTATTTTTGCGGCACTCGGCCTTAGACTAGCGTTCGAAAAAACATGACCCAAATCCCAAGATCCGCACTACTTTTAGGCCTCGCAGGTTTGATTCCGTTCATTTGGGGGGCAATCACAGTAATGGTCCCGTCACTTGCATTTTGGGGACAATCCGCATTGGGCGGCCGGTTCATCGGGCCATTTGTGCAGCTATTTTACGGCGCAATCATCCTGTCGTTCATGTCTGGCGTGTTGTGGGGGTTTGCGACCAAAGCAACCGGCCAAATAGCAACCGCAAGCTATATACTTTCGGTCATTCCGGCACTTTGGGCGTTCTTCATGACAGGTGGCGGTCCGACTGCAGCCGCCGTGAACTTGATCGTCGGGTTCTTAGGGCTGCTGCTGCTTGATTGGCATTTCTGGCGGCTGGGATTGGCGCCGCCATGGTGGATGCACTTGCGTGGGTTGCTAACTGTCATCGTGATCTTGACCTTGCTACCCTTGGTGATCTGATGGCCGATGCAAAGACGATAGCCACCTATGACAGCAAGGCCGCTGACTATGCGGCGGGTTTCACGTCTGACGCGCCTGATAAAACACTCCAAGCCTTTATGGATTTGTTGCCAAAAGCTGCGCGCGTTTTGGACCTTGGCTGCGGCCCCGGAACTGCATCAGCACATATGCGCAGCGCAGGAATGGACCCAGACCCAATGGATGCCTCGGAGGGAATGATCGCGCTTGCCCGCGAACGTTATGGCTTGCCAGTGCGCCTTGGGACCTTTGACGATATCAGCGGCACCGCTGTTTATGACGGCGTCTGGGCCAATTTTAGCTTGCTGCACGCCGCTCGCTCGGACCTGCCACGCTATTTCAACGCGCTCGCGACTGCGACCAAGCCCGACGGCATCATCCACGTAGGAATGAAAACCGGCGACGGCACAAAACGCGACGCGATGGACCGGTTTTATACCTTTGTCACGGTCCCCGAACTGCAGGGCTTATTCGAAAATGCAGGCTTTGAAGTGAACTTTATCAAAGAAGGGGCAGAGCGCGGCATGGCCGGAACTATCGACCCTTTCGTCATCATGCGGGGACGCAAGAATGCCTAAATTAATTGCCTACACAGACGGGGCCTGTTCGGGCAATCCAGGTCCGGGCGGCTGGGGCGCGCTATTGATCGCGCGCGACGGTGACGCTGTGTTGAAAACCCGCGAGTTGTGCGGCGGGGCGGCTGATACGACCAACAACCGGATGGAATTGCTTGCCGCGATTACAGCCTTAGAAACGCTTGAGCGCGCGACCGACCTGACCATCATTACCGACAGTGTTTATGTCAAAGACGGTATCACAAAATGGATCCACGGTTGGAAAGCGCGCGGCTGGAAAACAGCCGCGAAAAAGCCCGTCAAAAACGAAGACCTCTGGCGCAGGTTAGAGGCCGCAACCGCACGACACACTGTCACGTGGGAATGGGTCAAAGGCCACGCCGGACACCCTGAAAATGAAAAAGCCGATGAACTCGCGCGCGCAGGTATGGAGCCGTTCAAGCCATGAATGACCCCCTCGTTCTTTTGCCCGGGATGATGTGTGATGCGCGGTTATTCGGCCCGCAAATCAACGCATTTTCACACGAGCGCGCGGTGATGGTCGCCCCTTTGGGGGATCACGACACGGTCGCCGCATTGGCATCCGACATTCTGAGCACCGCACCGCCTACATTCGCCCTCGCGGGCCTCTCCATGGGCGGTATCGTAGCGATGGAAGTGTTTCGCCAAGCGCCCGCACGCATCACCCGCCTTGCCCTGCTAGACACGAACCCAAAAGCCGAAAATGACGCGGTCGCCCAATACCGCGAACCGCAAATCGCGAAGGTCCTCGCGGGTCAACTTAGGTCCGTGATGCGCGATGAAATGAAGCCGAACTACCTGACCGATGGACCCAATATGGGGCAAATCCTCGATCTGTGTATGGCGATGGCTGATACGCTGGGGCCTGATGTCTTTGTGCGTCAATCGCGCGCTTTGCAAACCCGCCCCGACCAGCAAGACACGTTGCGCGGCGTGAAGGTCCCCACCCTGATCCTATGCGGTGAAGAAGACAGTCTTTGCCCGCCCCATCGGCATGAACTGATGCATGGGCTGATCCCGCATTCTACGCTGCGTGTCATCCAAAATGCCGGACACTTACCTACACTAGAACAACCCGATCCAACAAATGAGGCATTGGCAAAATGGCTGAACCAGTAATCCCCGCTGACCTTCTAGACCTGCTGCAAAAGGTCGATACTCCCACCGTATGCAATGCCATCGAAGTGGCCCAAGGCAAACGCGGATTTGACGCCTTCACCAAAGGTACGATGCAATGCTCCGCCCCTGGGCAATCCATGGTTGGTTTCGCGCGCACTGCCAAAATTGCTGGCCGCGAGGCCCCCACCGAAGCCCCAGACGTCATCCGCGCGCTTCGCTTGGATTATTTCCGCAACATGGCAGGCGGCCCAAGACCCGCCATCGCCGTGCTCGAAGACGTCGATTATCCACATTGTGTCAGCGCGTGGTGGGGCGAAGTTCACACCAACGTGCACAAAGGCCTTGGCTTGAACGGTGCACTCACCAATGGGGTGATGCGTGATCTGGGCGATCTGGCCGAGGGCTTTCCAGTCGTCGCCGGATCAATCGGACCCAGCCATGCATTCGTTCATGTGCGCGAACTTGGCACGCAAGTGAACGTCATGGGCGTGACTGTAAACCAAGGCGACTTAGTACACGCTGACCGCCACGGCGGGCTAGTGATCCCGCCAGAGGTCATCCCGCATCTGAAAGAAGCGATTGAAAAGATGTTCGCTGGCGAACAAATCATCCTTGGACCCGCGCGCGCACCAGATTTTGACTTAGACAAGCTGCTTGAGGCTTGGGCCACATTCGAAAAGTCGCGGACCTAGCTGACCTTCAAAACAATCTTGCCGATGTGCGCACTGCTTTCCATCCGTGCATGGGCGGCTGCGGCGTCGGCAAGGGCAAATTCCTGATCCATCACAGGGGCTATCTTGCCCGAAGAAATCAGTGGCCAAACCTTTTCGCGCAAATGCTCTGCAATGCGCGCTTTGGCTAGATCAGACTGCGGTCGCAAAGTTGATCCAGTCACTGTCAGTCGGCGTGTCATCAACTGGACAAGGTTCAAATCCGCCTTTGGTCCTTGCAGAAATGCGATTTGCACCAAGGTTCCATCATCGGCCAGTGATTTCAGATTGCGCTGGATATACGGGCCACCGACCATATCAAGGATCAGATCAGCGCCTCCAAGTGCTTGCATTTTTTCGACAAAATCGTCTTCGCGATAGTTGTACGCCGCTTCAGCCCCAAGCGCCAAGCAAGCGGCACATTTTTCCGCTGACCCAGCCGTTGTAAAGACCCGTGCGCCGAATGCTTTGGCCAGTTGGATCGCCGTTGTGCCGATACCCGAACTGCCACCGTGCACCAAGAACCGCTGGCCCGCTTGCAGCCCGCCCCGCATGAACACGTTGGACCACACGGTAAAAAACGTCTCGGGTAGGCACGCTGCTTGTTTCAGGTCGAGCCCGCGGGGAATTGGCAAGCAATGCGCTGCTGGTGTGGCCACATATTCCGCATAGCCTCCTCCGGGTAACAAGGCGCAGACCTGATCTCCAACCTTATATGAAAAGACGCCCGCGCCGCAGGCCACCACTTCGCCCGAAGCCTCTAGGCCCGGCAAATCGCTGGCACCTTTGGGCGGATTGTAAAGTCCCGCACGTTGCAGCGCGTCTGGCCGGTTCACACCGGCATATGCGACCTTGATAACTACTTGATCGTTTGCAGGGATAGGCACCGGACGCTTGGTCAACTGCAGCACTTCCGGCCCGCCAGGTTTTGTAATTTCAATTGCCTGCATCATCTGCGCCTCTAATCTGGATCCCGCCACATACCGGGCAAATCAACTTCTGGCACTTTTGGCGGCGCTTTGACAGAGGCGGTCATGCGCCCAAGCGTATCCGCAAAGGGCTTGAGCAATGGATTGGTTTTTGCTTGCGCCTTAAATTTTTCGAACTGCATCACGTTGTCGATGCGGCGATCGATAAAGGCATCGGTGGCCTGCATATCCAGACTGTCATCACCTAACCAAAACAACACAACCGAACTATACACTCCCGACAGCGTCAGCCGCTTTGTGTACCAATTCACATCGCGCGACGTATCACCTAATGCATTCCAAATCACATCAGCCGTGCCCCAAATCAGTTTCGCGCCATCAGGCGCCATATGTGGCAAGGCAAATAGGGCAGTGCCGCGGCGCACGGCCTCTTTGTCATCAACTGCAGAGATGCGCAGGCGGACCGCATGGGCGACTTTGTCGCGAAAGCGCATGTCAGACATATCCGCAGCTTTCAGGGCAGCTGCCATTGCCGCATCACCGCGTCTATGAAACGCAATGGCCAGGTCGACTGCGCCACGCGGGCACAGTGTCTTTGCGTGGGCAGCGTTTGCGCCCGTCTCTTTGATAGCTGCAGCAAAAGCCGTGGGCGACCAACCATCAAAGGCTATATGCGGCAATGCCGCATCCAACAACTGATCCAGCAACGGGTCCATAGGGGCGTTTAACATGTGCATCTCCTTGGTCAGCATTGACTCGACAAACTAGTCCACCTTTGCTAACTGACCACATCCTGCAATTTTTGCAAATCCAACTTAGAGAGGTGGTGAAAACCACATGCAGGTTAGTGTTCGTGATAATAACGTTGATCAGGCGTTGCGTGCTCTGAAAAAGAAGCTCCAGCGTGAGGGCGTTTTTCGTGAAATGAAGCTTAAGCAACATTTCGAAAAACCGTCCGTGCGTAAAGCGCGTGAGAAAGCAGAAGCTATCCGTCGTCAGCGCAAGCTGGCACGTAAAAAGCTTCAGCGTGAAGGCATGCTTTAAGCAATCCTTCCAACGTGAAGATAATTGCCCTCGTCTGATTTATTAGGCGGGGGTTTTTCGTTCTGCTTTGCCAGTCAAATTTTGCTTAGTAAATCAAATGCCAATTTGGCTATGTGAGCATTTTATCTACGCAGCATAGCTTGCCTGCCGAATTTGGGCACCATCCACCTCAAGTTTGAAGTCTTGAATTAGGCCTGCCAATTGTTGCGATCGCAGCGCGATCCCATCAGATGACGACTTGGTATCATCGGCCATTGCCATGTTGCGGCCGGCCAACTCATTGATCTCGTTCACAGCCTTTGAAAGGCTGCGCAAACTCAATATCTGGGATTTAGAACCTGCGGCAACGCGCACCAAGACATCATCAACGAGCATAATGCCTTCTGAAATATCGTCCAAGGCCGCGCCGGTTTGATCAACCAGATCACCACCCGCCTTCACGTGGCGGCCACTTTCATCGACCAGCGCCTTGATATCCATAGCAGCTTGGCTCGCGCGTTGGGCAAGTGCACGCACTTCTGACGCAACGACAGCAAATCCCAGACCCGCTGATCCCGCGCGGGCAGCCTCTACCCCTGCGTTCAAAGCCAATAGGTTTGTCTGGAACGAAATATCTTCGATCATCGAAATAATTGCACCAATTTGTTCGGACGATGTGCGGATGCGGTCCATTGCAGCTACAGCCTCGCGCATAACAACCGCCGAGGCGGCCGCTTGTTCTCGTGCATTTCCTGCAAGCGACGATGCTGAGACAATCTCTTGTCCGAACACTTCGACCTCGGACGACAAATCACTCACTCGCGATGCCGTATCACGGATCGTTTCCACCTGTTCGTTCGTTCGAGAGGCAAGGTCTAGCGCTGATTTATTCATGCCTGACGCCGCGTGATCCAAGTCGGCCACCGTGGTCGCGATCGCCCTTAAAACGTCACGAAGTTGGGCAGATGCAGAATTGAAATCTTCCCTGATTTGATCATAACCACCTTCGATGCGTTGATCAAAATGACAGCTCAGATCAGAACGCGCCAATGCTGCCAGGCCTTCTGTGACTAGCGCGACCACCTGGCCGTGTTTGGCATTTAGATCAGCCTCATCCGAGGTCTTCATTTCTTCGGCTTCGCGTCGCAAAGCGAGCGTTTCTTGTTTAAAGTGGTAGATCGCGCGCGCCATTTTGCTGATTTCATCACTACGATTGATGCTGGGAACGAATTTCGCAAAATCTCCCTTGGCGAACCCATCAACAACAGTGGTTAAAACTTTGATCCGGTGGATCATCCATTCAAAACTACCGATTGCTAAGAGGCCGATCACAAGGATCGACAACGCGCCGAAAAGCGTTGTGTACCGCAAATTTGCTATGCTTTCCGATTCCGTTGAAGCCGCAAACAAACCAATGTCCTTGGTCTTCTCGTTCTCGGCTTCGCGCAAGACATCAATCCATGCTGTGGAAATCTGAAACCATTGCGCCGGGCTAAGGGTGCCGTAATCATTGGTCTCGGCACCACGAACAATCACCTCGCGTGCGGCCTGTAACGCGGCAAATTCTGAGGTGTCATAAAGTGCATCACTAAGGAGCGTGCTGTTCAGTCGCTTCGCCGTTTCAGTTATTAGCGCCTGCTGCGCACCAGCGTGCTGTAAGAATATCTGAAAAATCGAAGACGAAAAACCTGAACTTAGCCCCGTTGATCCCATCGCGCGCTCTAGACCAGCACGTTCCTTTGCTGCCGCCAAAAGTGCGCGGGATGATTGCAAGGCCGTCAATTTTTCACTGCTGCTTTCAAAACCTAGTGGGTAAGCGATGAGTAGTAGATCATTCACAATGCGTGTGTAGAAATCCGCAACATCTGGCACATTCACGTTTAGGTTTTTGACATCGGAGCGAAAGTTTCCCAGTTGTCCAATTGCGGTCGCGGCGCGTCCAAATTCCAGTGCTCTATCAGCAGCAAGGACTTGTGTTTGTTGCAAGACAGACGGTACGAAGCGGTCTGTTTCCGTACGCTGCCGCACAAGATTGCGCGCAAAATTTGCACCCCTAGAGGCAACAAATCCGGCCGAATAACCGCGCTCCTTTTGTAATTCATGGATCAAATCATTGATTGCACTTTGTTCGGTTGCACGCACAACCGAACTTGACGCAACAGCCAAGCGGTCCCGTTCCGCCGTTATCGACTGCGCGGCAAAGTAAGCAGCCAATGCCAAAAGAGGAAGAATGATCGTGATCATTACAATGCGTAGTTTCATGCCCGAACCTGTCAGTTGATAAGTTCAGACAACACTCGCACTAAAACACTAAGACTTATTGAACGCCCGCAATTAGTGCCGCTCAGGCACCAAAATCTCGCGTTTGCCGACATGGTTTGCAGAGCTTACTACGCCTTCGTCTTCCATCTGCTCAACCAACTTGGCGGCCTTATTATAACCGATCGCCAATTTGCGCTGAATGTAGGACGTCGAACATTTGCGGTCCTTGATCACAATGGCAACGGCGGTGTCATACAGTGCGTTTTCACTGTCGGATCCGTCACCCAAACCCAGCACGAGATCAATGCTGCTTTCTGCGTCGTCAGAAGGTCCTTCAACAACACCGGACATGTACTCGGGTGGGCCGAACCCCTTGAGATGGTTGACGATTTCTTCGACTTCTTCATCACTGACAAACGGGCCATGCACGCGCATGATCTTGGAGCCACCCGCCATATAAAGCATGTCACCCATGCCTAGCAGCTGTTCTGCGCCCATCTCACCCAAGATCGTACGGCTGTCGATTTTTGAGGTCACTTGGAAAGAAATTCGAGTCGGAAAGTTTGCTTTGATCGTGCCGGTGATCACGTCCACAGACGGGCGTTGGGTCGCCATAATCAGGTGGATACCTGACGCGCGGGCCATCTGGGCGAGGCGCTGAATACAGGCCTCGATCTCTTTGCCAGCGACCATCATCAGGTCGGCCATTTCGTCGACGATAACGACGATATATGGCAATACTTCCGGCTGAAATTCTTCGGTCTCAAAGATCGGGTCGCCGGTTTCATCGTCAAAACCGGTTTGAACCGTGCGACTGAACATCTCGTTCTTGCCTAACGCATCTTTGACGCGCCCATTAAATCCGTCGATGTTGCGCACACCCATTTTGGACATCTTGCGATAGCGTTCTTCCATTTCGCCTACGACCCATTTGAGGGCGACAACCGCCTTCTTTGGGTCAGTTACGACGGGGGAAAGCAGATGCGGAATGCCGTCATAGACAGACAATTCCAGCATCTTAGGGTCGATCATGATCATCCGGCATTCTTCGGGTGTCAGCTTGTAAAGCAGCGATAGGATCATTGTGTTGATCGCCACGGATTTACCTGAACCCGTCGTACCCGCGATCAGCAAGTGCGGCATCTTGGCAAGGTTCGCAATAATCGGTTCGCCGCCAATATCCTTGCCCAAAGCAAGCGGCAGCTTTTGATTGCCATCACCGAAATCACGGTGCGACAGGATTTCGCGCAAAACTACTTTTTCACGATGCTCGTTGGGTAATTCGATACCAATAACCGACCGACCCGGCACGGTCGACACACGCGCAGAAAGTGCAGACATCGAACGTGCGATATCATCAGAAAGACCAATCACGCGGGACGCTTTCAATCCGGGAGCAGGTTCAAGCTCGTACATGGTGACAACCGGACCTGGGCGCACGGACACGATGTCGCCTTTGACGCCATAGTCATCAAGCACGCTTTCCAGCATGCGCGCATTTTCCTCAAGCGCTTCATCGCTCAGATGATGACGCTGGATTTCAACAGGGCTGGTCAGCAGGCTGAGCGGTGGGTGTTCGTAGCCGGCGTATTTCTCGTCAAACTTCAGCGCTGGCTGTGCCTCTGCCTTGGCTTGGGTTGATGGTTGGGCCGCGCGTTTGACCGGGTGCTGGACAACGCTGCGCGGTTCTGGCGTGGGGGCGGCCATCGCGGATGGTGTCGGAGTTGGCACATAAACTTCTGGGATCGGCGTATGCGGTGCGGCCATGCGGGGTGCGTCGACTGGCGTCTCGACAGGAGCTTCGAACAGCTCTTCGTCGGCAGATAGGTCCTCTTCCAAAGGTGAAAATACCAATGGTTTCGGCCCACGGCCCGCAGTCAAAGACGGCTCAATCCGCACACCTGTAGGCGACGGCGGAACCGTGCGGTTTTTAATCGCATCTGCAATCCGTGCGCTAACGCGGTCAGGGTTGCCGTCCAGCGCAATATCCATCTCGGGCAGGTTTTGGGTGACCAATTCCGGCTCTGGCATGGCTTCATTGCGTTTCAGCAGTCCGGAAAGAAAACCAGTTTGCGGCGCCTCTGATGCAGGCATGTTGCGCGCGGGTGCGGCAAGCGGCGCGCTGCGCAGTGGTGGCGCTGGTGGCATCATTGAACTGGTCAATGCGGGTTCGCCTGCTGGCAATACAGAGTTTGAACGCACGACAGCGGCGCCGCGTGCGCGGTTCGCGTCAACAGGGGGCACAGTGAATGTGTCAATCAATTCAGGAGCTTCAACACGCGCAGAACGGGTCTCGACCATTTGCGCACGGCGTGATTGGATCGTCGTGTTCATGCCTTGAGCGGCTTGTGCAGACAAGGAGGCGCTCTTGCCAACCAAACGCAGAAAACCACTGTAAAGCATCACCGTTCCCAGCAAAGCAAAGCGACCCCCGACCTTCAATTCAGGTCGTGTAAAGCCCAGCGCAAATGCCAAAAGAGCCAGCAATCCAACACCGGACAAGAGCGACAACAGCTTGACGCCAAAGGCCGCGCCGAACGGCAGAATGGTCAAGATCACACCCAAAACGGTGTCACCGAACAACCCACCAAGCCCGAAATTCGCAGGCCAATCCGCAGTAGGCGCCAGCGTTGCCGCATGAACAGAGGCCACAACAATCGCCAAAGGCGCAAAAATCAAACGGCCCACTGCGCGTTCCTGGCCATAGTGCATCACAAAACGCACTCCCCAGGCCAGCAGCACCACTGGCACAACCCAGATTCCAAGACCCACAATCATCATCAATGGCGCAGCAAGTGATGCTCCGAAATGACCTAGCCAATTTTGCACAGGCGCATCAGTCGCCGAAATCCAGCTTGGATCAGTTGGCGCATAACTGCCCACCATCACAGCGATCAATAGACCTGCGAAAACCAATCCAAGGCCCAAAAGCTCTTTGGTTCGTTTTTCAATCGCAGCCTGTGTTGTGCTGTCCAAAAGCGGGTCGCGCCGCCTAGATTGGTAAGATGCCATACTGCTATTCCTTAACCATACAAACAGTCGCGGATCAGGGTGAGACCGCGCTGCATTTCTTGTGTTGGGGCCACCATTGCGACCCGAATGTAATTCTCGCCGGGGTTTAGCCCGTTCGCTTTTTGGCTAAGATACGCACCGGGAAGAACCCGCACGCCAGTATCTTGCCAAAGCTTGACGGCTGCCTGTTCGCCATCCGCGATTGGCAGCCACAAAAAGAACCCCGCTTGGGGGGATTGATAGCCATCAATGTGGCCCAAGATATTGTCAGCAACTGTGTATTTGTGCTGATACAGCGCGCGGTTTTCCTGCACATGCGCCTCGTCCGCCCAAGCGGCGGCGGCAACGGCCTGCAAAGGGCCCGGCAACGGCGCACCAGCAAAGGCGCGCAATAGCCGGATACGGGCAATTGATTTTGGCCCACCAGCACAAAAACCGGACCGCAATCCCGGCAGGTTTGATCGCTTGGAAAGGGAGTGGAAGATCACTACACGCTCTGGGTCTGCGCCCATCTGCGAAGCGATCTGCAATGCACCGACGGGCGGCGCGTCTCGGTAAATCTCGGAATAACATTCGTCGGCGAAGATAATGAAATCATGCTTTTCAGCCAACGTAATCAGATCACGCCAATATGCCGCGTCAGCCACGGCGCCTTGCGGGTTCGCTGGTGAACAAATGTAGGCAATCGCTGTGCGGTTCAAAACATTCTCGGACAGCGCATGGAAATCTGGCAAATGGCCAGAGGCCAGTGTCGCGGGCACATAAATCGGCTCTGCTCCGACTGACAACGCCGCAACTGCATAGACCTGATAAAACGGGTTCGGAGTCAGGATCACAGGCTTGCCGTGCTTTTCCTCGCGGCAAAGCGCCATCGCCGCATTGTACAGCCCCTCGCGGGTACCGTTGAGCGCCAGAATTTGCTCTGCCGGAACATCAAGATCGTAACGGCGCTTTAGAAAACCACCAATTGCATCCAACAGCGGTGCGGTTCCGTTGTTGTCAGGGTACTTGCCAAAACCGGCAAGATTGTCCGCAATAATATCGCCCACGAACGCAGGAAATGCGTGGCGCGGTTCGCCAATCGTCATGTTAATCGTCTCGGACGCCTGCGTCGGCACGTCTAAAAGGGCACGCAAGCGTGGCCACGTCGCTGCCGGAAGGTCCGAAAACCGCTCGGGAAATACCATAACTGCCTCAATACGCGGGATCATTTCGCCCCGCTTTGTCCCAAACTAGCCCGCGGATAGGCGTCCTGTCCAGAACAAGAGGCGAACTGGTTGGGCTTTTGTGGCTTTTGGGTCAGTCACCGAAAGCGCAGGCAGAATCTACGACAAGGCCTGCTCTGCTGCAGCACAAAGCCGCAACAACGCAGCCTCTGTCCCGTGCTGCCCGTTAAACATGATCCCACAAGACGGCACATCTGTCGGCAAAGTCATCGAACAAACATCAAGTAAATTTGCGACCCGCGTATTGCGCAAGGCCAGCAAGTTCTCGGACTTGTAGTATTCATCATCCGCCAGAAGGCGCTCTGCATTTGGTGGCAAAATGGCTGCGGTCGGCATGATTACGGCATCAAACTGCGCTGTCTCTGCGATGTATTGCTTGCGAATGTCACGCAACGTGTTCCAGCCCGCGCAATAATCGGGGCCAGTCACCGTTTTACCGCCACGCACGCGGTCCAATATCTGCGGGAACATTTTTTCGGGATGAGCCTCGACCAAATCTCGCCACCAGCCATAGCTATCGGCAGCATAAAGATTGCCTCCCACATTGAACGCATCAAATAACTGCGAAAAATAGCGGTGCTCGACGACCGCACCAGCGGCTTGCAACTGCGCAACCGCGCTTTCAAACGCAGCACGCGGCGCATCACGCACGTCCTCAGGGACAATCGTATCAAGGATCATCAAGCGGACACCTTCTAGGCTGGCGCCACCCAAATCGGCAGGTTTGCTTCCCTCCAAAGCGGCCAGCAACAGGTTGGCATCCTCGACAGAGCGGCAAAGCGGACCAATGGTATCAAACGTCAGACAAAGCGGCACAGTGCCTTCCAGCGACAGCCGCCCATGCGTGGTTTTCAACCCTACCAAATCATTCCAAGCAGACGGAATGCGTACTGAACCACCTGTATCAGACCCGATTGCCGCCGCAGCCAACCCAAACGCGACCGAGGCCCCAGCCCCCGAAGAAGACCCCCCCGGCACAGCATCAGGATCATTCACACAAGGCGAAGTAGCAGTGATCGGGTTCAAACCTAGTCCCGAAAACGCAATCTCGGACATATGTGTCTTGCCCAAACACACTAGACCCGCTGAAGTCGCCGCCTGCAGAACCTCTGCATCGGCGTCCGGCACACGGCCTTCCATAAGGGCTGTGCCTGCTTCAGTCGCCGTACCCGCAGTATCAAACAAATCCTTCCAGGAAATCGGCACACCGTCCAACGGACCACGCCGCATGCCCGATTTTGCACGCTCTGACGCAGATTTTGCTTCGGATCTCGCGCGATCATGCGTGACCCGCGCATAAATGCGGTCACGGTGTTCATGTGCGTCAATGGCGGCCAGATAAATGTCCGTTAGTGCGATCGGATCAATGTCACCTGCCCCAATCGCGCGACCCAAATCTGCCGCTGTCATCCATAGCCAATCTTGCATGCGATACTCCCAAGGTTTGGCGGACGGTAGCGGCCAAGCCGCGCATGGACAATCCCGTACGAGCGGCCATATTGCAGGATATGGATAATGATTTGATCATCGTAGGCGGCGGATTGAATGGACCAGCTTTGGCGCTGGCCGCGGCACAGGCGGGCTTTCGCGTGACCATCATCGACAGCTTGGCGATCGATACGCGTAAAGACCCCGATTTTGATGGGCGGAGCTATGCGCTTGCGCTTGCGTCGATGCGGTTGTTGCGCGGCATTGGGGTCTGGGATGCGATCAGCGATCACGCGCAGCCGATGCTTGAGATTAAAGTCACCGATGGGCGGATGGGCGAAGGACCAAGCCCTTGGATGATGCATTTCGACCATGCTGAGATCGAAGAAGGTCCGATGGGTTATATGGTCCAAGACCGACACCTGCGCCGTGCCTTTCTAGACGCGATGGCAGCGGACGGGCGGATCACGCAACTGGCCGAAGAAACCGTCGTTGCACAATCCACCAACGCAAGCGGCGTATCGGTGACTTTGGCGTCAGGTAAGGTGGTCCATGGCCACCTTTTGATCGGGTCAGACGGACGCAAAAGCGGAACGGCTACACGCGCAGGGATCAAGCGCACGGGTTGGGGATATGGCCAAACAGCGGTTGTCTGCGCGGTCGCACATGAAAAGCCACATGGCGGCATCGCACATCAGTTCTTTATGCCAGCTGGGCCTTTGGCGATCTTGCCACTGACCGAAAACCGCAGCTCGATTGTATGGAGCGAAACCGAACCCCGCGCGGCAGAGCTGATTGCGATGAACGACGCAGACTTTCTTGAGGCATTGCGCCCTGCCTTTGGCAGCTTCTTGGGGCAGATCAGCCTGACAGGTGCGCGGTTCAGCTATCCATTGAACCTGACGTTGGCCAACAGCTTCATCGCCGACCGCATGGCCTTGATCGGTGATGCAGCCCACGGCGTACACCCGATCGCTGGGCAAGGCTTGAACGCTGGCCTACGGGATGTGGCGGCATTGGCCGACGTGCTGGAAACAGCACGCTCACGCGGCGAAGACATTGGCGGGGCGCAAGCACTGGCGCGCTATCAAGAATGGCGACGGTTCGACACAGCTACGCTGGCGTTGGCCACAGATACATTCAACAGACTATTTTCAAACGATAACCCTTTAATACGGGCTGCGCGTGATCTTGGGATGGGTGCCGTGAATGCAGCACCAAGCCTGCGGCGCGGCTTTATGCGGCGTGCGGCAGGGCTGACGGGTGATTTGCCAAGGCTGATGCGCGGATAGTAATGCCAGTCGGCTATCCGAAGGTGTTTTGCAGAGATAGCGAACGGCGGCTTTGAGCCCAAACTTGCGTCTTTCTGCAGCGCGGCCAAGCGCGCTGTCAAAGTATTCTGGTGTTGAACTTCACAGTTTTTCTTGCCCCAAAACCTATAGAATCAGCCTGTAACAATTGGGGCAATTTTTGAGCAAATTTGCGCCCAAATAAGGCAAAGTCAAACTGTGGCAAGCCAAACGGCCCCATAGCGCCACAATTTCGACAAGTTGTTGAAAACAATTATACTTTTGTACAGGTCGATGCCGCTGAGTGGAACTTGTATTGTTAAGAGGTAGATTTATTTAGTATCGGAGTTAGTGCAATGGAAATGACGTCACATCCTTTCGTCCCGTTTTTCAAAATATTCGAAAACGGAGGGCGTTCCAAAACTTTAGCTAAAAAAGTAGAGATGCTGGAAAGAGCGAGAACCAGAATTTTTACGCTGACAAGAAGAAAATCCAATTTGATGTTGAAATGATGGTAGACATTATCATGTCCACTGAGCCCGAAGACGGCGGCAAAACGCACGCGCAAGTCCTTGCCGATGTCATCGAGGCCGTGCATCCAGGGTCTGTTGATTGGGCGGCACTATGCCCATTTCGAACTACCCGACTGAGTTAAGAGCAAAAAAGAATTGTTGCGTTAGTCACTGCCTAGCCCGTCTCGTTGGCCGCTAGCACCATACCCACGCTTTCTGACTCCATGGTGCAGTAAAAACACGTAACAGCAGCGTTAAGCAGTGAGGTCATTCAACTGTGGCTTTGTCCGCACAGCAGACCTTAGCCCTGCACAAAAACCTAATCCAACACCCGCGCTTC